>CAZDXJ010000125.1:0-2521 GCA_964509475.1 uncultured Methylococcaceae bacterium | reverse complement strand
AACAAAACCTTTGTCACTTTCATAAAGCAGCGCCTCCAGCCTGTTTGAATAAGTCAAATCCCTCTATCTGGTCTAGCATGGTGGTATCCTTTTAAAGAGTAATAAATAATGTCTTTTTGTCGTAAGGCCCATCTATTTACTTACACCTAACTCCGTGATTCCACTATGACACAGGTTACAGAACAGTTACCGTCTTAAGAACCTAAATATACTCATAATTCAACAACAGCAATAACGTATCTGGCAAAAGCGTCTGTCTATAAATTAAAAAACACGCCCACCAGTACTTGATAATCATAATGGATTAGGCTAATATAGCAGCCCTTACGGAGAGGTGGCTGAGTGGTCGAAAGCGGCGGTCTTGAAAACCGTTGAGGGTTTGTAGCCCTCCCAGGGTTCGAATCCCTGCTTCTCCGCCATTTATTTTTAAAAACTTTAATTAATATAATAAAAATCCGATTTATCTTCTTAATTTATCTTCTTAATAACACTTGAAATTTAGGCTCCTGTCGAACAGGCGCTGTCATCGAGTATCCATGCACATAAGCTTGCTCCATATAGTTTATGAATTCGCGACATTATCTGCACATCCCTAGCAGAATTTTAAATGACGATAAACGTGATTACTCAGCATAATTAATTGAACGAAAAGTATTCAATATCAGTAAGTTGCGGCAGAAGTGTAAGTGACATAGAATTCACATTCAAACCTACACGGGCTATTCTCCGCGTCTTCTTGATTAAGTGACTGAATGCCACAGGAATCGCTAATAAATCAGCGATTCCATAGGTATATATACGCTAAGTAGTTACCGATAAATGAACTACATTTTTCGTATTAAAGACCAAAAGTCTCCGTATCCGCTTCATGATATTTTTTTAGCCTTGAGTAATCGTAGACCATTAGCAACTACCAATAATGAAGCGCCCATATCGGCTGCAATGGCTTCCCATAGCGTTGCCAGTCCTGCAAAAGCTAGAATGGCAAAGACAGCTTTCAGGGTAAGTGCAAAAATGATATTCTGCCGGATAATCCTCAAAGTTCTTTTTGAATGTCTGATCAGCCAAGGCAACTTGGAAAGATCATCCCCCATTAAAGCAATATCGGCTGTTTCTATAGCAGCATCCGATCCCATTACCCCCATGGCAATACCAAGACTGGCTCGACCCAAAGCCGGCGCATCATTAATACCATCACCGACCATTGCCACCTGACCGTATTGGTCAACCATCTGACTGATAACATCAACCTTGTCTGCCGGTAACAATTCAGCATAAACCTTATCTAATCCAATTTGTGAAGCTATATTTTCCGCAGTCACCTGATTGTCACCCGTCAACATTGCCAGTTGTTTTATGCCGCATTGTTTAAGCGTCAACAGGAGTGCCTGTATTCCCGGCCTTGGCTGATCGGCCAAAGCAATCAAGCCACAAACATGCTGGTCATTGCCAATGGCAATAACGGTTTGTCCAGTTGCTTCCAATGCGATTGCCTGTTCGCTGATTTCCGGGGTTTCCTGATTGCGTTCTAACAGATAGCGTCGCGACCCAAGCCAAAAATCAGCGCCGTTAAAAAGTCCGGTAACACCTTTGCCCGGCAAAACGGTCACATTGTCAGCGCTGGCAACCGCAATTCCCTGATGCTCCGCATAGTCTAAAATAGCTTTGGACAAAGGATGATGACTACGTGATTCCAGTGCTGCGGCCCGACTGAGTAACTCCTGATCATTATGATTATTAAAAGGGTAGATACCGGTCACTGTCGGGTCGCCACAAGTCAATGTGCCGGTTTTATCAAACGCTATGGCTTCAAGATGAGCGGGTATTTCTATATAAATACCACCTTTTATCAAGATACCTTGTCGGGCGGCACAGGCTAAAGCAGCAACAATGCTGACCGGTGTTGAAATAACCAGCGCACAGGGACAAGCAATAACCAACAATACCAGGGCACGATAAAACCAGTCACTCCAATCGCCTGCCAACAACAAAGGCGGAACAATAAAAACAACCAGCGACAATAACATCACTAGCGGCGTATAAATGTGGGCAAACCTTTCCACCCATTGTTCAACTTCAGCGCGTTTACTGTGAGCCTCTTCCACCAAACGAATAATATGTGCCAATGTAGTATCAGATGCAGGTTTCGTTGCCTTTATTTCCAGCACGGCCTCGCCATTAATAGTACCGGCAAAAACCTCATCACCAACCTGTTTCGTCACGGGGATACTTTCACCGGTGATAGGCGCCTGATTAACCGAACTGGTACCTGTATGCACCTCGCCATCCAGAGGGATTTTGCCACCCGGTTTGACAATAAACAGCGTTCCAACATCAACTTCCGCTGCCGCTACAGTGCTTTCCTGTCCGTTTTTATCCTTGATAATAACGGCTGATGGCGCCAAATCCAGTAACGCTTCCACTGCATGACGGGCACGTCCGATACTCCAGCTTTCAATGGCTAACGACAGGGAAAACAAAAAACTGACGGCTGCCGCTTCAAACCATTCATTGATAACCA
>CAZDXJ010000124.1:0-2817 GCA_964509475.1 uncultured Methylococcaceae bacterium | reverse complement strand
ACTTTGAAACCATTCAGGCCGGCATGGGAACTCAACCACCCAGATACCGGCCAAGCTTACCGTAACCGAGCACCAGCGTCATGGAGCAATAAAAGGGCAAGGAAAGGCACAGGGATCGAATGACCCCGGTGCCTTGATTGAAAATGGCGGAGAGGGAGGGATTACTCGGGCTGTCCCTGCCCTCGCCCCGGCGGGGCCGCGCTGACGCGCGTTCAAAAACGTTCCAGACGTTTTTGTCGAACCCTCTTGCCGGGTTCTCATCCCTCCCTCTGTCAGCGCCTCACCATAAAAAAGGCACAAGGATCGAATGACCCCGGTGCCTTGATTGAAAATGGCGGAGAGGGAGGGATTCGAACCCTCGGTACGCGCGAGCGTACACCTGATTTCGAGTCAGGCCCGTTCGGCCAGCTCCGGCACCTCTCCGGAAACCTGGTGGGGATTTTATCACGTTTCAGTGAAAACTCAGCAGCTTGGCGCCTTTCTCTACGACAGGGCCATCCAGAGCCTTGAGAACCTTGCCGTCGCGATGATAGATATCCGGCCGAAATTGCAGGCTTTCCCGTCCATCTTCAGATTTCGGCATAGTCGTCAGATACATGATCAATATGGGCATAGGATGTTCCAGAATCACCGTTTTGGTCTTATTGGTAGCAATGAGAGCCTCCAAACGCGCCCTGCTCCAATCGCCCTTGTTTTTGGCCAGCAATATTTCCGCCAGTTCGAGAGGCCGGCTCACCCGGATGCAGCCATGGCTGAAGGCTCTCCTGACCTTGGAAAAAAGGTGTTTGCTGGGGGTGTCATGAAGATAGACCTGGTACTTGTTGGGAAACATAAATTTGATTCGTCCCAATGCATTGTTGGGACCGGGACGTTGACGCAACACATAAGGAAAACTGCGGGCATTGAGCGAAGACCAGTCAACTGTGTGGGGATCCACCGGTCGCCCTGCGTAAGTCAGTAATTCCATGTCATTTTTTTTCCAGGAACGGCAGTGGATTTCGCAACAGTTGAGGAGCCAGTTCCTTGCGGGTAATCGACATTGGCACCGTCCAGGCGGGATTGATCTCCAGATAGGTGATGGTGTCTTTGAAAATAGGCGTCTGCCAGTATGGCTCGCCCACCTGTACAGCACTGGACCAGGTAATCTCTTCGCCCAGCCAATGAGCGATCTCGAAGCCCGCCAGATCGACGGCGATGAATTCGTCCGGAATGCCATGGTTGAGCCAGCGCAGGCGCTCCATGTTGATCCTGATTTGCTGGATCTTCTTTTCCACCGGCACATTCAGGGCAAGCAGGGTCTTGCGCCCTACCAATCCATCCACTTCCAAGAGATGACGATATTGAAAATGCCGCACTGCCTGCTCCAATTCCAAGTCGTAGAGGTCGGAAGGCGGGCCTTCCGGGGTGGTTTGCAAATCTCCGCTCATGAGCAATCTTTTTCGTAACTGTACCACCCTTTCATTCTGGTCCCCCGGATGCAGCGTGGTTCCGCGAGATATTCTTTGCCAACCACCTTGCCCAAGGATTTCTCTGTAACGTTCGAGCCCCTCCCGAAGCCCCGCATAGAACAAAGCGGTGGGCAATTGATCGGCAAGCAAATGATCTATCCTGCCCTCCCGGAGGGCTTTCAAAATTTCAGCTATGGTAGGAAACCTTGTCCAATCGGGCTCATAATTCCATTCCCTGAACAATCGCTTGGGGTCCACCTTGCCGGTTCTAAGATGCAGGATCAATTGCATCAAAGCATCGGACAGTAACAAGTCCCGATCGATTTTCTGCTCCGGCAGCGGTGAGTTCGGATCGAGATTTTGCTTCAAGAGACGATGGTGATAATCGTCAGGCGTCAGCCCTTCCGCCCATGCCCGCTCGATCCAGCGCATTAGGGTGCGAACATTCTCCGCCTCCCCCCAAAGCGGCTGGAAGGATGCTTGTTCATACAAGGCGAGAACCAAATCGAGTTCCCTGATGGTTTCTCCATCCACCTGGATCTGATGTGTGGCCTCGGCCAGCTCTATCCGCCTGCCCATTTGACCAGAAAGCGCGTGTACCCCTGTCTGGGCCTCCAGGGGGATTGGAAAAGTGATCAACATCCCCACTAACAACCAAGCATTTGCAACCGGCCCGAAGAGTTGAATAGCCATCGTTTACTTCCACTCCGTTATGGCATTTTTATCTCCCTCGACTATAGCCCTCGAGGAACGTCGATGCAGCAAAATCCGTCCCGGTCAGTGGAATTTTGCCTGGATCGGATTGCAGGATTCCCCTGGCGGGCCTGCATGAAATAGAAAAAATGGTCATGCAGTTGCGAATTATGATCGAAAGTGGTGTATGGGCGTGAGTTGATAGAGGCGGCGTATCCTATTGAAACGGGAAAATGGAGGGAAACCGCCAGAATACGGGTTGATTATTTATTAAGAGGAAACTATTTCCGGAAATCTTCGTTCAGTCCCAATAAGTTTGGGCTTGATCAGAGCTTCCCTTACATTTCCATTTTGCTCGATGAAATCGATGCCGGCACGGTCGATTTCAAGGAGAATTATGACGGCACCCTGGAAGAGCCTGTCTGTCTCCCGGCGCAATTGCCGCATGTGCTCCTCAATCCGGTGTCAGGAATCGCTGTCGGCATGGCTACCGAGATTCCGCCACACAATCTTGAGGAAGTCGCGCAGGCTGTGTGCGCGATGATCAAAAAGCCCTCGATTTCCCTGGATGAAATCCTGGAGGTTTTGCCGGCACCGGATTTCCCAGGCGGCGGAGAGATTGTTTCGACGCCGGAAGAGATTCGTGAGGTCTATGCCACGGGGCGCGGCAGGCTCC
>CAZDXJ010000123.1:0-2835 GCA_964509475.1 uncultured Methylococcaceae bacterium | reverse complement strand
AGGTGAATGGAATAATTTTTTTAAAATTGTGTCTTGTGTTTTGGGGTGGAATAATTCAAGCAATTAAAAAAGCCTATCCGAATGCAAAAGATGCTGTTTTAAACAGCTATGACAATGATGCGATTTGTGGCACATGGGAAAAATTGGCGGATGCGGTTTATAAAGGTGGTTCACTGGCACTGGCTCCAAAAGGCTGGCAAGTTGTTGGCAGTGAAAAGTCACGATGGCTAAAGCCATCAGTCCTCATATGGATATTGAAAACAATGCCTCACCTCAGACTGGCATCTCGGTCACTCCCTTTACGGCAAAAAACGCTATGATGAATTTTCAGCGTTTCTGGACTGGCTGGCTCAGACCATTAAAGATGAAAAAGTCGATGCGCTGCTGGTTGCCGGTGATGTGTTTGATACCAGCACGCCCAGTAATCGGGCACAGGAACTTTATCCAGCACCTTGTGATACCTCGTCATTGATGGCGAGGATGCAAAAGTGCAATATCTTTTTACGGAACACATCCGTTATTCAGGCTCGCCGATCCGATGGGCTTTGGTGAAGCAAAACAGGATAAAAAGGTTATTATCGTTAAATTTAACCAAACTGTGCCTTCGATTCAGGAAATACCTGTTCCGTGTTTTCAAAAGTTGATACGCATTGTTGGGACGCTTGATGAGATTCATACCAAGCTGGAAGCGCTTAAAAAGGAAAAAAGCTCAGCCTGGCTTGAGATTGAATATACCGGCACCGACATTAATACTTCACGCGGTCACGGTTGAGGATTTTGAAAATAGCTGTTGTTGGGGTTCAAGAGTGTTTTTACACTCCGCACGGTTATGAAGGCGGAAAATGATCGGGCAATTGGGCGCTGTTGGCAGGCGGCTTGCCCAGCCCTTCCACGGAAGAGCTGGGCTTGCCGGATGCCCATCCCTGGGCCTGGATTCCAGCCAATCCCTGCCGGAATGACGCGAACCCGCCCGTCATTCCGCTACGGACTGGCGGAATCCAGTGACAGGGATGTCATTGACCGCTTGAAATACCGACAAGGTTTATTGCACGCGGCCACGCCTGCCTGTTGGCAGACAGGCTTCCGGTTGCAAACATTTGGCTGAATAAACAGCTTGTTTTCAAGAACCTACAAATCTGCCCTGCGAAAAACCACGATCCTCAAGGTACTTATAAATTTCCGGACTTTTCAGCCTGTTTTTTTCTGTAAAAATAAACACCGATTGCAATTGCAACAGCAGAGAATAAAATTAAATTACCTTCTTTTACGTAGTCAATCACATTCTCGCCATAATTGTAATACAAGGTAAAAAAAGTAATTGTGGAAATCGTGCAAGCCAGAAGATCAGCGAGCGCGAATTTGACAAAATCCATTTGCCCCAAACCTGCCGTCAGGAATAATCCATTACGCACGCCAAAAGGGATAAAGCGGCCAATAATCAGCGTAATGATGCCATATTGTTCATAATAGCGATGAATCTTGTCAATTCTTTCCGGCGGAACCATATTGGCGAAAAAGCGTAATTCAAATAACTTGGGTCCCAAAATCCTGCCCAGACTATAACAGATCAAATCAGAAAGATAAGCACCCATATAGACGCCAATGAACAACTGTGGTAGATAAGCTGAATTGCTGCTGGCCAGCATAGCCGAAATAAACAGCATGGCGTCTTCTGAAACCGGTATGTTCAGCCCTGCCAATAACAGGGAACCGAATATAATCAAAGGAGCATATTGAATATTGGCCTGGATAATCTGGATAAGTTCTTCCATTGTTCTGTCTTCTGTTGCGCTTGATAAATAACCTGGGGGTTAGTATAACGCAATCATTGCTTCTTGTTCAGGCGCATCGGAACGATTCCACAACAAAGCAGGCACACGGCTTCCAATCATCCGTTCAGCACAAGAAATAAATTTTACCGGTACAGACTGTGTTCAACCTCAGGAATCAAATTTTACAACGAGTGGGATTGATTCACATATTGATATAATTTATATGGTTATATCGCAAATTTAAACTAAAATATCTGTAACGACTCAGCTTACCCCCTTATTTGCGCCAACTCTGCGTTGGAAGTGCTCATTTACCCCTGTAAACTGCGCCCTTCCGCCTTGATTTGACGCAAAACGGGGGCAATCTGAGCCGTTACCGGACTTTTTGCCAGTACGCTGAATAGTTACAAATATCTATTCATACAGCCTTTTTGATACAGGAGACAGAAAAACATGCTAAACGCTCAAAGAGATCGCTTGACCCTTTCAGGAAAAACATACACTGTCGATGATATTATCCGGGAAAAAGATGAATACATCCGCATTGAAGCGACCGATTTTCATTTTGCGCTCAATGAACTGGTCAGGGATAAATCACCCTTGGTCAGAACCGCCGTGGCAAGAAAAAAAGTCGGTCATGAATACCTTGCCTTCGATAAGCATTGGCGGGTCAGAGCAACTGTTGCCCAATATTGTTCGGACAAGGAACTTATTGAAATATTGGCGAAAGACGAAAATGAGTTCGTGCGTTACATTATTGCCAAACGCGGTTATTGCGCGGAATTGCTGATTAACGATCCCGATGAAGAAATCGCGGAACTGGCTAAAGAGTCTCTGCAAAAACGGGAAGCGGCTTGATCAGTGTACAACACTTTCTTTATTTTATAGTCAAATACGCGATGTTCAACTTTTTAATAGAACATTTGAAAGCATGACTTATCTCCTCTAAATTTGTTTTAACAAAAGCAATTTAGCAAAGGAGAAGGTCATGCCTATAGAAGACTTTATCACGCGATGTTCAACTTTTTAATAGAACATTTGAAAGCATGACTTATCTTCTCTA
>CAZDXJ010000122.1:0-2889 GCA_964509475.1 uncultured Methylococcaceae bacterium | reverse complement strand
GCGCGCAGATGGCGCGCCCGGCAGGATTCGAACCTGCGACCCCAGGATTAGGAATGGCGCGGTATATAGGTATAAGATATTGATTTTCATATATAATGTGATGAGAAGATCATCTTAGGAAGCAAATAGGTAGCGTCTACGTCGATCTAATCTTGGTTAGAAGCTGTTTTCGGACGTCCATTCCGCCGACATTGTTTTCAGCCATCAGGAACAACCCGCGTCCAGAGCTGCTCTTTTCCCACAGCGCGCCGATCAGCCTCTTCTCTCGGGTGTCGGGGGTGTCGCCACCCGATTAGTTTATTTGCCTAGGCAGCACTTCTTGTATTTGCGCCCGCTACCGCAGGGGCAGGGTTCATTACGGCCAATTTTTTTTGCCGACCCTTGCCCCGAAACAGTGCCTTAAGCCCCTCCACCACGGGCGATGATGCTTGCATATCACGTGTCGCCTCATCCATGAGTTCGTTTTTCTTCCATGGGTAAGATAGTGAAACGCCGAATCGGACCTTCAGTCCCTTTGGGTTTATGCAGATCCCAAACCATTGGCTGGCCCTTTCCTTATACTTGCGACGTTTGCAATACAATTGTAGTCGCGCAACAGCGAACGATATAGGATCGTCATTGCAATGCAATGTAAGACCAGTTTTGCTGGTTTTGAAGCCAAATGTTAGATCCTTGTGTTCTCCAATAGCTCTGGCGCGTTCTGCCAATCTATTGATTGCCTGACTAATGCTTTTGATCGTGTCCTCGCTTAGTGTCAGCAGGAAGAAGCCAAGATCAATAGTTGCCGGCTCCGGTCGCGCCTCAATCTCCTTGACGATGCGCCCGAGTGTAGTCGCGTTGAAGCGGGTCAGGATGCCGTCCGGCGTTGCGGCACCGGAAATTCCCCGACGTCGTACCGCCATGGCAATGTCTAGCCCGGCCGACAAATCATCGCTTAGGTACATCAGATCCACTCCGGGATTGATCCATAAATTATACTTCAGGTGATAGGCCAAGATCGTCAGCTCCTGTGAGGCTGATAGCCGATCCGCGTAGTTGGCCCGCCTATTCACATAGCTGAGGAACTGCAGTGGCGACTGCAGCATTTCCGTCATGGCATCGATAGTGAAAACATCCATGACCAGCGGCGGCTGTACGCGGGGTATAGTTGCGGTTTTCAGGAACTGCCGAGCCTGGAAGCTCAGCGCCGGGTAGTGGTCACCGACAACGCAGAAGATATAGATCTCTTTCAGCTTGTAAGGTAGCGCGACTTGGCGACCGTCAGCGGTCGTTAGCCTGAACCGCTTGTCGTCGAGACACCGTGCACACTGCACGGCCTGGTCATAGGCGTCCTGAACGCTTTTCTTGAAATCGTCTCGGAGGACCTGGTCATTACCCTTCCGCGCTTCCAGCGTAAGTCGTTTTGATTTTACCTGCACAACGATCGCACGGTCGCCCCATACGACCAGTACATCTATCTCAGCCGTGGTGTCTCTGGATGCCCGAATATCGACGTTCGCGTAGACGTGTTCCGCGCCAAATACTAGAGCGAGCCGCTCCGCAACGAATTTCTCCGTGAAATCACAGCGATGTTTCGCCAGCGTTGGGAGATAGTTTTTGTCCTGGCCCATCCAATAGAAGGGTGTGTCATAGATCGCCTCTGCTAGGGCATAAAGCTGCAGAGCCAAAAATTCTCCGCTTGGCATGCGCAATAATGGTGTCGCGCAAACCATATTGAAATCGTGGAGAGATTCGAAACCGCTGTTGCGTTCACCATCGGGCAGCGTGAATGCGCTCAGCACACGTTCCACCAGTTCGGGTGCCATACCCGCCTTTGCAGCCACCTCGGCCACTGTCACGACAAAACATGGCAGCATCGTCCATTCATCCGGAGGCAGTTCGCGCATTCGCTCCCGGATCTCGACGAAGCGGTCCGACTGAACGCGTTCGACGGCTAGTACTACCGCACGAGCATCGTCAATAGTGAAGCCACAATTTGTCTGCAGCCATTCTGCATCGGCCGCATACTTTCTGGTCGCGAGGTCCAGGTACTGGAAGTTGTAGGCTGACTCACCGCCATAGAAGATCGGTTCGCGAAGGGCTTCACCACGATCAAATGGGTCGAAGGTGTCAGAATCTATGGCTTCTGTTGTTAGATCGGCCAATATGAGGCTTTCCATGTTTGAATGTAGTTCTGCGAGTAATTTTTCCGTTATATCAATGTACTCTTGTAAAATTTGCGATGTTGGAAATGTCCAGTCAATGTCTGCCTTCACCATCAGGCCGATTAGTGTGTTGATCTCTGTGCGAATCAGACGTGAAGGGCTGGACATGTTTTTCATGTCCGCTTCAGACACTTCATCAATGTATGTGATGATGTTGTCACGGAAGCAAAAATAAGCAATTGCATGAACATAGCCTGGTTTGACACAGAGTGCCGCCAAGTTTTCGAATATTTCTTGCTCGGACCGCAAAATTTTTTCCATGGTCGTTAGTAAAGTTTAGTCAGGCTGCACGAAAAACAATAATTGTATATATAGGGTGTTTACCTGAGAATTTTCACGTCCAGGATAGGAGGCTTTAGGCTGCTTTCTTCGTCTGTACAGATAGAGATATAGATAGAGTATTCGCCTGACAGTTAGATGCCATCTCAGAACAAGCAAGGGATCATGTAATCTATTTCGCCCTCTCGCCCAGAGGCTCCGTGCCTTCGTTGAGGATGCGCAGGTAGTCGGCATAGACGAACAGCCGGCCCCGTCGCCTGCCCGTCACTTCCGTTACGATGCCCAGGCGTTGGAGGTGTTTGATGGAGGACGTCACCGTCGGGGCGGAAATGCCGAGGGCCTTGGCGGCGGACGGGATGAAAAGATAGGGCTTGTCTTGCAGAAAGTCGTGGACGCGCAGGGCCGA
>CAZDXJ010000121.1:0-2950 GCA_964509475.1 uncultured Methylococcaceae bacterium | reverse complement strand
GGTGAATGGAATAATTTTTTTTAAAATTGTGTCTTGTGTTTTGGGGTGGAATAAAAAACACTCTTGAACCCCAACAGCTATTTTCAAAATCCGCATCCGTGACCGCGTGAAGTATATTCATGGAACCCGGTAGCTATCATTATTTTTGTCATGTACAGAGGCATCGAACAAGTCCCAGACTGGCTGAATATCATCCGGCAGCGCTGCCAGACGCCCGAGTTCCACCCAGGGGTTATCGGGGGTATGAAAATCCGAACCCACGGAACCGGCCAATGCAAACCGTTTTGCGTAATCGGCAGCGGTACGAATTTCATCCGGGTTATTGCGTCCTGAGATAACTTCCAGTCCTTGTCCGCCCATTGCCTTGAAATCGGCCAACAAGCGGCGCATCCAGCTGGCGGTGAGTTTATAACGCAAGGGATGGGCTAATACCGCGATACCTCCGGCCTGGGTGATCCAGTGTACGGTTTGTTCCAATTCGGGCCATTGGGTTTGCACGAAAGCCGGTTTGCCCTTGCCAAGATAATAATCAAAAGCCTCTTGTCTATTGATAACATGACCTTCATGCAGCAGAAAATCAGCGAAATGGCTGCGTGTGATCATGCCTTGACCGGCTTGTTTCTGGACGGCCTCGAAAGCGCCGGGGATATGTTTCTTTTCCAGTTTCAAAGCGATTTTGTGGGCGCGTTGCAGACGTGTGCTTTGCGTTTTCTGGATACCTGTGTAGAGCAAAGGGGCATTGGCATCAATGTCCAGGCCGATGATATGCAGACATTTGTTGTTCCAGGTACTGGACAGTTCAATGCCTGGGATAAGTTGGATATTGACGGATTCAGCGCAGCGTTTTGCTTCAGCGATCCCGGCCGTACTGTCGTGATCCGTAAGTGACAAAGCGTCCACACCGTGTTCCTTGGCGCGTTGGACGAGTTCGGTTGGGTTCAGGGCGCCATCGGAAGCGGTGGAGTGACAATGTAAATCATATTTGAGTGCGCTCATGTCTGGTATTCTCCATAGAGCTTGGCGTAAAGTCCATTATTTTTGATTAAGGTTTCATGGCGGCCATGTTCACAGATTTTGCCTTCTTCAAAAACATAAACATGATCAGCCTGCCTTACTGCACTCAGGCGATGGGCAACAATCAGTGTGGTGCGACCTTTGAGAAAGGACGATAAGGCCTGGTGCAGATTAAATTCGGTTTCGCTGTCCAGTGCGGATGTGGCTTCATCGAGAATGACGACACTGGGTCTTGCAATGATCATGCGGGCAATAGCCATACGCTGTTTTTGTCCGCCGGACAAGCGCATACCCTGATGGCCAATGACGGTATCCAGTCCATCATTGAGTTGTTGTACCGTATCCTTGAGCTGGGTAATACGCAATGCCCGCCACAAGTCGTCATCACTGACATCGCGTCCCATACTCAGATTCGCCCGGATTGTGTCATTGAAAAGAATCGGGTATTGCAGTACGGTAACCACATGCTCCCGGATCACATCCAGGCCGATACGGTTGATCGGAACCTCATCATAATAAATCATGCCCTGACTGGTAGGATAAAGCCCAATCAGGTTTTGCACCAGGGTGGATTTGCCGCCACCGCTGGCTCCGACCAGCGCCACTTTTTCACCGGCTTTTATCGTTAAATCGATGCCATTGAGTACTTCGGTATCGTTATTGTAGTGAAAATGCAGGTTTTCAATACGGATTGCCACGGTTTTTTTGCCTCGAAACGGATTTTCCAGATGTGGATATTGGGGTTCGCGTTTCAATTGATTCAATTGGTTGATGCGTTGCAGGGCAGCCTTGGCGGCAAAAAATGCGTATTGTATGCCGAGAATTTCCTGTACCGGCGCCATCATGAACCAGAGATAGCCAAAAACCGCCAACATTTCACCGATACTTAAATCCGAATACAACACCATCAGCATGGCGGTGGCACGAAAGATATCAAATCCGAACAAAAAGATTAAAAAGCTGATACGATTGCCGGCATCGCTTTTCCAGGCATAGGCGGAAGCGACATGGTTGATTTCACGCGCTGTTTCGATGAGCTTTTGGCAATAATGTTTTTCCCGGTTGCTGGCACGAATCTGGTGTATCGCTTCCAGGGTTTCGGTTAAAGCCTGTTGAAAAATCTCAAAAGCGCTGTTTTCCTTGTTTTTCAACTCCTTGACCTTTTTGCCAACAATACGGGTAAACAAAATGACAATCGGGTTCAATAACAGGATAAATAAACCCAATTGCCAGTGCATCCATAATAAAATAACGGCGGTACCGATGATGGTCAGCAACGCGATAAGCAGCTTGCTGATGGTGGAGCCGATAAAGCTATCCACGGTATCCAGATCGGTGACCAGGTGGGTCACCACGGTACCGCTGCCGAGACTTTCGTATTCGGCCATGGACAAGGTTTGCAGATGCAAGATGAGCTGTTTACGAATTTGAAAAACGATCTCTTTGGCGATGATTGAAAATTGCCGGGCCTGGATGATGTTGAAAATAATCGCGATCATGCGCAGCAACAAACTGAATAACAGTACCACGGTCAGGTAAAGCAAAGGTTGCTGCCAGGAGGGTGGAAAAAACATATTGATGGTGTGTACGGTAATGCCCGCTTTGTCCAATAGCACTTCATCGACCAGCATAGGCATCAGCAGGGGAACCGGTACGCTGGCTATCGCGGCCAATAAAGCGATAAAATGGGCGCCGATCAGCTGCTTTTTATAATTGAGTGCGATTTGATGAATATAACGCCAGTCGTAGTTTTGGGGTGGTTTTGAGGCAATGCGTTGTGTCTGCACGTTTGGGTTTTAAGAGTCATTTGAAAAAGCCAATGATTATAGCCGTGTTGGCGGGTTTGGAACAGGTGCAAACAATCTTGACGAATACATCATGAACGCGATGTTCAACTTTTTAATAGAACATTTGAAAGCATGACTTATCTCCTCTA
>CAZDXJ010000120.1:0-2962 GCA_964509475.1 uncultured Methylococcaceae bacterium | reverse complement strand
TTACTCTTCATACTCTGAAATATGGGGATTCTGTTGGTTTATGCAACAAAGCCAAGCTGATACCACAAACATCGTATCGGTATTTTGAGTGCTTAATTACATCCACGTCACTGACCGCTTGAAATACCGACAAGGTTTGTTGCACGCAGCCACGCCTGCCTGTTGGCAGACAGGCTTGCCCAGCCCTTCCACGGAAGAGCTGGGCTTGCGGAATTTTGAACGTCTCACACGTAATGCCTGGGGACTCCAATCCGCCGGCCCCCGCAATCCAAATATTCCAGGTGACAGCCGTTTCGCGCCCTGATGGCCGGTTCATTTTCCGCATCCGTGACCGCGCAGAGTATAACAGGATGAATTTACCCCCATCAGTGCATTGAATGTAATCATAATCAGTAGAATTTGCACGTTTGCCGATTCATACTGTCCAATTTTTGACCAGTACCGATTGATATTCAACCTGCAACCAGGGATACAGAAATGAACGCACTGAAAATTATCACTCTGACCTTTTTTAAGGTTGCCATTGCCACTAACGCCAATGCTGAAAATATTAGCTGGACAGATTGGAAAATCGCACAAACCGGTTCACCAGGTTTTGCAAACGGTGAAATCAGTCTATTGAATAAGACCATTGCCATTAATTACTCTGGAGAAATATTTTTTGCCCAGACATCGGGCGGTATTAATTATTGGATTCCTGCTACTCCTTATGTGAATAGCTTTATCAACAACCCTCCGCCCAATGCCGATATTATTGCGCTTATCGGAGGTAACGCCATATCAAATACCATTACTTTTTCCGAACCCGTCAATAATCCGGTTTTGGCCATTGTCAGTCTGGGCAAGGAGAACAGCGAAGCCCGCTACGAATTCAATACGCCGTTCACTATCTTAAGTTCGGATATCGGTTTTTTTGGCGGCAGCGATACAGCGTTGTCCAAATCCTTGGCTGGCAATGTATTGAAAGGTAAACAAGGTCACGGCAGTATTCAGTTTTCAGATTTGATTTCATCAATCAGCTGGACCGTCCCCATGCATAACGAATGGCATGGCTTTACCGTTGGCATAGCCGCGAACACACCAGATTGTGGCGAGGTAAACACGGGCACTGTCGCCACGAACCTGGATCTGTTTTTACCCTCTCTCAGCTATGAAGCCCCTTCCGGATCAGTCAATTTATGGGGTGATCTTGAATTTATCGGCACCGACTCTAGCGGCAGACTATTGTGGAGACTAAGGAACTATGGTGAAAATCCGCCAGGCGCCTGTACCCCTCCCATCAATCCATAAATATTTCCTGCAGAAAGTTCCTCATACTAAGCCAGGAACGGCGATCAGCATCGGCTTGATACACGGTACCAAAATCCGGATCATTCGCCACCGGATTGGTGAATGCATGCAGGGTGTGGCCATAACTGTGCAACTGCCAATCCGCCCCGGCCCGGGTAAGTTCCTGCTGCAAAGCGATGACCTGTTCAACCGGAACCATCGGATCGTCAAAACCGTGTAATACTAAAACCTTGGCTTTGATTTCAGCGGTTGGAATATTTTCCGGTGGCATCAACAGGCCATGGAAACTGACCACACCTCTGATATCGATACCGGTACGCGCCAAATCAAGCACACACAAGCCGCCAAAACAAAATCCGATCGCGGCAATTTTATCCGTGTCGGCCCAAGGCAACAACCGGACCGCACTCACTGCGGCCAGGATACGCTGACGTAATTTATGCCGATCATCAATAAACGGCTGCATGAGCCGGGCATTTTCTTCCGGATTGCGGCCTAACACCCCCTTGCCATACATATCCAATGCGACTCCGACATAACCCAGATCGGCCAGTTTGTGGGCTTTTTCCTCGACAAACGCATCCCGCCCCGCCCAGGCGTGGCTGATTAAAACTACCGGTCTTTGTCCTTGTACAGCCTCATCATAAGCAATGAAACATTCCAGAACCGTTTCATCATCCAGATAATTAACGGTTGTCGTTACAATGCTCATAATGGCTTACTCACTGACAAAATCATAAACGACAACACGATTAATCAGAGGCTTGAGTTTTTCAGCAACTATTTTTTTATGTAACGGTGCCTTCATATAAGCATCCAGAGTAGCCTGATTTTTCAGGGTAACGGTTACAGCCACATCGAAGGTATCATCGACAATCGCCCGCTTACTGGGCTTAACAACCCCAACATGGCGATTGATCACACCCGGTAGTTTATTTAATTTTTTACTGTTTTCAATGAATTGCTTACGCATTTCGGCATTTCCCGGTTGTTTCAGCCAAACTAACACGACATGACTGACCTTGCCTTCGCCCTGCGCCTGAGCCCCATTAAATGACAACAACAATATAAGCAGATAACTCGTTAATAACACAAATTTTTTCATTAGATTTCTCCTGTCTGTTTCAATTTATCCAAAAAACCAATCGATGCCTGTTCAATCATATCCAGAACCCGTTCAAACCCCCTATCGCCGCCATAATAAGGATCGGGCACTTCCCGAACCGGCAAATGCGGTGCATAATCAAGAAAATAAGCGACTTTATGCCGATGCTGCTTCGGACACTGCCTGACAATATGACGATAATTATCCGCATCCATAACCAGCAAATGATCGAACACTGAAAAATCGTTGGCTTCAACCTTACGCGCCCGCAAATGCTTTAACCGGATACCCCGCTCCTGTGCCGCTTTTTGTGCCCGCAGATCGGGCTCTTCACCAATATGATAAGCGTGTGTTCCGGCAGAATCAATTTTGAATTTTTCATGCAATTGCCACTCTTCAATTAACTTTGAAAACACGCCTTGCGCCGTCGGCGAACGGCAAATATTTCCCATACAAATAAATAACACCTTGATTTTTTTCATAAACTTTGTTTCATTGTTTTTCAACTGAGTTATACTTCACGCGGTCACGGTTGCGGATTTTGAAAATAGCTGTTGTTGGGGTTCA
>CAZDXJ010000119.1:0-3004 GCA_964509475.1 uncultured Methylococcaceae bacterium | reverse complement strand
TATAAGAATGATGAGAGAATTTATTCAGAATAATATAACCACACAACAAAGCGCTGCACCTGACCGCTATTCCGCTGGCGCTCCATAGCGGCAGGTGAGCTTTGTCGTTATAAGGCTTATGCAAAATTAGCATTTTGTACAAACGTATACCTTTAATCTTTTATTTCATATAAATTTTAATTATATTACACACCTAAACAAAAATAAACCTGGTAATAGAATATGGAAATAAAATTTATTGACTTATTTTGTGGAATTGGTGGTTTTCGATTTGCAGCCGAGCAAGCTTTTAAAAAATATTCAATAAATCCTAATTGTGTTTTTTCAAGTGATATAGATAAATATGCTCGTGAAGCATATTACGCTAATTTTGGCGATTATCCTGCCGGCGATATTACAAAAATTAATGAAAATGATATTCCAGATCATGATGTCCTCTTTGCAGGTTTTCCTTGCCAAC
This sequence comes from uncultured Methylococcaceae bacterium, assembly GCA_964509475.1. Taxonomy (GTDB): domain Bacteria; phylum Pseudomonadota; class Gammaproteobacteria; order Methylococcales; family Methylomonadaceae; genus CAZDXJ01. Next base: position 2,544 of record CAZDXJ010000119.1, on the reverse strand, counting down.
CTTTTAGTATAATAGGACAAAAAAAAGGCTTTGAAGATACGCGAGGAACACTTTTTTTTGATATTGCAAGAATTCTATCAGCAAAAAAACCGAAAGCATTCATTCTTGAAAATGTTAAGATGTTAGTCGGACACGATAAAGGAAGAACTTTAAAAACTATTTTACGCGTTCTTAAAGAATTAGGATATTTTGTTGATTATAAGGTCCTTAATGCTCTTGATTATGGTTTGCCTCAAAAAAGAGAAAGAGTAATAATTATTGGCTATTATAAACCTATTTTATTTAATTGGCCTCAACCCTATACACATAGATTAACCCTTGAAGATATTTTAGAAAAAGAAGTAGATAAAAAATATTATGTTTCGGAAAAAATTAGGGAAAAAAGATTGAAATCACATAAGTCTAAATATAAAGTTTCAATATGGCATGAAAATAAAGCGGGTCATATAAGTTCTTATGATTATTCATGTGCTTTAAGAGCAGGTGCGTCTCACAATTACCTACTTGTAAATGGCGTAAGAAGATTAACTCCTCGTGAAATGCTTAGACTTCAAGGCTTCCCTGAATCTTTTAAAATAGTAGTTTCTGAAGCCCAAACACGTAAACAAGCAGGTAATGCGGTGCCAGTGAATATGATTAAAGCTGTGCTTGATTCCTTTTTGCCATACTGGATTGAAGATTTTTTTGTTTACGATACGTATAAAGAAAAATCAGAAACTTTAATAACAATGCAAGGATGATTATGAGTGCGAGATATCCACGTTTAAGAACTGTAATTAAAGTAAAGCCGCCTTATCCGTTAAATAATTTTCCTAAAAATTTTGGCTATAAACTTGGTAAGGAAATAATTTACCTATTAGCAACAAAAAAAGTTCAATCACTGGAAGGTCAAGAATGGGAACAAATATTTGCAAAATGTATTGATGCTGAATGGAAGCCTTCTAATGTTGGATTAGACGACGTTGTTCTTAATAATTGTGCATGGGGAGCGAAAACAATCTATTCAAGTAATCCTGAAACTCAATCAACTGTAAGATTAATTTCTGGAAGGAATTCTCCTACATATTCTTTTGGTGATTCTAAAGTATCTGATATTCCTCCTGACCCCCTTGGTGAAAAAATACTTGAAATTTGGAATGAAAGAGTTTCGGCTGTAAGGGAAAAATTTAAACACCTGCGTACAGTTGTCTTAATGAAATCAAAAAACTTTGAAATTTTTTCTGTATTTGAATTTGAAACAATTAGGTATAATAGCAAAAAATATTATTGGAAATGGAATAAAAGGGGAAATTTAGAAGGCTTTAGTAAGGTAGATAATTTTCATCGTTTTACTTGGCAACCGCATGGTTCTCAATTTACTATAATTGAAGATGTTCCTACAAAAAGATTAATTTTAAAGATAAAGAAACCTCCTTTAATTGATTCTGAAAAACTTTTAAACGTCATTGGATTTAAGGATGATTGGATAACAATCATTAATAAAAAATGACCGATACTTTTTCAAAGGATAAACGCTCTGAAATAATGCGGGCGGTAAAATCTAAAGGTAATAAATCGACAGAATTGAAATTAATAGAAATATTTAAATATAATAATTTAAAAGGTTGGCGTAGAAATTATCCTTTATTTGGCAAACCTGATTTTGTTTTTCCTAGATTAAAAGTTGTAGTATTTGCTGACGGTTGTTTTTGGCATGGGCATAATTGTAGAAATACAACGCCATCGGATAATTTAGATTATTGGACAAAAAAGATTAAAAGAAATAAAAAAAGAGATAAACTTGTAACTAAGTTTCTTAAAGATAAAGGTTGGATAGTAGTTAGAATATGGGAATGTGAGATAAATAAAAATAATTATCAAAGAAAAATAAACAAAATAAAATCCATTCAAAAAAACCTTAATATTATTAAGTAATATATTATGCCTTATAACAAGTACTTGCACCCAAAAATGCCACTCGTCCAATTTTCTACAACTTTTAAAATTTTTCGAGCGTGGCATTTCTGGTGAAGTGCCGGCTGTTATGCATTACAGGAGAATTAAGTGAAAGCCCTAGTAATAAGTTTATCAATGATTTTTGTGCTTGCATTTGCATTAATGGCAGCAGGCGGTGGCTATCTGATCTACACAGAAATTAACCCGCAAAGGACTTCTTCTTATGTAGAAGTTAAGGTCGAGAGAGATTCGTTCACATTGAATCTGGTGAGGGCAACTCTGGGACTTATCATGTTCTGGTTTGGTGCTGTTGGTCTCATTCTTATGATGTATAAAGTCCCTACGAAAGAGTTCTGGGTTATAGGACAGAGGGCGGCAGCGGCTCGGGAATGGGATTCATAGTTCGTAGAAAAGTTTTAGCTGCTGACAAAACTAATATTCCTTTGCTAGTTTGGTGGCAATTAAATAAAACAGATCGGTTCGAGAAAATTGAAGAAAATGCATAACAAGGCGCTCGTTCGGACGCAAACTACGCTGCGCTTCGTTTTAGTCGCTTATTCAAAAGCCTAATCTTTTGAACCACAAAATTCTTTACCAATCCTGCGAGAG
>CAZDXJ010000118.1:0-3113 GCA_964509475.1 uncultured Methylococcaceae bacterium | reverse complement strand
ACTCTTCATACTCTGAAATATGGGGATTCTGTTGGTTTATGCAACAAAGCCCATCGGAACCCATATTCAAAACCGCCTGAATGGCGCCGTTGATATCGCCATCGGGCGACAACCGAACCTTGGCGCCACAGGCATAAATTTCCTCAATCAATGCCTTATGCCGTGGCTTGTCCAGCACAAATACCCGGATATTTTCAATGTCCTTGTTCAAGGCATCCGCCAGCGGGCGCAAACGCCCGGCAACCGGTGCCTGGGGATCGATTTTGCCACGTGCGGCCTTCGGATAAACCTGCTTTTCCATATAAAAACACGAACCTGGCCGGTACATTGCACCACTGGGCGCCGCCGCCAGGGTGACAATTGAGCCCGGCATGTCCTTGGCGAACAAATTGGTGCCTTCAATCGGATCGACGGCAATTCTTTCGCCGGTTCCAACCTGCTCTCCATCATACAGTGTCGGCGCTTTATCCTTAGCCCCCTCACCGATAACAATAACGCCTTGCATTTTGACCTGGTTCAAGCGCTTACGCATGGCATCGACTGCCAACGCATCACCGGCATCCTTTTGGCCGGAACCCACATAAGGCGCACAGGCACGCGCTGCCGCTTCACACACTTCGATCAGATCAATTTTCAAATCGGTAACCTTAAACATAAAACCGGCATACTCCAAAACGATAAATTCTTATTGTCCCATATCCAAAACAAGTTTCACTGAAAAATACAGCACCATACCAATTAAAGCGAGATAAGCGATAAATTGCAGCGGCCTTTGCCGAAATACACCGAAAACCGTTTGCTGCCGGCCCGCCTGTTTCAATTGTCGATATTTTTCCCTTTGCAGCAACTGTCTTTGTTGCTGATAGGTGGCGAGCAAAGTGCTGGCCTTTTCCAGTTCCTGATCGTTTTTCAACCAAAGCGCCGGCATTGAAATACCCCAATTGCCCGCCGAAGTTTCATAAAAATCGATCGCATTTTGGTTCAACAATTCACGAACTTCCAGGGCCTCATCCTCTGAAACACCTCTAAGCGAAAATAATAAAACAGCCATCTCTATACCTTACCTGCGTTGAACTGACATACAATACGCCACCAAGACAACTAGCCTGTCTTATGTCAAAATTCACTTTTCTCCAACCCTCAAGCGCCGATTAAAACTGCCATGCCGATAAAACCGACAAGAAAAACACTTCGCTACAATGATGGCACACCGCTGTCACCCTGGCGAGAGGCCTTGAATGACATTATTTTTGGCGCCGAAACCCCAATGGGCAAGACTTTCGATGTGGTTCTGATTGTCTGTATCCTGCTCAGCATATTAGCCGTTATGCTCGATAGCGTCGATTCCATCCAGCAACATTATGCCCATTTGTTTTATCTTGTCGAATGGGGCTTTACGATAATCTTCACGATTGAATATATCCTGCGCCTGATCTGCGTGCGCAAACCCTGGCTCTATATGATCAGTTTTTTTGGTATCGTCGATTTGCTGTCCATCATCCCGACTTATATCAGCCTGTTTCTGCCCACTGCCAAATACATGCTCACGTTCCGGGTACTGCGTTTATTACGCATTTTTCGTATTCTGAAATTACCCGAATACATGGGAGAAGCGCATATCCTGCTGGATGCTTTAAGCAACAGCCGACGCAAAGTCATGGTTTTTCTTTACACCGTGTCCACTCTGGTTATCGTATTCGGATCACTGATGTATGTCGTGGAAGGCAGTGAAGGCGGTTTTACCAGCATTCCCAAATCCATTTATTGGGCCATCGTCACGATGACCACAGTGGGTTATGGCGATATATCACCGCAAACACCTGTCGGACAAACCATCGCCTCGCTGATCATGATTCTGGGTTATGGCATTATCGCCGTACCCACAGGGATTTACAGTGCCGAGCTGGCCAAAACCTATAAAACATCCGAAATTCGCAACGACGCCTGCCCGGACTGCGGCCAAACCGGCCATGATTTCGATGCCGATTTCTGTAAATTTTGTGGCCACCCACTGGACGATTAAATACGCCACAGGGTGATAAGCAGCTGTAAGACACTCAATGTAAACAGTATCGCAAGCACCCATAGCGTCCAGTGCCATTGCGTTTTTTTGCTCATTTTAACGGCCGTCCCTTGGCATCTTTTATTACCTGCCCCATAAGAATCAATATCCCGTCAACGAACCCCCACAACAATCCAAAACCCAGCGTAACGATTGTCAGGATCAACTGTAACGCACCTATTTTGTAATAGCCTAAATAAAACCGGCCAGCCCCCAATCCTCCAAAGACAACACCTAGTAAACCGGCTACAATTCTTGATTTGACCGCTTCACCTTTTGGTAAATAATCACCGGCCAAATGAACTTCCAACACCTTGTTGCGGCGCTGGCTAAAAAACACGTCATCACCGACCATAGGCGTTTCATCCGCCCGCCATGCACTGTTATCAAATTGAAAATGTACCGTACCGCACTTGATGACACCGGTTTGCGTGTCTTCATCGTAGCTAACAATTTTACCTAGCATAAATTATCCTTTAATTTTTTCAGAATAAAAGAAAAATGATACCGCCTGCCTTCAGAATTGGATACTATCAGTCCGTGATATGCACCGCCAAAACATCGCACCGGGCATGATGCAGGATGCTGTCAGCCGTTGAGCCCAATAATAAAGATAAACCATGACGGTTATGAGAACCCACAACAATCAGTTCGGCATTGATTTTTTCCGCAAAAAGCTCGATTTCCTGTTTGGGGTTACCCCAAATCAGCCAGCAATTCTGTGCATCGGCCCCCAATTGCCCGGCCAATTGCAATAAATTATCTTGTGCCTCAGCCAGTTCGGTATCCTGAATCTCTGAATTTAATGGAATAATTTGCCCATAACTGGCATCGGGAAGAGGAATATCATCAATAACATGGACGATGCTGAGTTTCGCCTGGCACAACCGGGCCAAAGTTTGTGCACGGGCGGCCACCACCTGACTTTGCCGGGAATATTCGGCAGCCAGCAAGATGTGTTGATAAGCTTGCATGGGTTATCGGATAATGTTTAAAGACGCGATGTTCGACTTTTAAGTTTCAACTAATGAGTTAAGCTGCAAAGGCTGAT
>CAZDXJ010000117.1:0-3333 GCA_964509475.1 uncultured Methylococcaceae bacterium | reverse complement strand
GCTTGCCCAGCCCTTCCACGGAAGAGCTGGGCTTGCATAACTCAGGATGTTATGCAAAATGACATGGATGTATTTGGGTGATTTATTTTTCGCATTCATGCCGAATCATACAGTCTGTTAAGATCAAGCCCAAGCCCGTGAGCGGTTACCCGATATGACCCGGCAACAAAACAGCTTGCGCAACGCACCGTACAGCCACCACCTGCTACTGGAAACATGGAACCTGCCTTATTTCCAAACAACAGGCTTTTTTCCGGAACAGGCTCAGGTGGATGATAAATATTGGCCACCAGTCGGACGTATCGATAATGTTTATGGCGACCGGCATTTATTCTGCCACTGCGTACCGGTCGGCGAATCCGAAACCACCGGCGGACAAGCCTGATCTTCAATCCAGGCTATTTTTTCAATGAATCGGCAATTTCCGGCGGCATATAGTTTTCATCATGTTTTGCCAAAACCTCATCGGCCTGAAAAACACCGTTGGCATCCATAACGCCCTGGGCAATAATGCCTTGCCCTTCACGAAACAAATCCGGCAAAATTCCAGTATATTCGACTTTGACCTGATTGGCGTAATCGGTTAGCAGAAAGCTGACGGTCAATGAGTCTTCGGCACGTTTGACGCTGTTTTCAACAACCATCCCGCCAACCCGGATACGGGTTCCGGTTGGCGCCTCACCTTGAACAATCTGGGTCGTCGAATAAAATAAATTGATATTCTGGTTCAACGAATATAGAACCAACCCGACAATCAAAGCCGTACCGCATACAATCGCTGAAATGACAAGCAGACGTTTTTTTCTTTTTGGAGTCATAGTGATCTTTTCTCACGCCGCAAACGACGTTTCGCCTCGATAAAAAAGCGCCGTTTTTTCATGGCGCAAGCAACAACATTATAAATAACGACCAACAAGGCAATCGCGTAACTCAGCCACACGTACAAACCATGCCCACCCATTTGTATAAATTCGTCAAAACTGGCGAAACTACCCATAATTCTCGCTTTGCTCCACGATGGATTTGACCCAGGCCGCTCTTCTTTCCCGTTCCAGAACCTCAACCCTGGCCCGCGCCAATAAAACAGCCGCAAAAAAACAATAAAAACCAAGTATCATTACCAGTAAGGGCAGCCACATTTCCGGTGGCATCGCCGGTTTCTCGGTAATTTTGAACGTTGCCGGTTGATGCAGGGTATTCCACCATTCAACCGAATATTTGATAATCGGAATGTTCACCACGCCCACCAACGCCAGAACAGCCGCAGCCTGATCGCCGCTAGCCTCATCATCAAAAGCGGAATATAACGCGATAATACCCAGATACAGAAAAAACAAAATCAGCATGGCCGTCAAACGTGCATCCCAAACCCACCAGGCACCCCAGGTCGGTTTGCCCCAGATTGCGCCACTAGCCAAAGCCAATACGGCAATTGAAGCACCAATCGGCGCACACGATTTGGCAATCATATAGGCAACCTTCATTTTCCAGATCATGCCAATGGCGCCCGCCACCGCCATCAGCATATAACAAGACTGCGCCAGAATCGCCGCCGGTACATGCACATAAATAATACGAAAGCTGTTTCCCTGTTGATAATCGGGCGGCGCGAACACCAATCCCCAGACAATGCCAACCGTCATCAGAACAAATGCCGCAATACTGAACCAAGGCAATAAAGTGCCGCTGATTTCATAAAACCATTTCGGTGAAGCCAATTGATAAAACCATTTGGGCATTTTAATTTTCATAACAATAACCTGTGATTGACTGACAAACCCTTTAACTCCTCACACTGATTTTCAACGCCGCAGAAATCGCGATCGGCGCCAACATAATACTCAATATCAGCATTGCCCCCAGCAAAGCCAGATAACCGCCAATGGGCAATCCCATCGCCCCCGCCTGTACCGTGCCGGCGCCAAAAATCAGTACTGGAATGTATAACGGCAACACCAACAATGAAATCAATATGCCACCTTTGCGCAGACCCACGGTCAAACCGGCGCCAATCGCGCCAATAAGACTCAATGCCGGTGTCCCCAACAATAAACTGCTCACCAGCGCAAACATACCCTGAGCCGGCAAAAACAACATCAAACCCAGTAATGGCGAAATCAAGGCCAGCAAAAAACCACTGGTCAGCCAGTGACTGCATACTTTCGCTGAAACCAAAACCAACATCGAGCGTGGGCTGACCAGCATTTGTTCCAATGAACCATCATCAAAATCCGTTCTGAAAATACGGTCAACCGATAACAAGCAGGCCAATAACGCCGCCACCCAAATCACCCCGGGAGCCAACTTGGCCAGAAATTTCGCTTCCGGACTGACGCCCAATGGAAACAACACCCCCACCATGACAAAAAAGGCCAGCGGATTAAAAATATCGTTGCGCCGCCGAAACACCAACAACAAATCACGACGTATCGCCGCCAGGAAAAAATTCATGCCGGCATAACCTCGCTTTGGCTACGCTCAATGGCCTCATCCAGGTTGATCAAACGGACGTTTTCTCCAGGAATGACCAAATCGTGATGCGTGGTCAATACCGCAGCCCCGCCCTTTTGAATATGCCGGGCAATCAAAGCCTCTTTTTCCGCAACACCTTTTTTATCCAAAGCGGTAAAGGGTTCATCCAGAATCCATAAAGGTGCGCCACTCATATATAAACGTGCCAGTCCCACCCGCCGTTGCTGCCCTGCCGACAAGGAATAACACGGTACATCCTCATAACCATACAAGCCCACCTTTTCCAAGGCCGCGTAAATGGATGATTTATCCAAAGAAGGGTGCAAGGTCATCATCCAGCGCAGATTCTCTTCCGGCGTCAACGCTGCCTTTACACCGGCACGATGTCCCACATAAAGCAGCGATCTGTAATAATCTTCGCGCACTTCAGACAGCAGCTCACCGCGCCAAAACAGTTTGCCTTGGTAAGCATTGGATAAACCACACAGAATACGCAATAATGTAGTTTTACCACTGCCATTTTGACCTTCGATCTGAATTATCTCTCCTTCTTTCAGTGAAAAACTCAAATTCGCAAACAAGACGCGTTCATCCCTTTCGCAATATAGACCTTTAATTTCCAGCATGAATAGGCATTATTTAACGTATTCTCAAAATTTTTTGATTATAACAAACTATTTAACTAATGCCTTGAATCCATTAGAAGAACCCAGCAATTCTCAGTTCAGGATTTAGTAAAATAAACCCAATTCCTTACCTAAAAAAATCGTATCTACTCATCTCTTCTGAAAAACAGGTGTAGGCCATTGATTTATCAGGCTTGCCCAGCTCTTCCGTGGAAGGGCTGGGCTTGCATAACAG
>CAZDXJ010000116.1:0-3379 GCA_964509475.1 uncultured Methylococcaceae bacterium | reverse complement strand
GTTTGCGTTTCGCGGTTCGTGAAGGTGGCCGAACAGTGGGCGCCGGTGTTGTTTCCAAAATCATTGAATAATTAATTTAATTGATATATTATAGTCCAATTCATTAAGGTTAAAAGGTCAGTGGCTCAATTGGTAGAGCAGCGGTCTCCAAAACCGCAGGTTGGGGGTTCGAGTCCCTCCTGGCCTGCCATTAACCTTAGCAAATCTGTTCATAATATTCTAAATTTCCCCAAAGTAGCTTATCAATGAGTACTCAGGCTGAAGCGACGACATCGGTAATGGATGTTGTTAAGCAGGTTTTTTCCCTGTTTTTTGTGATTGCTGGTGTTGCAGCTTTTTATTATTTCTCGGAATATGCGCTTTTATATCGCGTTTTGGGAATTGTCGCGGTTGTGGTTGTAGCGATGCTGCTCATGCTGACAACGGCGGCAGGACGGAGTTTCTGGGTCTTTTTGCTTGAGTCAAAACAGGAAGTGAGGAAGGTTGTGTGGCCTTCCCGTCAGGAGACCATGCAGACAACATTAATGGTGTTTGCCATGGTCTTTATCGTGGGGCTTATTTTATGGCTGCTCGATATGTTTTTGTTTTGGGGTATACGTTTGTTGACCGGACAGGGTGGTTAAAAATGGCGCTTCGCTGGTATGTTGTGCATGCCTATTCAAATTATGAAAATCAGGTGAAAAAATCGCTTGAGGAACGAATAGAAAGGGAAGGCTTGCAAGAATACTTTGGCAAGATTCTGGTGCCAACAGAGGAAGTGGTTGAAATGCGTCTCGGTCAGCAGCGCAAGAGCGAAAGAAAGTTTTTTCCGGGTTATGTCCTGGTGCAAATGGAATTAACTGATGAGACCTGGCATCTGGTTCGGGATGTGCCAAGAGTGCTTGGCTTTATTGGCGGTACATCGGATCGGCCAGCGCCGATATCCGATAAGGAGGCGGGTGCCATTCTCAATCGGGTAGAGGAAGGTGTCAACAGACCCAGACCAAAAGTGCTTTTTGAAGTGGGTGAGGTTGTTCGGGTTATTGATGGTCCGTTCAAGGACTTCAATGGTGTTGTCGAAGAAATCAATTATGAAAAAAGCAGATTGAAAGTTTCTGTGCTTATCTTTGGGCGTTCTACGCCAGTGGAATTGGAATTTGGGCAAGTAGAAAAAAGCTGATTTAGATAATTGTGTGTGATACGAGGTCTCTGCATCAGGCAGGGATTTTTGTTTCTAAGGGGAGCTGAAATGCGTTTGAACCCATCGAGGAAAAATAATGGCGAAAAAAATAGAAGCATATATTAAGTTGCAGGTTAAGGCTGGAGAGGCCAATCCAAGCCCTCCAGTCGGTCCGGCGTTGGGGCAACATGGTGTCAATATCATGGAATTTTGTAAAGCCTTTAATGCAAAAACCCAGGAAATAGAAAAAGGAATGCCGATTCCAGTGGTTATTACGGTTTATAACGATCGTAGTTTTACGTTCGTGACCAAGACGCCTCCGGCCTCGATTCTTTTGAAGAAAGCCGCCGGTCTGGCCAAAGGCAGCAGCAACCCAAATACCAATAAAGTAGGTACGGTAACACGTGAGCAGCTGGAAGAGATTGCCAAAACCAAAATGGCGGATTTGAATGCGGCGGATATGGATGCGGCTGTCCGGATTATTGCCGGAAGTGCACGCAGCATGGGCCTGGATGTGGAGGGATTGTAATGGCTAAATTGACTAAAAGAGCCAAGCTTGCAAAAGAAAAAGTGGACAAGTCAAAACAGTACGCGTTTTCGGAAGCGGTCGCGTTGTTAAAAGAGCTGTCTACTGTGAAATTTCCGGAATCGATCGATGTCAGTGTAAATCTGGGGGTTGATGCCAGAAAATCCGATCAGAATGTCCGTGGAGCAACGGTTTTGCCTAATGGAACCGGTAAGTCAGTTCGTGTGGCCGTGTTTACCCAGGGGGCGAATGCGGATGCAGCCAAGGAAGCAGGCGCCGATATTGTCGGTATGGATGATTTGGCAGCGCAAGTCAAAAAAGGCGAAATGGATTTTGATGTGGTCATTGCTTCGCCTGATGCGATGCGGGTTGTCGGTCAGTTAGGCCAGATTCTGGGGCCAAGAGGTTTGATGCCGAACCCGAAAGTGGGCACAGTGACAGCCGATGTGGCGACAGCTGTAAAAAACGCTAAATCGGGTCAGGTTCGCTATCGTACCGATAAGGCGGGTATCATTCATTGCACGATTGGTAAAATCAGTTTTGATGAGCAAGCGATTCAGCAAAATCTTGAGGCTTTGCTCGCCGATTTGAAAAAAGCCAAGCCGAGTGCGGCAAAAGGCGTTTATTTGAGAAAAATTACGCTGTCTTCAACAATGGGGCCTGGTCTGGCGATTGATCAGAGCAGTATTTCTGCATAAGCCCAGGTTGAGATATATGAACTTTGGGTTGCCGATTTGTCGGTAACCGTCAAAGACCGCAGGCGCTGTAAAGCTTAATCCAAGCCTGCGCAGACGGGAGCTGGAACCGGAGAGCTGGTGAAAGGGACCGTGAGGGGTATCTATATTTATGGATACGTTGCGAAAATTCTGATAATCATGTCAGAAAATAATCGGAGGTAAACAGTGGCACTAAGATTGGATGGCAAAAAAGCTATCGTCGAAGAAGTTGCTGAAGTCGCCGCAAAGGCTTATTCGGCTATTGCTGCTGAATACAGTGGCCTGACTGTGGGCGAAATGACTGAACTGCGCAAAGCGGCCAGGGAATCAGGTGTTTATCTGCGTGTGGTGAAAAACACGTTGACGCGCAGAGCTGTTCAGGGTACCGATTTTGAATGTATGCAGGAAGGGCTGAAAGGTCCTTTGATCATAGCGTTCTCAATGGAAGATCCGGGGGCGGCAGCGCGAGTTATCAGTGACTTTGCCAAACAGCACGATAAGTTGGTTACCAGGCTGGTTTCTATCGGTGGTCAATTGTATGATGCCACAGAGCTGAAAAAACTGGCCAGTCTGCCAAACCGTGAGCAGGCGATTAGTATGTTGATGTCGGTTATGAAGGCACCGGTTGAAAAATTTGTGCGTACACTGGCTGAACCACATGCTAAATTGGTACGGACTGTCGCAGCAGTCAAGGATCAAAAAGAAGCGGCTTAAACAATTAAAAATCCAGTTAAATCTAAATAATTCGAGGAAAAAATAATGGCACTTTCTCAAGAAGACATCTTGGAAGCAATCTCTAACATGAGTGTTATGGAGGTCGTGGATCTGATTTCTGCGATGGAAGAAAAATTTGGTGTGTCTGCGGCGGCAGCAGTGGCGGTAGCACCGGCTGCGGGAGCCGATGATGCAGGTGCAGCGGCTGAAGAGCAAACCGAATTTGACGTAATTCTGGCTGGAATTGGTGGCAACAAAGTTGCT
>CAZDXJ010000115.1:0-3425 GCA_964509475.1 uncultured Methylococcaceae bacterium | reverse complement strand
CCTGTGCGGTAAATTGAAATTCAATTACCCACTCTATTCTTCATAGACCCAAAACAAACCGGCAAAGGGTTGTACCGCGACCCAGTCGCCTGCGTCGATTGTCCCGCTGTCATGAGGCAGTACAATAAAAGCATTGGCTGAACTGATCGAATGCAATATGCCCGATCCTTGTTTGCCGGTGCTGCGTACCGTCCATTGTCCTTGTTCATCGGGTTCCAGCCAGCCACGTTGTATTTCGGTGCGGCCCGGTTTTTTGGATAATGGTTCAAGAGCGCGGGCTTTCAGAATCGGGGCTATGGGTTTTCCGGTAAGTCCCAGCATTTTTTCCAGCGCGGGCAGGACAAATTGATAAAACGTGACCAGTACCGCGACCGGATTGCCGGGTAAGCCGAAAAACGGTTTGTTTTGCAGGCTGCCGAATGCCAGTGGCCGGCCGGGTTTGATGGCAATTTTCCAGAAATCGATGTGTCCGGCTTGCTGTAGGGCCGTTTTGGTGTAATCGGCTTCGCCAACGGATACGCCGCCGGATGTGATCAGCAAATCGGCAGAATCAGCGGCTTGCCTGAATTGGGTCAGCAGGGTGTCGGGATCATCGGCCAGAATACCCAGATCAATGACCGATAATCCGGGTTTATCCAGTGCAGCGGTCAGGCTGTAGCGATTACTGTCATAAATACGGCCGCTTTCCAGGATATTACCGGGATCGATCAATTCATTACCGGTTGAGGCGATGGCGATACGCAACGGACGGCGTACCTGAATCTCGCAAAGGCCCAAAGAAGCCATCAGGCCGATATCGGCGGGCAGCAAATATTTCCCGGCGGGCAAAATACATTGCCCTTGTTTCAGGTCTTCACCCGCATAACGCACGTTTTGCCCATGTTTCAAACGTTCATCGAAACGGATTGTATTGCCGCCGCGTATCTGAACTTGTTCCTGCATGATGACGGTATCGGCACCATCCGGCAGAGCGGCACCGGTGGTAATGCGCACGCATTGACCCCTGGCGACCGAACCGGAAAACGGAACCCCTGCCAGAGCCGTGCCGATAACGGTCAGCTGGGTGGCGCCATTGTCCGCCTGATCAGCGGCACAAAACGCATAACCGTCCACTGCCGAGTTGTCTTGTATCGGGACAGAGCGCGGTGCGATCATATCTTCAGCAAGAATACGCCCCCGGCATTGTTCAATGGGTAAATATTGATGACCGGAAACAGCTTGGATTTGGGTCAGAATCCGGGCGCGTGCTTCGGCGACCGGCATCAATCCCGGTTCATTGATATCGTTGCAACTGCTTTGTTCGTAGTTCATTTTCGGGTACTTGGGCCGTTCACTGGAACGCCATTGCTGATAAAACTCATGAAATATTCAAGATTGCGTAATTCGATGCTTTGTGCATCCGGAATTTTGGCGCGGATTTGTTTGTGACAACCGATAAAACGCCGGTGTAATGTACCCATTTCACCCCATTTCAAACGGTAAGCGGGCCAGCCACTGACCTGTCCCAGCATGGGACTTAGGGTTTCCGAACGAATCCGGCGGCCAGCGTTTTGAATATGACAGCTGGCGCAGGAAAAATTCAATTGTCCCCGGCGTTGATAATAATAGCGTTTGCCGGCATTATAGGCGACTAGCGCTTGCGGGTCATCGGCTGGAATACGAATATCGATGGCTTTGCCGCGGGATGTATAGGCCATATAAGCCAGAATGTGGCTGATTTTACCTTTTTTCCAGGGCAAAGGCGCTTCATGGTGACGCAGGCGGCAGTCATTGATCGCCTTGGCCAGGGTTATGACTTGTTTTTGTTGCGCATCCCAGATGGGATAATGCTGGGCAATGCCGATGCCCTGGTTGGGAAAACAATCGGCATAACTTTTACCATCGGCAAAGGTTTTGTAAAAAGCGGTCTTACCGGCCTCCAACGCCGGTTCATAAGGCGGAAACTCTTCAATCGCCTGCCAGGATTCACGAGCAATGGCATCAATGGCATACACGCCATCGGCATAATCGGACAAGCTCAAACCGGGAAAACGCTGCTGATAAAATGTCCGCAGTCGTGTCAAATCCTGCATTGGACTGGCCGCCACCCCGATGGCCAATAACAGGCCCGTGATTGTTGCAAAAATACGTTTCATTTAATCCGGCTTTCCGCGAAATCGCTTTGTCCCAGGTTATCCCGCCAACGGATTCGGATGATATCGCCCGGATAGCCGCCTTTGATCTGGAAGGAAAAATACGGGTTTTTGGAAATACCAGCACCCAGCAACACAGAGGCAACCGGTTTGTCGTTCACTTCAACGGTCAGTTCCTGGATAAAATGCGCCGGCATCAATTCGCCGGTCTTTTTGTCTTTATCACGTCCGGTTTGCATTGGGTGGGAAATCAGGGTTCTGATCTGAGTATGACCATCCTTGCGTTTACTGCGAATACGGATACTGGACATTGTTAGCCTCCACAGCCGCCAATCGTGACTTTCACTTTTTTTCGGGCTGAGTAAAGTTTGCCATCCGCCTGTACGACGGCAATGACATCACAGGTTTGCGCCATTTTCAGGCGGGCGGAGATAATGGCATCGGTTCCTGGAAACAAGCGGAATTGCGCGACCAGGGGGACCGGGTTTTTTTCGACCAGCAGGGTAATGATTTCAACTTGCTCCAAAGTGCTAGAAACCCTTACCGGTACGGTCGAACCGTTTTCGGCAATACGCGGTAATTTTAATTTGATTTTTTTGCTCGCTTCGATAGGCTGGTCGGCAAACAGGAGATGCAGGGTTTCTGTCAGTTCCGTCCGGGCAAAGCGCTCGGCCGGCCAGTCGGCAAAACTGTTTTTGCTGATCAAACCTATGCTCGCAGCCAATGGGTAAGCCCACAGGGACAAGGCTTTCTTGATGAAGTTTCGTCGTGTCTCCGGCATAAACAACCTCGTATCGTTTATTTACAAAGTCCAAAGATATTCGACGATTTTATCAATTTCTTGTTCAGTCAGAATTTTATTTTTTCCAAAGGGCGGCATACTGGTTTGTGGGTTGAATGCGGTCGCGTCCCAAATTTGCTGGCGCAGACGTTGTTTGCTGCCGAAACGCTGTTTTATCTGTCGTAAAGGCGGGCCGATGTTACCCGGCATTTCACCATCGGCGATGGCATGGCAGGCCAGACAGTTGCCTTTGCTGCGGGCGAAAGCGAGTTGCTTGCCTTGTTGGGCGGCAACGGCGTGTACCGGCTTGTTATTGCAGCCAGACAGTAAAGCAAACAGTAAAAAATAGCTGGATATTTTCATGGCTGAAACCGGCCTCGTGCAACATCCATTTTTCATTGTTGAATCCGATAACTTAATAAGTCAATGGAATATAAATAAAACATTGTGGATTATCAATGGCTTTGTTGCATAAACCAACAGAATCCCCATATTTCAGAGTATGAAGAGTA
>CAZDXJ010000114.1:0-3561 GCA_964509475.1 uncultured Methylococcaceae bacterium | reverse complement strand
CATTATCTTTTTGTGTTTTTCGTGGTTAATTTATTTGATATTCAAAATCCGCAAATGTGGCCGCGTGCAGTATAACTACTCACCCGGTTGAATTGTAGCCGGAGTAGGTCATTGATTTATCAGGACACGTGAATACATCCATGTTGTTCTGCATAACATCCCAAGTTATGCAAGCCCAGCCCTTCCACGGAAGAGCTGGGCAAGCCTGATGAATCAACAACCTGCACCTGCTTTTCAGAGGGGGTGAGTCGATACAAAATAAGTATGCAGCCCATATGAAGCATCAGCAGAATATGGCAAACTGTATCAAATTATATCTCGGCCAAATCACCCTTCTGTTCCAACCAGGCTTTCCGGTCAGAAGCGCGTTTTTTGGCCAATAACAAATCCAGCCGGTTCGCGGTATCGTCATTTTCTGCGATGGTCAATTGCACCAGGCGCCGGGTATCCGGACTCATGGTTGTTTCCCGCAACTGAGCAGGATTCATTTCACCCAATCCCTTAAAGCGCTGTACATTGATTTTACCTTTCAGTTTTTCGGCCTTTATTCTATCCAGCACACCTTGTCGTTCCGCTTCATCCAGGGCATAAAACACCTTTTTACCGACATCGATACGATAAAGCGGTGGCATCGCCACAAAAACGTGACCGGCTTCAACCAGGGCGCGAAAATGTTGATAAAACAACGCACAGATCAAAGTCGCAATATGATTGCCGTCCGAATCCGCATCTGCCAGGATACAGACTTTGCCATAGCGCAACCGGCTTAAATCACGGGATCCAGGTTCTATACCCAGAGCGACAGCGATATCATGCACTTCCTGTGAAGCCATGACCTGTACCGAATCCACTTCCCAGGTATTCAGTATTTTTCCGCGTAATGGCATAATCGCCTGGGTCTCCTTGTCACGTGCCTGTTTTGCCGAACCGCCCGCCGAATCCCCTTCCACCAGAAATAATTCACTGCGGGAAATATCCTGAGACGAACAATCCGCCAGTTTTCCAGGCAGCGCAGGACCCGTGGATATTTTTTTGCGGATGACTTTTTTACTGGAACGCAACCGTTTTTGAGCGCTTTGAATGGCGATTTCGGCGATTTGCTCACCGGCATCCGGGTGTTGATTCAACCACAAGCTGAAACTGTCCTTGGCGATACCGGAAACAAACGCGGCACATTCGCGCGAACTCAAACGCTCTTTGGTTTGCCCGGAAAATTGCGGGCCCTGCAATTTAACCGACAACACAAAATGGCACTGTTCCCAAATATCTTCGGGGGCGATTTTTACCCCGCGCGGCAATAAATTGCGAAAATCACAAAATTCGCGCATGGCTTCGGTCAGACCGCCGCGAAAACCATTGACATGGGTTCCCCCTTGAAGCGTTGGCACCAGATTGACATAACTTTCCGCTATCGTCTCGGCGTTGTTTTCCGGTGTCCAGACAATCGCCCATTCGGCCGCTTCGTGATCGCTGGCCATTTGGGCCATAAAGGGTGGCCGGGGATAAAATGTCACATCGCCAATCCGATCCAGCAAATATTGTTGCAAGCCATCGGCATAATGCCACTGATGGGTTTCACCACTTTGCTCGTCAACCAGCGTAATCAACAACCCCGGACATAATACCGCTTTGGCACGCAATACATGTTGCAATTTTGCCAGTGAAATTTTATTGCTGTCAAAATACCTGGCATTCGGCCAAAAACGTATACTGGTGCCGGTATTGTTTTTCCCGACCCTACCCGTTTCCAGTAGCTCGGACTGTTTGTCACCATTGCCAAAGGTTTGCCGATAAATTTTGCCATTGCGCTTTACTTCAACATCCAGTTTTTCGCTCAAGGCATTCACCACAGACACACCCACACCATGTAAACCACCGGAAAACCGGTAGTTTTTATTGGAAAACTTGCCGCCGGCATGAAGCTGGGTCAATATAACTTCCACGCCGGGAATACCTTGTTCAGGATGTCTATCCACCGGCATACCGCGGCCATTATCCTGGACCTGTATGGAGCCATCCGCAAACAATGATACCGTGATTTTGTCCGCATAACCGGCAATCGCCTCGTCAACACTATTATCCACAACCTCCTGAACCAGATGGTTCGGTCGTGTGGTATCGGTATACATGCCGGGGCGTTTACGCACCGGCTCCAATCCGCGCAATACCTCAATCGCTGCCGCGTCGTAAGTTGTGTTCATGTTGTTATCAATTGTTGTCCTGTTTCATATATAATGGTTTGGATTTATAGCTCAATGTCAGGTTAATCATTTTATCATCATGGCAAGAAAAAAAAGCGTCACTTTATTTGAAGATTCGCTGGCGGAACTGGAACAACTGGTCGAACAAATGGAAAAAGGCGATATATCCCTGGAAGAATCATTAAAACTATTCGAGCGCGGCGTCAAACTGACGCGCACCTGCCAAAAAGCCTTGCAGGAAGCTGAACAGAAAGTACAAATTTTATTAGAAAAAAACGGTCAACAAACTTTGGAACCTTTTACCGATGAATAATGCCTTGAAAGATTATTTAACTGCCTGCCAGAACCGGGTTGAACGGGCGCTTGACAAACGTCTGCCCGCCGCCCATATTTTGCCACAAAGGCTGCATGAGGCCATGCGTTATAGCGTATTGGACGGCGGTAAGCGTATGCGCCCCATATTGACCTATTGTGCCGGCAGAGCACTGGGGATAGAACCGGATAAACTCGATGCACCGGCTTGCGCTGTGGAATTTATTCATGTCTATTCATTGATTCATGATGATCTGCCGGCTATGGATGATGACGATTTGCGGCGCGGCAAACCAACCTGTCACATTGCCTATGATGAAGCCACCGCAATATTGACCGGCGATGCCTTGCAGGCATTGGCTTTTCAAATTCTGGCCTATGACCCAAGCATAACCACTTCTTCTGAAAACCGTCTGCGCATGATTTCAGCACTGGCCAAAGCCAGCGGCTCGCAAGGCATGGTCGGCGGCCAGGCGATCGATCTGGAATCGGTTGGCAAACCCCTCAGCCTGCCCGAACTGGAAAACATGCATATCCATAAAACCGGTGCATTGATTCGCGCCAGTGTGCAATTGGCAACATTGTCCATTCCGGATTTGGATGCAACAATTGCCGACAAGCTGGATCACTATGCCAAATGCATCGGCCTGGCTTTTCAGGTCAAAGACGATATTCTCGATGAGGAAAGTGATACCGCAACCCTGGGTAAAACCCAAGGCAAGGATATGCAGAACAACAAACCCACCTATCCCGCCCTTCTCGGTTTGGAAGGCGCCAAGCAAAAAGCCCTTGAACTGCATGAATTGGCTATTGACAGCTTGAGCGATTTTGGTGGCGAAGCCGATTTATTGCGCCAGTTATCGCTCTATATCATTCAAAGGAATCATTAAATCCCGACTTGATTACTCGGAAATAATCTGCATAATGAGCCAGACTCAGCAGAGCTTAAATCATGGAATAATGTGTGCCAATGAATTTTCCCTTACTCGATACTATCGACACCCCGCCCGATCTCCGCAAGCTACCCGAAAGCCAGTTACCGGCGCTG
>CAZDXJ010000113.1:0-3599 GCA_964509475.1 uncultured Methylococcaceae bacterium | reverse complement strand
AGCCGCCTGCCAACAGCGCCCAATTGCCCGATCATTTTCCGCCTTCATAACCGTGTGGCGTGTAAAAACACTCTTGAACCCCAACAACAGCTATTTTCAAAATCCGCAACCGTGACCGCGTGAAGTATATTTCAGTCTTCAGCTAAAAAATGTTTATGCAACGGACTTTTATGCGGAAAATGCGCTCTTAGAAAGTCCATTTGATCGCTTAGAATCCTTTTGCCTTGCAAATAAACATATTCCGCATGAGTTGGTGTAAACGGGATGGCAATCAACTGCATACCGGCCTGGGCTGGAGTGCGTCCCGCCTTGAAATTATTGCATCGCTTGCAAGCGGTGACCACATTGGTCCAGATATCCTCTCCTCCTCTGCTCAGTGGCGTTACATGATCCCTGGACAAATTCTGGTGCCGGAAACGCTCTCCACAATACAGGCACAGGTGATTGTCACGTTTGAATAAGGCATGATTGTTCAAGGGGGGAATATAATGTTCAGATATTTTTCTGCAAACAAAATGGCCGCTGCGGGTCGCCAGAATCGAATTGATCCGAATAGAACTGCGCAATCCGGATTGTGCGCAAATCCCGCCATGAAGGGTGTACAGATGTGTGCCCAGAGAATAAACGACCTGATCGAGATAATAAAGTTTCGCGGCATCCTGGAAATCTATCCATTCCAGGGGCATTCCCGAGACATCAGTTCGTAAGACCCGTTGATTGAACGACTCCATATTTAGTTTCCTGAAAAAATAGTTTATGCAAAAAACCCGCTTTTCAAAGTCATTATGTGTTACTTATGCACAAAAATAAAACGTGATTCACAACCCCGGGTTATTTGAAAAGGCACTAAAATTTATTTGGAAAAACAACATAACCCTATGATATTAAAAAACAATGCAAGTTGCATATTTTTTATACAATTTAGCAGAACGGTAATAATAACGCGACTTTAGAGGCTTGGCTAACAAACTATCTACAGATTTATCCACAATAATTGTGCATAACTGAAATAGTCTTTTGTTGATAGCCCGTTAGCGTTTGAATTTCATACAAAAATAAAAAAATGCCGCAACCGAATACAAAAACCAAATTGATTTTCCGGGTGGCAATAGCTCTGCCAATTTTTCGTCTGTTTGATTATAGTGTACCGGATGATATTGATCCGAATAATTTTTCGCCGGGAATCCGTTTGCTGGTGCCTTTTGGCAAAGGCAAAAAAATTGCTTATCTGGTTGAAATTATCGATCACACCGAAGCGGTCAGCACCCCCCTTAAAACCGTCGAGCAAATTCTGGATAAAAAACCTTTGTTACAAAAACAGGATATGGCTTTGTTGCAGTGGGCCAGCCGTTATTACCATTATCCATTGGGTGAAGTCATTAACGCCGCCTTTCCATCCGGCCTGCGTAAAGGCAAAAACGCAACCCTCAAACCGGAAAAAAAATATCAGCTTACTGAACAAGGCCTGTACATCGATTTGACGACACTGGATCGCGCTCCCAGGCAACAGGCCTTGTTAAAAAAGTTCCGTGCAGAAAATGGCCTGCTGAACAACCGGCAATTATTTAACTGGAATCGTAACTATGCATCAGCATTGCGGGCCTTAATCGGCAAAAATCTGATTGAAACATGCAGCCGGCCAACAAGTTCTGGGCCAAACCGGTATCTGCGCCAACAGCCATTAATCGCCAACCGGCAACAACAACAGGCAATTGATTGTGTCATCGAGGCTTTAGGACATTTTCGTGTGTTTTTACTGGAAGGTGTGACCGGCAGCGGCAAAACCGAAGTTTACATGCAGATTATCAACAAGGTGCTGGAGCAAGGCCAGCAAGTCATGATACTGTTGCCGGAAATCACCCTGACCCCGCAATTGCAACAACGCTTTAGCGAACGTTTCAGACAACCCATCGCAGTTTTTCATTCTGCGTTATCGGCCACCGATCGGCAAAATGCCTGGTTGAATATCCAGCAAGGCAACAGCGCGATTTTATTAGGCACGCGCTCGGCGCTGTTTACGCCATTCCATAATCTTGGCCTCATTATCCTGGATGAAGAACATGACAGTTCATTCAAACAACAGGAAGGATTCCGTTTTTCCGCCCGCGATGTTGCCGTCGTTCGGGCCCGTAATCAACAGATTCCCATTGTCCTGGGTTCAGCGACACCGTCTCTGGAAAGTCTGTATAACGTAATGCAAAAACGTTATCAATTGCTGCATTTACCGGAACGGGCGGGAAATGCCAGCAGTCCGGATTTTATCCTGCTGGATATCCGTAACAAAAAAATGCACGATGGTTTGTCGATTCAGTTAATCACGGAAATTAAAAAGACCCTGGCCCGTCAGGAACAAGTCCTTTTGTTTTTTAACCGTCGGGGCTATGCGCCGGTTTTAATATGTCATGCCTGTGGCTGGGTGGCACGCTGCAGGCGCTGCGATGCCAATCTGGTCATCCACGATAACGATCAGAAACTCCGCTGTCATCATTGCGCCGCCGAACAAGGTTTATTCAGGCAATGTCCAAACTGTGCAAAAAATCCGTTAACCCCTTTGGGGATGGGTACCGAAAAAATAGAAAAGACACTGCATGAATTTTTCCCGGATGAAAAAATCATTCGCCTGGATCGGGATACGACCCGGCGAAAAGGTGTTTTGGAAAAATTTTTGCGAGAAATTCATGACAACAAAACCCATATTATTTTGGGTACCCAAATGCTGGCAAAAGGCCACCATTTCCCAAACGTTACCCTGGTCGCCTTGCTCGATGTTGACAGGGGGTTGTTCAGTATCGATTTTCATGCCACGGAAAAACTGGCCCAGCTCATTGTACAAGTTGCCGGCAGAGCCGGAAGATCGGAAAAGCCCGGCAAGGTTATTTTACAGACCCGGCAACCGGATCACGTTTTACTGCATGGAATGATAAAAGGCGATTACCGGAATGTTGCCAGGGCGCTTTTGCAGGAAAGAAAACACGCGGCCTTACCTCCTTACAGCTATCAGGCCTTGTTGCGGGTTTGGGCGCATGACGCACAAAGCCCGCACGATTTTCTTGACAAGGTGCGCGAACGCATCGAGAACGGACAAAATAACCTGGCTCTGGTACTTGGTCCGGTTCCTTCACCGATGGCACGGCGGGCCGGAAAATATCGTTATCAAATGCTGTTGCAAAGTCCAAAACGGAAAAATATACAACATTTGCTGGACTGGCTGGTTCCGGAACTGAAGACAATCCAGGGTTCGGGTAAAGTACGCTGGTCGGTGGATATCGATCCGATTGACCTGTATTGAAATGGGTTTTATTCCTTTTCAGGATGTGGTTTGTTTTTGGGAAGCACCCGTTTTTTTAGCGTGCCCCAGCCGCCTTCCTTGATAATAGATTCAGAAACCGCATTGCTTGGCCGGCGGCGTTTGCCGATGTTCTTTTTATCCCGGTGCCGGCGTTTGACTTTCGCCGCTAAATCTTTTTTATCCTGTTTTTTCTTTTTGCGCCCGGCTGCCTTACCCGAGGCTTTGAGTTTTTTGGGTCCGGTGTATTTTCCAAGCAGTATTCCACCCCAAAACACAAGACACAATTTTAAAAAAAATTATTCCATTCACC
>CAZDXJ010000112.1:0-3869 GCA_964509475.1 uncultured Methylococcaceae bacterium | reverse complement strand
GTGAATGGAATAATTTTTTTTAAAATTGTGTCTTGTGTTTTGGGGTGGAATACAAAATTGAATTATCAGATGTAAAGGAAGTTGTTGTCGAGGATTTAAAAAATGTAAAACATAAAAGTAAAGGAAAGATTAGAAAGAAGTTTATGAATAAATTGCAACGTTGGAGTTATCCTAAGGGTCTTAAGAAGCTCCAATACTTGGCAGAAGAATCAGGTGTTCTTTTTACAAAGGTCAATCCGGCTTATTCTAGCCAGAAATGTTGTAAATGTGGAGTGATTTGTAAGTCTAACCGTAAAGGTAAGAACTACAAGTGTGCTTGTGGTAATGAAATAGATGCAGATTTGAATGCGTCTATTAACATATCACACATGGGCGTTTATAGTCCTCATGTCTCATACAATTGTTGACAAGTGTTATGTTTGTTATCAAAAATTGTAACTATAGCCAAAATAGCTCTCCACAGCTAAACGGCCATTACTTCTAAAACAGCATAAGAGGCTATAACCCCCCTTATGCTGTCAAATCCGTAAAACAGATTAATGCGAAATCATTTGACAAAGCTGATCTTCCATATCGATCCGTCTTGCCAGACTTTCACCCAATGATGACAAATCCTGCTCCAGATTATCGACCCACTTTTCATTTTCGGCATGCTCGTATTTATCGTTAAACGATACCGCAACTTCAGTTGTTTTGATAAATTGAGAGTACATCGCCTCAGCTTCTGCAAGTTCTTGCTTTCGGCATTCCTGGTTTTCCAAAATGCGCCGGTAAATCCCAAAATGTCCTAAAGAAATATAGTCAATCAGCAAATCGGAAAATTCATTCAGCTTGGATTTAACCCGTTGGCTGGATGAAAAGGGTTTAAGTTCGGCGACTCTGCAAAATAGCGACCAAACCTGATACCGCTCTTGCAATAATTCGTTGACCAACCAATCGGCCTGTTGATATTTTTCCAAATTGAGTTTTATAGTGTCTGCCATAACGCCCCCACTTATTGTTAATGCCGTCAACCAAAGTTATAGTCAATTATCATAAAAAGTCAATAAACTATTAAGTTATATAAAATAATGCCAAACATAAGCGTTATCATAACAAGCTACAATCGTTGTCACAGCCTGCCCCGTGCACTTGGTTCCGTTAGCCGGCAAACCCTGCCGGCAAAAGAAATCATCCTTGTTGATGATGGTTCCACCGATGCAACTTCTGCCATGTTAAAAACGGATTTTCCCGATATCCAGTATTATTATCAGCCCAATCA
Source organism: uncultured Methylococcaceae bacterium (assembly GCA_964509475.1). Classification (GTDB taxonomy): domain Bacteria; phylum Pseudomonadota; class Gammaproteobacteria; order Methylococcales; family Methylomonadaceae; genus CAZDXJ01. The sequence goes on along the minus strand of CAZDXJ010000112.1, from coordinate 2,608 downwards.
AGGCGTCAGTGCCGCCCGTAACCTTGGCATACAACACGCGACCGGCGAGTGGCTGGCTTTCCTCGATTCGGATGATGAATGGCTGCCGGAAAAACTGGAAAAACAAATGGCGCGGCTCGCCACCAAGCCGGATATGAAAATCTGCCATACCGAAGAAATCTGGATACGTCATGGCCGGCGCGTCAACGCGATGAAAAAACACGCCAAAAAAGGCGGCTGGATTTTCCAGCATTGCCTGCCTTTATGCGCCATCTCACCCTCTTCGATTTTGTTACACCGTTCTGTCTTCGAACGTATTGGTTTATTCGATCAAACCCTGCCTGCCTGTGAAGATTATGATCTTTGGTTACGCATGACCGCCTGTTTTCCAGTATTGTTCATTGAAGAGGCACTGATTGTTAAATACGGAGGTCACGCCGACCAACTGTCAAGAAAATTCTGGGGCATGGATCGCTTCCGAATCCGGGCATTGGAAAAAATTATTGCCGATTCCAGCCTGAGTCATGAAAACCGGCAAGCGGCGATACAAATGCTGATTAAAAAATGCCGCATTTATATCAAAGGTGCCGAAAAACGCGGTAAAAACCAGGAAGTCAACCGCTACCAGCAATTATTGCACCGCTACGTCAACATGCTTGAGGAATCCCATGAACAAGCCGGTTAAAGTTTTTATGTTTACCGCCCTGGCTTGTGAAGCAAAGCCGTTTATTGAATATTTTTCACTGAAAAAACAAACCGGCCTGCGTGAATTTTGCATCTACCGGGGCAGCGATCACTGTCTTGCGGTAACTGGAGTAGGCAAAGCTGCAATGGCAGCCGGTGTCGCCTACACATTGGCGCTAATCGAAAAAACCCAAACACCAGTGTTGCTGAATTTAGGTATTGCCGGCCACCAAAATGATGAACTCGGCAAAATATATATTGCGCATAAAATCATTGATGAGGAACGCGAGAAAAATTATTATCCACAACTGGTTTACAGCTCGCCCTGTCCAGGCAAAACACTCCTCACCGTCGCTCAGGCGCAACACCAATACCGGCAAGACTGCCTGTATGATATGGAAGCATCCGCTTTTTATGAAACAGCCATCCGTTTTACATCTTCAGAGCTTGTTCAATGCCTCAAGGTCATTTCAGACAACAGAACTGCACCCTGTCAAAACATTAATCCAAAACAGGTTTCTGCATGGCTTGACGCCAGTATCCCAACCCTTGCAGCATTAATTCAGCAAATGGATCAATTGGCGCAGCAAACCCAAAGCATGGAAACACCGATGTACCAGGAATTTATTCAAACCTGGCATTTTACGGTAAGTGAGAAAATCCGTTTGCAAAACCTGTTGCTGCGCTGGCAAGTTATCAACAGCAAAACACCGTCCATCGATAAAATTACCCTTGCCAAAGGCAAGGAGGTTCTTTTGTGGCTGGAGCAGGAACTGGAATCGACCGACTACTTTCTTTAAAAATTTTTCAGGGTAACGACTCACCCCTTATTTTTTAGGCGAGGTACAGGGCCAAATTCAAGCACGCCGGTGAAGTTATACTCTACGCGGTTACGAATGCGGAAAATAAAGCAAACATCGGGGCGAAACGCCTGCCTGTGCTACGGCAGACCGGCCTGCCTGTTGCAGACCGGTTTTCCGGAACCGCCCTTACAGGGTTGAGCAGGGCATATCCCGTAAAAACAAATATTGAATTGAATGGGCTAGCTGCGGATTTATCCAGCCCTTCATTGAAGGGCTGGATAAATCCGCACAGCGCAGAACCATGAATACGGACACAGCGACGGGCCGATCACCTGCCTGGTAGCCGACGGGAGAGCATCGAACCGGCCAATGCCCTGGAACGGTGCTTCGTTGCCCAAGTTCGCAGGTTGGATTAGCGTAGCGTAACCCAACACATGCCACAGAATTATTGGGTTACGGCTATCGCCTAACCCAACCCACCAGGTTACAACACAATCGAGTGAGTAGTTACGCAGATTTTAAATATCACCGGAGGCTTGCACTCAAGGCCAATCCGCTATGCGCCTGTCTGCCAACAGGCGGGCGTGGCCGCGTGCAGTATATGGGGTATGGCGGTTAATATCAGGGCGCGTGTATATCTGTAGGCTTTGATTACAACACCTGGATTCTGCAAGTCCGTGCCGGCATGACGGGGCTATTGTGATAGTCGGGCTTATTTGTAAGCGTCATTCCGGTCAGAACTTTTAACACTTGTTTACAAATGGTTTTTTGAAAATTAAATATAATCTTTTCCAAATCATTTATGAGGCTTGCTTGTTGGGCAGAAAAATCACTCTGTTTACATCAATCATGATAAGGCTATTGAGATTGCGGAAATTGCTTCTGCCGATGGTGCGGTATTGAGCTGTATTTTATCGGGTGGCGTTAATGAATATGTGATGAGTCCCAATAATGCGGTTATGCTTTCTCTGGCGAAAAATGGCCAGGGAACTGGACAATGGGGAGACTGAAATTTGTTTTTGGTATGGGTTATCTTGAGCAAGTGCTTGAAAATTATGTGATCAATATGAATAAGGTTAAAAAATGGGGGTCTATGAAGAATAGAGTGGGTAATTGAATTTCAATTTACCGCACAGGAAGTA
>CAZDXJ010000111.1:0-4747 GCA_964509475.1 uncultured Methylococcaceae bacterium | reverse complement strand
GGATAAATCCAGCTCTTCAATGAAGGGCTGGATAAATCCGCACCTGCCCCATTCAGTATTTGTTTTTACGGGATATGCCCTGTTCAACCCTGTAGGGCGCGATCCCGGCAAACCTGCCTGCCGTAGCACAGGCAGGCATTTCGTCCTGATGTTTGCTTTATTTTCCGCATTCGTAACCGCGTAGAATATATGTAATTGGGATGCGGCATCCATGCCGTGCCGGTACGATCCTGTTGTCCGCTTGTGTTTAAAGGTTGTGATAACCCGTTTCCTCGTGTAATACCAAATCCAGTCCTTCGATTTCCTGATCCTGGCTGACACGCAGGCCGATCAGTTTGTCCAGAAGTTTTAAAATGATATAGCTGAACAGGGCGCTCCAGGCTATGGTGACAACGATAGCCAATGCTTGTACGCCAACCTGCTGCATGATGGAAACGCCTTCCGGTAATCCCAGCCCTCCGAGAGAGCTGGCGGCAAAGACTCCGGTCAACAGCGACCCTGTTATGCCGCCCACACCATGTACCGGAAAGACATCGAGTGAATCATCTATTTTCATGACACGTTTGACGAACTGGGTGGCAAAAAAGCAGATAGTACCTGCACAAATACCAATAACCAAGGCGCCAATTGGTCCAACGAAACCGGAAGCGGGGGTGATTGTGCCTAAACCGGCAACCATGCCGGTGACGATACCCAGTACGCTGGGTTTGCCAAAACGTATCCATTCAATGCTCATCCAGGTCAGGGAACCCGCTGCTGCACCGATATGGGTCACCAGCATGGCCATGCCAGCGGCGCCATCGGCTGTCAGGGCGCTGCCGGCGTTGAAGCCAAACCAGCCAACCCATAACATGCCGGCGCCAGTAACCGCCATGGTCATATTGTGTGGTTGCATGGCTGTGGTTGGAAAACCGTGGCGGTTGCCAATGACCCGTGCGGCTACCAATGCCGCTACTCCGGCATTGATATGAATGACAATACCGCCGGCAAAATCCATGACCCCAAGGTCTGCTAACCAGCCACCTCCCCAAATCCAGTGGCAAACGGGAATATAAACGATAATCAACCATAATGCACTGAACCACATCATTGCCGAAAATTTCATGCGTTCGGCAAAAGCGCCGACAATCAAGGCTGGGGTAATAATGGCAAAGGTCATCTGAAACATAAAGAATACAGTTTCAGGGATGTCACCACTCAAGCTGGCCGTGCCCATGTCAGGCAAAAACATTTTGGAAGCGCCGCCGATAAATTTTTGCATATCGCCGCCATCTGCAAAAATAAAACTGTAGACACCCGCCAGCCATAATATCGAAACCAGACAAGTGATGGCAAAACACTGCATCAACACCGACAAAACATTTTTGCTTCTTACCAGACCGGCATAAAAAAGTGACAAGCCGGGAATGGTCATGAACAAAACCAGAGCTGTTGATGTTAGAATCCAGGATGTATTGGCCTGATTTAGCTGTTCAGCTTGCGCTATTGTTGGTAACAGCCACAAGCCGGGTAAAAGTTTCCAAAAATTCATTACTCCCCCTCTGAGTAAATAGATTTTATGTTTAAAATTTAATGTGACATAGAGCTAAAAAATAGAAGTCTGATAAAATCAATCCGTTATAAATCCGATGCCTCCAAGCAGCTATTTTATTTGTGGGTTAAGGATCATGGATTAATGCCTTGATTCGTATTTTAGATAGCGTCCGCTCCGGTTTCGCCGGTGCGTATACGGATAACCTGCTCCAGGTTGGATACAAAAATTTTCCCGTCGCCTATTTTGCCGGTGTTAGCGGAATTTACAATGGCTTCGATAGCGCTATCGACGGAATCGTTATCAACAGCAATTTCCATTTTGACCTTGGGTAAAAAATCCACAACGTACTCGGCGCCTCTATAGAGTTCGGTATGGCCTTTCTGGCGGCCGAAACCTTTGACTTCGGTAACGGTGACACCGGTAATGCCGATGTCGGATAACGCCTCCCGTACATCATCAAGTTTAAAGGGTTTAATAACTGCAGTAATTAGTTTCATATTCTCTCCCGGTTATTATTTTAATACTCACAATCGTTGTATCGAATAATGCATAATAGTTAATTGATAGGCAAGGTGCAAAGCAAAAAAACGCCTGGAATGAGTGCAAATTTTTTATATCGACTTTATCAGCTACAGACATTGATGTTTTTTGGTGATTTCAGCTGACAATGTCATTTGAGTTGGTGCTTATCCTGATTGGAATATCATGTTCCTGGATACAAAAAAGGCGTCTGCATAGACGCCTTTTATTTTGTCATGGAAAATGTTTGTAAATCAGGATTTACTGGCGTCGGTAAATTCCGGATAGGCCTCCATACCGCATTCCGAATAATCAACGCCATGGTATTCATCTTCTTCGGAGACCCGGATGCCTATAATCAGTTTGATGATATACCAGAACAGTAAACTCATCAGGAAAACAAAACAGAAAATACTGATAACGCCAATCAATTGGGCGCCAAAAGTAGCTTCAACATTAGAGAAACAGACTGCAATCAGTCCCCAAATACCGACGATGCCATGCACCGAAATAGCGCCGACCGGGTCGTCGATACGAATTTTGTCCCAGAAAATGATTGAGAAAACCACGATGATGCCACCGATCATACCAATAATGGTGGCCAATAAGGGTGAAGGACTGGCTGGATCGGCTGTAATGGCGACCAGGCCGGCCAAGGCGCCGTTCAGGGTCATGGACAAATCGGCTTTGCCAAACAGAATATGCGCGGTAATTAATGCGGCCACTACCCCCCCAGCCGCCGCAGCATTGGTGTTTACAAAAACCAATGCGACTGTATTTGCCTCGCTGACATTGGAAATGATCAGCTCCGAACCGCCATTGAAGCCGAACCAGCCAAGCCACAAAATGAAAGTGCCCAAGGTGGCTAATGGAATATTACAACCCGGGATCGGGTGGATGCTGCCATCTTCGCCATATTTACCCTTGCGTGCGCCCAATATCAAAACACCGGCCAGTGCCGCGCTGGCACCGCATAGATGGACAACGCCGGAACCGGCGAAATCAAAAAATCCCAAGCTGTCCAGGAAACCGCCGCCCCACTTCCAGTAACCCTGTATCGGGTAAATAAAGCCTGTCATGATGACGGCAAATGCCAGAAATGACCAGAGTTTCATGCGTTCGGCGACAGCGCCGGAAACAATTGACATCGCGGTTGCGACAAAGACAACCTGGAAGAAAAAATCCGCCATATTGGAGTAAACGATATCACCACTGCTATTGATGACATCCTTGGCGCTGTTGTCATCGCCCAGTAAAAAGCTGATACCCGGCCAGACACTGTTTACCGCTCCATCACCGGGATACATAATGTTATAACCGCATAACATATACATAATACAGGCAATGGCAAACAACGCGATATTTTTGGTTAAAATTTCAGTTGTATTCTTGGAACGTACCAATCCGGCTTCCAGCATGGCAAACCCCGCCGCCATCCACATGACCAGTGCGCCACTCATAATCAGGTAAAATGTATCTAGCGCATAACTTAGTTCAATTACTTTATCCACTTTCAGACCCCCCGTTATTTTTCTGTTTGTTTTTATTATAAGGCTTCTTCGCCGGTTTCGCCGGTACGGATGCGAATGACCTGCTCCAGGTTGGAAACAAAAATTTTACCATCGCCAATTTTTTCGGTATTTGCCGCTCTTGTTATCGCCTCGATTGCTTGTGTGACCAGGTTATCCGCAATAGCGACCTCTATTTTGGCTTTCGGCAAAAAATCTACCACATATTCTGCTCCCCGGTATAGTTCAGTATGCCCTTTTTGGCGGCCAAAGCCTTTCACTTCAGTTACTGTTACACCCGAAACGCCAATTTCAGACAATGCTTCGCGAACATCGTCCAGCTTAAAGGGTTTGATTACTGCCGTTATCAGTTTCATATGCACCTCCAAAAGATAAATTGCATGAAAGAAAAACAGCATAATATATGCCATGGTTTTTTATTTTAAATAATTCAAAAGCTTATACTGTATTTTGGATAGCGGGAAAGCTATTTTTGGGTGTTTTTGAGCAATAAAGGTGCGTCACGTAATGTCTTGCATTAATTTGGTGCGTTTGCTATTGCTAAAAATAAATATGTGCCGATGAGGCAATGCATCATATAGACCCTTGCTAAATCCTGCATAAAGTTGAAAAATCATAAAGCAACAATGAATAACAGGTATTACCGGGATTGTCAAAAAAAGTGAATACTCCACGGGTCATAGGCCGGTCATTCTGTCTTGAAAGCTGTCTTGAAAGTGATTACAGTGCGTGCAGTATATTGATGTTGCTGCCCAATTCATTCGGTTTTGATTTTTCGGTGCATTTTTTCCTGGCTTCACCGGTCACGTTGCCGTTGGCTGTTGCACGGTAATCTCCAATCCACAGGTGCAATCCCAATCATATATATGATTCCACTTGAATGGCTTGACATAGATGATTGTTTTCTTACTATGTTCGTTTTTTCTGAAACAACGCCCGACAGCGCACCCTGTATTGCTCCCTGATTTGGATAATGGTACTTAGTCATCTAGGCGTGGGAGCTTAATCTTTCCTGTTCGTATGGCTGCCAGATTTGTAGCTTTACATTCTACAAGCATGTTTTGTCGACTGAGGGCTGGGAGATAACGGAACTTTTGTCAGAATGGATACTAACTACTCACCCGGTTGTGTTGTAGCTGGCGTAGGTCATTGATTTATCAGGACA
>CAZDXJ010000110.1:0-5168 GCA_964509475.1 uncultured Methylococcaceae bacterium | reverse complement strand
GAGATTCGAACTCCCGACATCCTGCTCCCAAAGCAGGCGCGCTACCAGACTGCGCCATACCCCGATTTTGCCCTTCGTAATGATACGTTGCACGTTCTTTCAACCCTGAAGAAGCTGTATAGGATACGGGTATTTTATTTTTTTGTCAACTATTGAAATCAAAAAGCGGTTGTCCAGACCTGAGCGCGTTCCTGAATGATAGAACCCATTTCATTCTTCAACTGTAAAATCAACAATTTGCTTTAATATTGAATTCATTTGCGAGGAAAATTCATTGAGCTTTGGGTTTTCCGTATCGACAGGCAGCAAGCGAACTTTTATAATCACTTTGCCTTGATAGGTGTAAGTCACAATATTGCAGGGCATGTGGCGCACAGCATGGGGCGAGAGCTGCAAAAGCGTTTTGGCGTGGGTCAAATTACAAAACTGAATGGTGTCATATTCCGGAAAATCAATATTTTCCCGTTCGCGAATCACTTTACCGACATGGCTATGACCGGTTATTCTGAAATTGTTTTCGGTAATGGCAACGACCAGTTCCGCCAGTACATCCTCATAGGGTTTTGTGGTTTTAGCCTGATAAAACTCTGTCCACTCCTTATTGGGATGATTGGCACAGGAGGCGAGTAATAAACTGAAAAAAAGAATAAAATGTTTAATCATCCAATGTGAATTCAACTCAACAACAACATACAGCTTAGCATTATGCACAATCAAACAAAAGTAACAGGCGTGATATTGGCCGGAGGCTTGGCCCGAAGGATGGGTGGTCAGGATAAAGGCTTGATGCAGTATAATGGTCAGCCCATGGTGTTATATGCTTTACAAGCGCAAAAAGCGATTGCCGATGACGTTTTGATCAATGCTAACCGTAACCGGGAACAATATCAGAAGTTTGGTTATCCGGTGATTGCCGATTTAAGCGATACATTTGATGGGCCATTGGCCGGTATTTTGTCGGCAATGCGTCATAGCGATGCGGATATATTGCTGGTCACCCCTTGCGACTCGCCTTTAATCAAAACCACGCATTTACAAAAACTGCTCGACAGCCGTGCCGAACAGGATGCCGATATTGCTGTAGCTTATGATGGCCAACGCTTACACCCCGTTTTTATGGCGATAAAACGTTCATTACATAAAAGTCTCGAAATGTTTCTGTCCAGCGGTGAACGGAAAATCGATATCTGGTTACAGCAACATCGGTTGATCTTGGTCGATTTCAGCAAAAGCCCGGAAATATTCCTCAATATCAATACCCTGGATGAATTGTCGGATATGGAATCGGGGAACGTCGGGTGTTAAACGATAAACCCCAAATGAGTCATGCCGGTTTGAGTTTTTCCAAACCGGTTGTTGCCATCGATGAATACGGACAAACCCGAAATATTGAACTGGTCGGTGAACGGGCGTTAACGCTTTATGTGGATAAACAGGAAATTGTTACCTTGATGACCATGGGCACACACCCCGAACTCCTGACCCTCGGTTATTTGAAAAACCAGGGCTTTTTTGATGCCATTGCGGATATAAAAATTGTCCAGGTCGATTGGGAAACGGAAGCGGTCGCCGTTGTAACCCAAACCAGTGGCCGTAATTTTTCAGAGCAACTCGGCCAACGCACGGTAACGACGGGTTGTGGTCAAGGCACGGTATTTGGGCGTTTGCTGGAAAAATTGCAACACATCCGGGTTCCGGATTATTCGATCAAACAATCCTTAATCTATGACTTACTGAATGCAGTACAGACCTATAACGAAGTTTATAAAAAAGCCGGTGCCGTGCATGGCTGCGCCTTGTGCTCGGGTGCGCATATTGATTTTTTTGTCGAGGATGTTGGGCGCCATAATGCTGTTGATGCCATTGCCGGTTATATGTGGCTGCATGATCTGAACGGTGATAATAAAATTTTTTATACCACCGGGCGCCTGACTTCCGAGATGGTGATCAAGGTCACTCAAATGGGCATACCGGTGCTGTTATCGCGTTCCGGCGCCACCCAAATGGGGCTGGAAATGGCAAAACAAGCCGGCGTCACCCTGATTTCCAGAGCCAAGGGGAAACATTTTCTGGTGCTGAATGGCGCTGAACGCATCGAATTTGACGCCGCTGTAACGTCAAATCCGCTACGCTAAAAACCAGCCGTCTTTCCGCTTTTTGGAACATACGCCGGCAACCGGAGGTTCTCCAGAACAAAGGATTAACGGGATTGCTGCAAGGCGGCAATACGTTCTTCCAAAGGCGGATGACTCATGAACAGTTTGCCCATGCCGCCGCCATGAATGCCAAATGCCGCCAGCTCGCCCGGTAACGCTTCCGGTTCATGGGCGCGTTGCAAGGCTCTGAGCGCGGCAATCATTTTTCCCCGCCCCGCCAGTCTGGCGCCACCGGCATCGGCTTTGAATTCACGATAACGGGAAAACCACATCACAATCATTGTGGCCAGAATTGACAAGCAGATTTGCGCGATCATCTGGGTTACATAATAACCTATCCCCAGACCGCGTTCGTTTTTCAGGATAACCCGATCAACAACATAACCGATCACCGAAGCCAAAAAGTAGACAAAGGTATTGACAACACCTTGTAACAGCGTCATCGTCACCATATCGCCATTGGCAACATGGGTCATTTCATGACCGACAACCGCTTCAACCTCATCGGCATCCATGTTTTGCAACAAACCGGTACTGACCGCAACCAGCGCATTGTTTTTGTTCATGCCGGTCGCGAAGGCATTCGGATCCGGACTATCGAAAATACCGACTTCCGGCATCCCGATACCCGCCTGCCGCGCCTGTCCGGCAACAACATTGACCAGCCACTGTTCGGTTTGATTTTGCGGATACTCAATCACATGCACACCCATGGATTTTTTTGCCATCCATTTGGACATAAGCAGGGAAATAAAAGAGCCGCTCATACCAACAATGGCTGAAACCAAAAGCAAGGCATTCAGATTCAGATAAACGCCTTGCTGATCGAGAATGCCTTGTATGCCAAGCAAATTGAACAGCACAGAAATTACCACCAGGATGGCGGCATTAGTTGCTAAAAACAAAAAAATTCGCATCATGATTCAAATCCTCCAAAATCGTTCACTATAAATTCTGTAATGATATATTATATTGGGCTGAGTTCATTAAATTACAATGAATACGGAGGTTTTTTATGTTTTTGCGAAGTTCCCTGCTCTGGATATTATGCCTGTTCAACGCAAGCAGCAGTTTTGCGGAAAACGCACATCATCCAGACATCTTGAACCACATCAAATTGCCGGAAGGGTTCCGGATCGATATTTTCGCCAGTGAAGTGCCTAATATCCGATCATTGACCCTTGGCGATCACGGCGTAATTTACGCCGGTTCTCGGCAAGAAGGCCGTTTATACGCCCTCCAGGATAAAGACGGCGACGGCAAGGCGGATAAAACTTATATTCTAACGCCCAATCTTTATATGCCAAATGGTGTTGCCTATCGGGACGGTTCGCTTTATGTCGCTGAAGTCAACCGGATTACCCGTTACGATCATATGGATAAAAACCCGATGCAGCTGCCCCCGGCGCAAGTTATTTATGATCAATTGCCTTCCAAACAACATCATGGCTGGAAATATCTGCGTTTTGGACCCGATGGCAAATTGTACACCGCCGTTGGCGCCCCCTGTAATGTTTGCGACAAAGACGACAAGATATTCACATCACTGATTCGCATGAACCCGGATGGCAGTGACTTTGAAATCATTGCCCGCGGCGTGCGCAATACGGTCGGCATGGATTGGGAACCCGAAACAAACGCCTTGTTTTTTACCGAAAATGGCCGGGATTATATGGGCGAGAACCGCCCCCCCGATGAATTGAACCAGTGGAAAAAAGCCGGTGAACACTTTGGCTACCCTTATTGCCATGCCGATATTCCCGATCCACGCTTTGGAAAAGGTAAAAACTGCCGGGACTACAGCGCTCCGGCCTGGCTGTTCGATGCCCATGTCGCGCCTTTGGGGATGCGTTTTTATCGTGGCAAACAATTTCCCAAGTCCTATCAAAACCAGCTTTTTGTTGCTGAACACGGTTCCTGGAATCGCAAGCAGCCTATAGGTTACCGCATTGTGCGCATCGGCTTTAAACAGGGAAAACCGGTTTCCGAATCGATCTTTGCCGACGGTTGGCTGACGGCAGAAGGCAAGGTGTTGGGCCGCCCGACCGATATTCTGGAAATGCCGGACGGCAGTCTGCTGGTCAGTGACGACCATGCCGGTCTCATTTACCGCATCACTTACCCAAACGCCCATGTCAAACCCTGATAAACAATTTGTCATTCTCCGCCAGGAGAGCCTGTATCACGGCTTTTTCCGCCTGGAGCGCTACCAGGTAAAACATAGCCTGTATCAAGGCGGCTGGAGTTCTTCCCTGGACAGGGAGTTGTTCCGGCGCGGTAACTGTGTCGCCGTTTTACTTTATGACCCCGGACGTGATGAAGTGGTCATTATCGAACAGTTCCGGGTTGGCGCGATCTTGCAGCCGGATCGCGCCTGGCTGCTGGAAATCGTTGCCGGCGCCATTGAAGAGGGTGAAAGCGCCGAACAGGTTGCTTACCGCGAATCGCTTGAAGAGGCGGGCTGTCCGATTGAACAGCTATTGCGTATCAATGAGTTTTACACGTCCCCCGGTGGCGCTTCCGAACGCATCACCTTGTTTTGCGGCAAGGTGGATACAAGTCACGTTGGCGGTATCCACGGCCTGGATGACGAACACGAGGATATTCTGGTTCGCGCCGTTAAATTTGACCATGCTTACCAGATGTTGCAAAGCGGCGAAATCGAATCGGCGATTCCGATTATCGCCTTGCAATGGCTGGCATTGAATAAAACGACTCTACAGCAAAAATGGTGTTGATACCTTGTCCATTTACCACGGTAAAATCGTGCTATCGTATTTGATAAAGATACCGGTTTGCGCCGGTTCAAAACGCTGTATTACCGAAATCATGCCGGCCACACTGGTTTTGGCATCAATCAAGGCCTGTGGTCCACCCATATCGGTTTTTACCCAGCCGGGATGAAAAATCAACACCCCAATGCCGTCATCATAAACATCGATAGCAATACTTTTCATGGGCTTTGTTGCATAAAAAATTGACAGCGTGATTTCTGAGTGTATTACCTATTAT
>CAZDXJ010000109.1:0-5238 GCA_964509475.1 uncultured Methylococcaceae bacterium | reverse complement strand
GCACGTGTCCTGATAAATCAATGACCTGCGCCGGCTACAACACAACCGGGTGAGTTGTTACCATTTTTCATCGGATTTCTCGATGTTATTTCACGCAATCAACTTTCAGGGAACGTACTTTTTTGTGAAAATTGTACTCACCAAGGTGATGCACCATTTCCTTGGGCGGAAAAATAAGTTCGGAGTCTTCCCGGATATCCTGTTCAGTGATACCTAAAGATTTCATCAAAACCGGGAATTTGGCCATTTCCGTCAAGGTCAGCTTGAAGTTAATGTTCTCGTAAACGGTAACCTTGGCCTTTGGACCCACTACGATACTATCAATACGCAAGTCCCAGTTTTCATCATCGACATTACGTAAATTGGCGAGCCTGGCCGGCCCATAGACGCGAAAATGATCGCCAATAAACTGGGCGTATTCATAAAATTCAGCCCAACAGCCCTTGTCCTTGGCAAATACGGGAGAACTTTGGGCAAACATCAAAAACATTACGACGAGCGATAACCTAAAAACATCAATCATTTTATTTCTTTTCATTACCATCTCCTTACCTTTGTTCTTAATTAATGTACAAGTGTTTTTTATCAATCAACGGTTAAAACATTGTAGATCAGGATGGTATCAGAATTACCCCGACAAATCCGCAACAATTGAACCCCCTCCCCTTGTTTATGGGACTGAAAAATTTGCCAAATATTCATTTTTTATGGTTTTCAATAACGAACCCCGGCCAATCTCCAACAAACCGATTGACAAATTATACGATTAGCTGTTAGAAGGAAGTTTGATTGCTTTATCATTTCCGTTTGAAGCGAGGCGACTATGGATATTTTTGACAAGTTTAATCTGTACCTGTTTCATCATCCTGATATGCTGACCCAGCTGGAATTTGCGTTCCGGATAAAATATTGGTGTCTTCTGATCATTGCCATTTATTTTCTGGTCAAGGTCAGTTTATACACAAAACAGGAAACAAAAAAACCCTCAGTCCGCAACGGTCAATTTCTTGCGTAGCTAACTTTTTCGATTTGCCAGCTCCTGTAACAATTCCGTTTGCACCTGAAACGGCGTGTCGCTACCCGGCTCCACACGCCGATAACAGCCATCGCTTTGTAATAACCAGGATTGGCTGTCATCGCGCAGATAACAATCCAGATCATGCAAAATACGTTGTTGCAGGTTTTTGTTTTCGACAGGAAAACAGGTTTCCACGCGGGAAAACATATTCCGGTTCATCAAATCGGCACTGGCCGCATAAACTTCCCAGTTGCCGTCATTGGCAAAGGCATAAACACGGGTATGTTCAAGAAACCGGCCGATAATCGAGCGGACTTCGATATTTTCGGAAATACCGGGAATGCCAGGACGCAAACAACAAATACCCCGAATGATCAATTTTACCTCCACACCGGCTTGCGAAGCGCGGTACAAGGCCTGGATGGATTGCTCCTCGACAACCGAATTAACCTTGATAATGATTTTAGCCGGTTTGCCTTGTTTGGCGAATTTGATTTCCCGTTCAATTTTTTGCAATAAGGCCTTATGCAAGGTGAAGGGTGATTGCAATAATTTATGCAACCGGGTCACCTTGCCCAGGCTGGTTAACTGCATAAACACTTGCCGGACATCCTCACCCAATTGCTCATTGCAGGAAAACAAACCGTAATCGGTATAAAGCCGGGCTGTCTTAGGGTGATAATTGCCAGTGCCGAGATGCACATAGTTACGCAGTTTCCTGCCTTCCTTGCGTAAAACCAGACACATCTTTGCATGCGTTTTATAACCTACCACACCATAAACGACATGAGCTGCCGCTTCCTGTAAAGTCGAGGCCAGATCAATATTGTCCTGTTCGTCAAACCGCGCCCGCAATTCGATCACGACCGTGACTTCCTTGCCTGCCCGCGCCGCTTTAATCAGGGCATTTACAATCGGCGAATTGGAACCGGTTCGATACAATGTCTGCTTGATAGCCAAAACATTTGGGTCATCGGCTGCCTGACGCAAAAAATCCACAACGGGCGTAAAGGATTCAAAGGGATGATGCAGCAAAATATCACCCAACCGGATGGCTTCAAAAATATTCTTGTTACGCGTCAATTGTGCCGGCACACGCGGCTTAAACGATTTAAACCGTAATTCCGGCCGATCAACCAAATCCAGCAGTGCCTGCAATCGATTCAGGTTGACCGGCCCATCTACGGAAAAAACCTGGCCGGTCTCCAGGCCAAAACGGGCCACTAAAAAATCCGTTGTTTCCTGTGGACACCGGGCATCAATTTCCAAACGCACCTCATCGCCGTAATTGCGCATCGCCAATTCACCTTCCACAGCCAGTAACAAATCGTCAATGGCATCGTCATTAACGAATAAATCACTGTTTCGGGTGACTCGAAACTGATAACAGCCCTTTACTTTCATGCCATTGAATAATCTGCCGACAAAAGCATGAATAATCGAAGACAAAAATACAAAATCGTATTCGCCACTGCCCGTCTCTTCGGCAGGTAATTGCACAATTCTCGGCAAGGCACGTGGCGCCTGGATAATAGCGCGGCCACTGTTACGGCCAAAGGCATCCTTGCCGGTCAGGGAAACGATAAAATTCAGACTTTTGTTCAGAATACGTGGAAACGGATGTGCCGAATCCAATCCCATTGGCGTGAGGATAGGCAATAACTCTTCTATAAAATATTTGGCCAGCCACTGCTGTTGGGTTTCGCTCCATTCCTGGCGTTTGAGAAAACGTATGTTTTCCTCTCTCAACAAAGGAATCAGAATGTCATTCAGGGTATGATATTGATCGGCCACCAATTGATGGGCTTTTATCGCAATTTGCTCCATCTGCTCATGGGGACTCAAGCCATCCATGCCAATGGTCGTCGAATCCATTTGCGCCATTTGCAACACACTAGCCACCCGGATTTCATAAAATTCGTCCAGGTTGGAGCAGGAGATACATAAAAAATTCAGCCGTTCCAACAGCGGGATTTTTTCATCTTTCGCTTGTTCGAGTACCCGTTCATTGAACGCCAATAAACTCAGTTCACGATTGATATACAGCTCGGGTTGTTGCAAATTATCTGTATCCATTGTTTTGGTTACGGTAAAACTTGTTGACAAAAATTCTATTGATTATCCGTTATGGATTGCGCCCATCCGTTTATGAAACAATCGACCAACAACAGAACGCTTTGTTCAACATCATAAACCCCAACGGCATCCAGGGAACGGCTGAGAGACAAAATACAAATACCGTGAATCCCGCCCCACAAAGCCCTGGCGGCCTGGTGAATCTTTTTTTGCGGGTAATGTCCAGGTTTTAAATCATCGAGTAATTGTTCAATCGGCTGAAAAAGCGCATTGATTTTATCCTGATACCATTTTGGCGTTTGTTTGTCATCGGCCAGGCGATGTACAAAAATCATATTCCAAAGATGATAATTGTCATTGGCAAATTGCAAATAGGTTTTGGCCAGCTTCCTGATATTTTGGTGACTGTTCGTTTCCGAGATAACCTGTTTTAACTGCAAGCCCAATTTATCCAGTGTTCGCGCCTTGATATGCAGCATCAAATCATCCATGTTTTCAAAAACCATATAAACACTGCCTACTGTATAACCAATTTCCAGGGCGATTTTACGTACCTTGAGGGCTTGCATGCCTTGTTCACAAATGATTGTTTCGGCAGCCGACAAAATCATTTCCCGAAGCTGCTCCTGGGTATGTTCACTACGTCTTGCCATTTTCTGGTATTTACCTGGAGTAATGCTGGCTCGTCAATGCGTAATCTCGCTTATAGGCTTTATAGTGTAACAGTCTATCGCTTTTGCATCACGATACTTGTAATTAAATTGAAATGCTGAAGCATTACACTTTCATCTGGTTTATAATTAATTGGCTTGGCTTTTGCTTTATACTCTACGCGGTTACGAATGTGGAAAATAAAGCAAACATCGGAATGAAACGCCTGTTGCAGACAGGTTTTCCGGAACCGCCCTACAAGGTTGAGTAGGGCATATCCCATAAAAACAAATATTAAATGGGTAGGTGCGGATTTATCCGCACAGCGCAGAACCATGAATACGACACAGCGACGGGCCGATCACCTGCCTGGTAGCCGACGGGAGAGCAGCGAACCAGCCAATACCCTGGAACGGTGCTTCGTTGCCCAGGTTCATAGATCGGGTTAACGCAGCGTAAGCCAACACATGGCACAGAATTGTTGGGTTACGGCTATCACCCAACCTAACCGACCCGGCTTTTGTGTTTTTCGTGCTTACTTCATTTGATATTCAAAATCCGCAAATGTGGCCACGCGCAGTATAAATCAAAGAGGCAATCAGAACCCGGCTGACAAACAAGCGGGCTTCGTCCATTCTAACCCTTGACAAACAGGAATTTAAACACATTGTGAATACAAAAACGGCCGATCCCATCTGGCAATTAATGGGCATGATTTTCAAGGCCCATCCCTGGCACGGCATAAGCATTGGCGATAATTATCCCAATGTCGTTACCAGCTATATCGAAATCGTCCCATCCGATACCGTTAAATATGAAATCGACAAGCAAACCGGTATTCTCAAGGTTGACCGGCCGCAAAAATTCTCCAATATTTGTCCGGCACTCTATGGCTTGATCCCGCAAACCTATTGCGCCGAAAATGTCGCTGAGTTTTGCGAGCAAAAAACCGGCCGCAAGGGTATTGTCGGTGATGCCGATCCGCTGGATATCTGTGTGTTATCGGAAAAGTTCATTCCGCATGGCGATATCTTGCTGGAAGCGGTTCCGATCGGCGGCTTGCGCATGCTCGACGATGGTGAAGCCGATGACAAAATCATCGCGGTTTTATCCGGTGATGGTACATACGGCCACTGGAAAGATATTTCAGATTGTCCCGAAGCGATAATCAGCAGTTTGAAACACTATTTTCTGACCTATAAGGATATACCCGAAAACCAGGCCCGTAACTGTGAAATCACGCATGTATACGGCATCGCGGAAGCCCATGAAGTCATTCGCCGAAGCCAGCAGGACTATCATAAAAAATTCGGCAACCTGGAAAATATGTTAAATGCCGCGTTGAGAGGTTAAAAGATAAGGTATGCTCTACGCGGTTACGAATGCGGAAAATAAAGCAAACACCGGGACAAAACGCCTGCCTGTGCTACGGCAGACAGGTTTGCCGGAACCGCCCGACAGGGTTGAGTAGGACATATCCCGTAAAAACAAAT
>CAZDXJ010000108.1:0-5321 GCA_964509475.1 uncultured Methylococcaceae bacterium | reverse complement strand
GGGAATTTATAACCCATTGATTGTAAAGGTTTGAATTCTTCAAATTGATGATGTGATCTGCATCATCAATGGTATTTCTCATGGTGTTTTCCGGGTGCTATAACGCATAAACCGGCATACCATGAGGGGTAGATTGGTGCAGTCATGGTATTGGTGGCGTTCCGATTCCCGTTCGCGAACGGGGGTGGGGCGATTATGCTGGTGGACACGGTTGAAAACATCGCCTGCTCCCCATTTCCGAAAAGCGTGTCCTTGTGTTACTTCATTTTGCTTCATCTTGCCAGCTTCCTTTATCGAAATCGACCGCCAGCAGGTAACAGGTGTTGTCGTGGAGCAATGGATACAGGCCAACAACCTGCTGTCCGGCTAGGTGCCGATAGATGACTTGGTCGTTTAATGCGCTGAACTGACGGTGATTGCAGGCCTGGCATTTGATCCGTGGCTTATTGCAGATACTCGATACCCACTCGTTGTCACAGGCCACGGAATAGCCGCTTCGCCCCTGTTTATTTTGCCAGCGACTGGCATTAATATCGGTGCGGCCACGAAACAGGCCCCTGAATATCGCTATCTTTTGTTCTGGAGTGAGTGTGTCTGAAACTGCGGGAGTGGGTTTGGAAGCTTGCAGTTCTTCCCTGAGTGCGATGAGTTGCTGTCTCTCCCGCTCAAGTTCAGCCAGTTTTGCATCGATGGCAGAGATGTCACGAAACTTTTCACCACTGGGGTACTGGTCAGGCATGCGCTCGCGGCGGTTTGATCAATGATTCTGCCGGAATGCCCAAGCCTTTGTGTAGCCGCCAGATCATCTTCAACGTCAGAGATCGCTTGTGATTCAGTATCTCGTAAACGCGATTACTTTTGCCGATCATCGGCTCCAGGTCTTTCACGGTCAGACCCTTGCGCTCCATTTCAAACTTGATCGCCTCAACAGGGTCAGGCAAGTCCATCGGGAAGTGCCTGGCTTCATAGGCCTCAATGAGTGTGGTCATGACATCCAGTTTTTCGCCTTCCGGCGTATCCGGCTCTGCCATCATCAGGTCTTCAATTTCTTTTAATGCCGCGCGGTAGTCGGCATCCGTTTTAATCGGTTTGATGTCCATGGTTAATCCTCCGGTCGTTTAATGGTTTGTACATCAATCCCATCGTACTGCCCATGGGTGCCAATAAAGCGGATGTATATAACCCTGTAGGCGTAGTTGATCCAGACGACAAGTCGATACTTGTTGCCCGCAATATTGAACACCACACGGCCATCCTTCAGGATGCTGGCATTCCTGAAGTCTTGTTTTACCTTGGCAGGTGAGGTCCAGTCGGCATGCAAGGCATGACGGTACCAAGCTAATGTTGGCTCTCTGGCATCCTGATACTCCGGGTTTTCTTCCCAGAAGGCTTTCAGCGTCGACAGTGCGATGATTCTCATGATACTATATGATAGTCCCAGGATGGGACTAGGGCAACAGATTTTTGGAAAAAATGAGTTTATTTCAAGACATTCCTGCACATGGTATTTTTTGCGCTCTGTTACGCAAAACCGGCGATACCATGAGAGGCAGATTGGTGCGGTCATGGTATTTATGGCGCTCGGCTGAGTAGGTGCATTGAAGACCTCCTTACGAGCCTAAGAGGGTAGATAAGGGCGTAGCCCATAGGTTAATAAGATTTTTTATCTCGGGTCAGCAATACTATCTATTTCTACAGGATCCCACATGCCACTATTTCGATACAATCGTTTTTTCTGGTTTGGATAGTCGGCCACGTCTTGTTCCAGACGCTGACCCATGACCAGAAAGACGACTGTTTCCGGTCCAGTGTTTTTCAAGGAATGTGCGGCAGTATTTGCAGGGAAGCCGACGAAGTCCCCCTTCTCGAATTGGAAAGACTCGCCTTCTATGACGAGTGTCCCCGAGCCAGAGAGAATATAGATGCATTCTTCTTCGTAGCAGTGCTTGTGATACTCGGTCGTGTCCTTTCCTGGTTCAACATAAATCAGGTGGCCGCCAATATTGTTCAGGCCGATAGCGTCGAGCGTCACCCAGCGATTTCTTTCACGAGGGCCAATGGCGGGGTGGGTAATAGTGGTCAGGTTCAACAGAAAGCGACAGGTAACACAGGACGCTTGCTTGGTCAGTGACCGGGCGGTCCCCAGCTATGTTCATTCATAAACATATTTATGTGGAAGTGAGGGGTTCGCGCAGAGCACAAAATTAACGACATTACTGTTACCATGAACAAAATAGTTGGTCGCACACAGGAGGTAGGCCTCGAGCAGCACATCCTCACCCAGCTTATAAGGGCGAAATGTAATTCCCCGATTGGCAGGATGCCCACGGACATGCATTTCGCCAAATTCACTTCGGGTAGAGTTATAAGCAATGATCTTGCTTTTGTAGTTCGCCTCTATTTCATTGATAACGAATGCTGAATCCGAGCAAATAAATATTCTGGCGTCTGGATGCTTAAGTAGCTGCTGATCCACAAATTTAAAATATTGACCAAAAGGTACGCCGTTTTTGTTGGGATACCGGCTGCGCATCCCAGGAGCTCCGCCATCAATACGTCCAGGGCCACGGATATGAAGCCCTATGGTATAGCTATTAAAGTGATCTCTGATAAAACCATCAATTATTTTTCTGATATGCGGCTTAATGATGATATGTTTTTTTATGAAACGGTGGGGGATGCTTCGGTCTTTTGGCAACAGTAAAGGATCGCATCGCTTGTCAATTAATCGTGGTGTAATGATGTTGTCCTTTGCGCAGGCGACCGCTGGCCCATAGGGAAGAATTTCAGGATCACTGGGTATGGCTGTATTCTCAATATCAGGGTAGCAGTCTTCAAAATAGTATCTCCAAGGGTCACCCTCAAACTGCACATCACGGTAACAGCTGCTAGACCAATCTATTATGAATCGGTAATTGTCTTGTTCAGCCAAGTAAAGTTGCTGAACAACTTCGTTTACATTTGAAAACATACCCGCCGGCCTGAGCAGTAGCTTTTTTAACTTCATATTCTGCCTGTTACTTGTGGATAAATATGCAACCATATTGAACTGTCTTTGTTCATTCTTCTGTACAATTTGATAGTTCCCATTCTTTTGAATATAGGCAATAAACTATCCCGCCGCAAGCGGACACAATTTTTAAAGGGGTCAGAGCCCTTTACAAGGCCTCCCTGACATCGTAGTCTGGCACGACACCATAGTCGCAGAGCAAGGATGCCAAGAAAACCACGATTCTATCTACCCGGTGTACCCGCCCACATGGTCCAACGTGGCCGTAGTCGCGAACCGGTGTTTTTCAAGAAAGGTGACTATGCCGCCTACCTGCGTTGGATGGGAGAGGCGGCTCAGCGTTACGATTGTGCGGTTCACGCCTATGTCCTGATGACGAACCACGTCCATATCCTGGCGACGCCGGGGAAGCAGGACAGCATCAGCCTGATGATGCAGTATATTGGTAGACACTACGTACCTTACATTAACGCCACCTATGGTGCCAGTGGCTCCATCTGGGAAGGTCGCTATAAGGCTAGCATGATCCATGATGAGGAGTACCTGTTAACCTGCATGCGTTATATTGAACTCAATCCCGTGAGGGCGGGGATGGTCAAGATGCCAAGCACCTATCGCTGGAGCAGCTATCGGGTGAACGGGCAGGGGGCGAGAACCGATCTTATCCAGCCACACCCGCATTACCTCCAGCTGGGCAGCTCGGTAAAAAAACGCCTCGAAGCCTACCGGGAATTGTTCAAAGAGCATATCGACTCGAATCAACTCAAGAATATTCGCGCGGCCTGGCAAACCGGTACGCCATTGGGTAACGACTATTTTCGCGAGATGATCGAAACAAAACTGAAATGCAAGGTGGGTCAGGCGCAGCGGGGCCGACTGGCTGCATCTGTAAGGGGCTCTGACCCCTTATAAAAATAATGAAGAACAGCGACTTCTATTTCATGCGCCAGGCCCTGGCCCTGGCCGAAGCCGCCGCTCAATGTGGAGAAGTGCCCGTGGGTGCTGTGTTGGTGCACGAGGGGCGGGTCATCGGTTGCGGCAGCAACCGACCCATCGCCAGCCACGATCCCAGCGCCCATGCCGAGATCGTCGCCTTGCGCGAAGGCGCCCGGCGCCTCGACAACTACCGCTTGTTGAACTGCACCCTCTATGTCACGCTGGAGCCCTGCATCATGTGCGCCGGGGCCATCATCCATGCCCGTATCCAGCGCCTGGTGTACGGCACCCGCGACCCCAAGACCGGCGCCGCCGGCAGTGTGTTCGACATCTTCGGTTCCGGCAGGGTGAACCATGTGGTGGCAGTGGAAGGCGGCCTCCTGGCTGAGGAAAGCGCCGCACTGCTCAAGGCCTTTTTCAAGACGCGCCGTTGATGCTCTATCTTACCCCACCTTTGCCAAGCGGGAGAGGGGCCCTTTGCAGGAGTCCAGGCAGAATGAGCAGAGGGGCTTAGATTCGAAATGCATGAAGGGGAGCGCTTCAATACCATCACTCATCTGATCGGCGCAGTTGCCGCCCTGGCGGGGATGGTGGTGCTGGTGGTTTTGGCCGCTCACCAAGGCGATCCCTGGAAAATCGTGGCCTTCAGCGTCTACGGCGTGACACTGGTGTTGCTCTACGGTTTTTCCACACTCTATCACGGCATGGGCGGCCGTCTGGGTTCGTTGCTGCAGAAGTTTGACCACTACGCCATCTATCTGCTGATCGCCGGCACCTATACCCCTTTTACCTTGGTGACTCTGCGCGGGGCCTGGGGGTGGTCACTGTTTGGCATCATCTGGGGGCTGGCGCTGCTAGGTGTCGTGATCGATTCCCTGCCTCGCCGCGGCAGGCGTATCCTCCCTGTGGTCATTTACCTGCTCATGGGGTGGTTGTGTCTATTTGCCCTGGCCCCCCTGCTGCAGGCCCTGCCGCTCAGGGGCTTCCTCTGGCTCCTTGCCGGCGGCCTGTTTTACACCGTGGGAGTGATCTTTTTCGTCCTGGATACGCGGGTGCGCCACTTTCACGGTATCTGGCATCTGTTCGTGCTGGCGGGCAGCATCAGTCATTATGTCGCCATTTTTCTGTATGTCCTGTGACGAAGCTCCCTGCTTTTTCTCTTGTGGAAGGTGGGGCTGAGAGGTGAAATTTTCTGATCAGGACGGTCGATTTGAGGGATCGGGCTTGCCAAGGGAGGAGTGAGGTCTTACCGTAGAAAGATCGTGAGGGCGGCTGGCGGCGGTCGCCATGTCCAACAACAGGGTTTGAGTGGGGGTGTTATGAAACTGCTGAAGATAATGGTAGTGCTCGTTATAGTGTTGTGCTTTTCGGTCAC
>CAZDXJ010000107.1:0-5382 GCA_964509475.1 uncultured Methylococcaceae bacterium | reverse complement strand
GTGACAGGCGTTTCGCGCCCCGATGGCCGGTTCATTTTCCGCATCCGTGACCGCGGCGTTTCGCGCCCCGATGGCCGGTTCATTTTCCGCATCCGTGACCGCGCAGAGTATACATATTGACAACACAGCCCTATCTCATCCAAATCTGCATGATATGCTGTTTATTTTCCGGCATCGATATACTCAAGCCACTGGACTGCCGCAGTTTTGGTTTGCCGGTATTTCAAGGCTTTTCTGAAAGCTTCGCGGGCCGGCTTAACCCGCTTTAATTCAAAATAGCTCATACCTAACAGCAGATAGGTGCTACCTGGCTGTTTAAGCTGCCCTTTTTGCAATGCCTTGGTCAAGGCCTGTACCGCTTTTTGCCATTGCTCCTGTTCAACAAACAATTGCCCCAATCGTAAATACAATTCCCCCTTGTCACTTTTTCTGGATGCTTCGCGCAAGGCGGCAATCGCTTTGTCAAACTCACGCGCCTGGGTCCAGGCATTGGCCAGCAATTCCTGGTTTTTGGCATTGTTTTCGACCCGGCCCCGGGTTATTTCCTGGCTTAACAAGTCAGCCGCCTTGTAAGGTGCATCGATATAAAGCAAAAGCTGCACCAATTCCAGGATTTCCTTTTGCGTGCTGAACAGGCCTTTTTTATAAGCCAGGTGTTTAATCGAAGCGGCTTCTTTATAGCGTCTGAGTTGCTGATAAACCGACACCAATTGCTGCCAATACGATTTTTTGTCGGGATAAAGGCTTATCAGATGTTTCAGTAAATGGCTTGCCGATGCATAATCTTCCAGTTCGTAAAACAAAGCCAGTTTGAGCTGATACCAGGCTTCCGGCACTTTTTTACTGCGCTGGATTGCCTGCGTTATGGCCTTCAGGGCCGGACGGTATTGTTTCAACTGCGCATAGGCATTGGCCAGCATGGCATAAATTTCGGCATTGGCCGCAGGAGCGTTTACCAAACTGTTGTGCAATATCGTGACGGCCTTTTGATACTGCTCGCCGGCCATGTAAAGCTGGCCCAGATCATACAAAACCTGCCGTTTTTGATCGCTTGTCAACGCTTGCAAAGCCAGCGTTTTTTCCAGCCATTGGGCCGCTTTTCGATAACGCCCCTGCAACGCATAAACAGCGCCAAGACTACGCAAAACCAGGGCTTTTTCATAATCGTTCTGGGCGCTCTGCAAGGCAGCCTGCAAAACATCCCGCGCCCTGTCATAGGCTTTCTCAGCGATACGTTTTTCCGATTGCTGCAGTTTTTTGTAAAGCGTTCGGGAAACGGTTTTTTTTTCAGCCGAAAAAGCCGGTGCAAGTAACCCGAAAACACAATACAGCGCTATCAAAAAGCGTAAAAAAGCCATCATCTCAACTTGAATTGCAGAATCTGGGCCGCCCGCTGTTCAACGGCTTTACCATTGACCATTTTGGGTTTGAATTTCCATTTTGCAATGGCGCGCAAGGCGGCCCGATTGAAGATCGATTTAGGTTGTGCATCCACCACTCGAGCATCCTTTACCGTTCCCTCCCGGGTAATGGTAAATTCGACCCGAACCCAGCCTTCGATATGCCGGGAAGCGGCACGCCTCGGGTAACGGGGCGGAATACGCAGCAACGGAATCAGGTTTGTACTCACCGCACCCAAACCCGGCATTGCGGCTCCACTCATATTGCCGGCATCAACCTGCACCCCATCGAGCAAAGCACCGCCAAAACGGGTCTGTACCGGTATGTCCAGATTCGGTATCGCCATATCGGGCGCCTGTTGCGTCACCTTGGCTTGTTGTACCGGCATCTTTGGCGGCGGTGGTTTTTGTTTCGGTTGCGGTGGTGGCTGCGGCGGTTTCCTTGATTTCGTCTCAATTTTGCTTTCCCGTTTCAAACGCACAAACTCAACCATGCGCAAACTTTTCGTTTCCTTGAATCCCTGCTGATCATTCATGATCATAAATTGCATCAGGGCAAACAAACCCACACTGCTCAACAAACCAAACAGTGCTGAAAAAAAATAACGCCTCACTGCGATTCAACCTCGGTGGCGATTGAAGCGTTGCTTATGCCTGCCAAACGGATTTGATCCATGACCTGGACCAAAACATGGGTTCGCGTATCCCGGTCAGCGGCTATGATAACCGATCCCAACGGGTTTTCCGCATGCAGCCGGGCAACATTGGCCCGTACCGCACGGATATCAACCGCACGTTTATCGATCCAAACCTCACCATTGGCTTTAATGGACACAATAATGTGGCCGCGTTCTTTCCTTTCCGCCGTTTGCGCGCTCGGCCGATTCACATCGATCCCCGACTCCTTGACAAAGGACGTGGTGACAATAAAAAAAATCAGCATGATAAACACAATATCCAGCATCGGTGTCATGTCAATGCCAGAATCCTGATCGTCATTAAAGCGACTTGATCTGCGGTGCATAAGAATCTCTTCTTAATGATAGGTTAATAAATCGGCAAGCCGGTGGAGTTCATCACTGACCCGCTCTTCAATCAAGCGGACAAAATAAAGCCCGGAAATGGCGATGACCATGCCGGCCATGGTTGGAATGGTGGCCTGGGAAACACCGGAAGCCATCGCCCGTGCATTACCGGTTCCCGTCACCGCCAGGACATCGAATACATGGATCATACCGGTGACAGTACCCAATAAACCCAATAAAGGGCATAAATGCACCAATACTTTGATGATGGGTACCGTGCTGCTCATTTGCATCCTGGCCTCGGAAATAATGCATTCACGGATGCTCAAGGCCTGTGCTGAGTGCCGATCTTCTCTTTCTGTCCACTCGCTCAGACAGCGCTGTTTCAAGGCTGGATAATAAAACCCAAAAAAAATCAGGCGTTCACCGATCAGACACCACAACAATAGGGAGACATAAAGAATGCTCCATAAAACATGACCACCGGCATTCAAAAAAGTACGCATTGAATCCAGAAATTCCATTTATTTTTCGCGATGTCGATTGATCAAGCCGGCGCTTTGTTCATCCAGAATCTGGGTTAGCCGACGGCTGCGCGAAGCGACCAGACTGTGTAAAAACAACAGGGGAATAGCGACCATAAGGCCCAGCATCGTTGTCACCAGGGCTTGTGAAATACCGCTGGCCATCAATTTGGGGTCACCGGTGCCAAACAGACTGATCGATTGAAACGTCGCAATCATGCCGGTAACCGTCCCCAAAAGTCCCAACAAGGGCGCCACAGCCGCCAGCAACTTGATCATGGACAAGCCTTTTTCCAGTATCGGCACTTCGCGGGTAATGGCTTCATCCAGTATCAGTTCCAGGCTCTCCATATCCCGCGCCTGGTTGCGCTCAGCGGCAATAATAACCCGGCCCAGCGGATTGTCGGTCTCCGCGTGCTGTAAATCCTGCATTTGCCGGCTCATGCGCTGATCGATCACACTCAAACGGATAAAACGGATGAGTGCATAAATAAATCCCGCTGCTCCCAGCAGCAAAATAATATAACCAATAACCCCACCTTGTTGAATGCGTTCCCAGGCATTGGGGGTCTGAATCAACAAACTTAAAATCACGCCCCGGGTTGGATCGAGAGCAATGTCCGCGCGTCCCGATTTTGCCGCCGCAAATTGCCGGGCCAAATCCAGATAATCGGAAGCGGGCTGGCGGGCCAGCTCGGCCAGTTTTCCGGTTTCCGGCAAAAACTGTAAATATTTACCGTCCGTTATCGCATTGAATGTTCCGAGGCGTATCACTTCCGCACGGCGCGGCTGCCCGGATGCCGATAAAATTTCGGTGTGATAACGCACAACCTTGCCCGATTCGGTCATTTCCTGTTGCAGGATATACCATAAGCTCTCCAATTGTTCGATGGTCGGCAAGGCTTTACTGTTGGCCATGCTGTCCAGTTGTTGCAGGCGCCCGGGATATTGCGCCGAAATCAGGGAATGAGTCAGATCCGCATGCAAATCACCCGCCGCCTGCCGGGCGACACCAAATAACTCACCCAAGATACCGCTATGTTCATTTAATTTGTCTTCAAGTTCAGCGAGTTCCTTTTCATTGCTTTCAAACTGTGCTTTGAGCTGTTTGCTGATTTTTTCCTGTTCGGCCAAATCAGCCCGCGCTTTCGCCAATATTTGTTTTTGCCGGTTTTTCTCAGCCAAAAAGCGCATCTCCCGCTGTTTATTGATTCGGCCTTCCTGGCCCTGCATTTTTTTGACCTCATGCAATAACTTGTCCAAATCCAGGTGTTCAGCAAAAACCGGACTACAGGCCAACAGCATCAAACAAAGCAGAAAATTTTTCATTTCACTGCCTCCGCCGCTGCAACAGGAACCGTCAACAAATCCGGTGCTACTTCCTTACGGGCAATACGCAAACCATTTCGAATGGCATTACGATAATCCGCTGGCAAGGTTTGCCAACGTTTTTGCTCGCGGTCCCAAAAACCGGTTTCACTGCCATCCAGGCGTTGATAATAAAGCGCCACCCGGCCAAGACGGAGAAAATCAACCATATTTTGCTTGCCATTGAGTTCAAGATTGGCCCGATAAGCCTCAATGGTATTGCCAT
This sequence comes from uncultured Methylococcaceae bacterium, assembly GCA_964509475.1. Lineage (GTDB taxonomy): Bacteria > Pseudomonadota > Gammaproteobacteria > Methylococcales > Methylomonadaceae > CAZDXJ01. Next base: position 839 of record CAZDXJ010000107.1, on the reverse strand, counting down.
AATCCACCTCAACCTGATAGGCCTCGAGGATACGCCGGAATTTTTCTGCATCGCTTACATCCGCCCTGAACATCATCTGTTTTAACGTGTCCACGCGGTTTTTGCGTTCTTCCGGCAAAAACGGCAGGTCGAGTTTGATGAAGGCTTCAAGGTTTTTTAGCATATTCAATGTTAACGGCAGGATTTCACGCTGGGTTATCTCGATATCCTGTAACTGTTTTTGTAACGATTGTTTTTCTTGTTGCTGCGATTTCAGCAGATCGCGCATGTACTGGTTATAGGTCAACAAGGTTTCCGTTTGCCTTGTCGTAGCACGAAATTCTTCCAGCATGTTTCGTGTTGCATCACTCAAGCGGTTGATTTTTTTTTGTGATTTGACAGCGGCGGCATTCGTTGCCAACTCGGTTTTAACGGCCTCATGCAATGGGTTTGAAGAACCCAATACTGGCAATAAAGCGAGCGTTGCAGCCATTATCCTTATCTTTTTTCGTTGCGGGAAAAACATGAACTTTCCATTATCGGTTTTTAAATAAACCTGCAACTCTAGCATATCCCTGTCAGTCTGAATAGAACGAATACCAGCAATTCTCAATTTAGGATTTAGTGATAAAATAAATCCAATGCCTTACCTAAAAAAATCTGTAACTACTCACCCGGTTGTGTTGTAGCCGCCGTAGGTCATTGATTTATCAGGACACGTGCATACATCGCTGTCGTTCTGCATAACATCCCAAGTTAGGCTTGCCCAGCTCTTCCGTGGAAGGGCTGGGCAAGCCTGATAAATCTATACTACCCCAAGAAAAAGGACAAAATAAATTTTAAATTATTACAATACAGCA
>CAZDXJ010000106.1:0-5382 GCA_964509475.1 uncultured Methylococcaceae bacterium | reverse complement strand
ACAATTACTCAGCCTGTGCGGTCTCGATAGCCAGGGTATCTTGCGGCAGATTGAAGCCTTTATTCAATCCTGCGCCGCTTCCACAAAGTCCAATTAACAAAAAATCACACTACCTTTTTATTCCTTAGGATTTTATAATCATGTCGATTTCCCAAGCCGTTCTTGAAAAAATAATCCGTGAAGCCGGCGCCATTGCCTTAAGTTATTTTAACGACCTGAATAACCTGGAAATCAGCAAAAAAAGCCCTCGCGACATGGTGACCGAAGCCGATATTGCTGTCGAGTCGTTTTTAAAACAAAACCTTTCCAAACATTATCCCCAATACGGTTTCTGGGGTGAAGAAAGCGGTCAAAGCGAGAATCAATCCAAGCGCTGGATCGTCGATCCGATTGATGGCACCCATTCCTTTACCAAAGGCCAATATTTCTGGTCGATCAGCGTCGCCCTGGAAATCGGTCAGGATATTGTATTCGGTGCTGTTTACGCACCCGCACTGGATGACTATTATGCAGCCGAAAAAGACAAAGGCGCCACTAAAAATGGCCGGCCTATCCATGTTTCTACGGAAGAGTCCTTGGCCAATGCCATGATCGCCACCGGGTTTGCCTGCCTGCGCAACTACCTGGAAGACAACAATTTACCGCGTTTCAACCGCATCGCCCAAAGAACCACCGGACAACGCCGTTTTGGCTCGGCAGCCCTGGATTTATGCCTGGTTGCCGATGGTCAGGTCGATGCGTTCTGGGAACAGGAACTGAATCTTTACGATATCGCCGCTGGTGCCTTGATTGCCAGGGAAGCCGGCGCCAGTGTGACTGATTTTCAAGGAAATCCGGGCATTTTTCCGAAAAACATTCTGGTGACCAATGGTCATTTGCTCGACCAGCTATTGCCCTTGATGTAAACAGGCGGGCATGGATGCGCTGTATTGTACCCAGCGCATCTTTTGAGCGGCTCAGGAAAAGGCTGTTCAGGCCTTGGCAAGTTCAGAACGCATATCGGCAATGACCTTTTGATAATCGGGTTTGCCAAATATCGCAGAACCGGCAACAAAGGTGTCGGCGCCCGCTGCCTTGATTTCACGGATATTGTCCACTTTCACGCCGCCATCAATTTCCAGGCGGATATCGAGTCCGCTGGCATCGATTTTTTCCCGGACCTGACGCAGTTTTCCCAACGCCGACGGTAGAAACGATTGACCCCCAAAACCTGGATTCACCGACATCAACAAAATCATGTCCAGCTTGTCCATGACATAGTCCAGATAATGCAATGGCGTGCCTGGATTAAAAACCAAACCGGCTTTACAGCCATTATCGTGGATCAACTGCAAGGTTCTGTCGATATGCACCGAGGCTTCCGGGTGAAAGGTAATGTAGTCGGCACCGGCTTTGGCAAAATCCGGGATAATCCGATCCACCGGCTCAATCATTAAATGCACATCGATGGGCGCGGTAATGCCATAATTTTTCAGCGCCTGGCAAACCAAAGGCCCAATGGTCAGATTCGGCACAAAATGATTGTCCATGACATCAAAATGCACAACATCCGCGCCAGCCGCCAGAACATTTTCAACCTCTTCACCCAAACGGGCAAAATCGGCGGAAAGAATCGATGGGGCAATCCAATTTTCTTTCATTTTTTTATCCTCTTGATTAAATCATGCCATTATACCTGTTATCGGTATTTTTTCTAAAGCCTGAAAAGCCAATAAATCATAAGTCCTGTAGAATATACCATTAACTTTTTACCCAATCATCAACGACTAACAACGCACATGAACAATAAAGTTACCCTGACCCAGTTTATCATTGAACAACAACGCGAATTACCCGGTGTTTCGGGAACCTTTACCTTGTTATTGAACAATGTGGTCACGGCTTGCAAAAAAATTTCCCAGATGGTCAACCAGGGCGCATTGATCGGCGTTTTGGGCAGTGCCGACTCTGAAAATGTACAGGGGGAGGTACAAAAAAAACTGGATATCATCACCAATGACATCATGATCGAAGCGTTAAACTGGACCGGACATCTGGCCGGTATGGCCTCGGAAGAGATTGATGACATCATTCCAATACCGGCACAATACCCAAAAGGAAAATATCTGGCTTTGTTTGATCCACTGGATGGTTCCTCCAATATCGATGTCAACCTGACCGTCGGTACGATTTTTTCCATTCTGCGCTGCCGCGAAGGTGTGGATCCGGAACCGGAGGATTTTTTGCGTAAAGGCTCCGAACAAGTTTGTGCCGGTTTTGTGCTTTACGGCCCTTCGACGATGATGGTATTGACGACCGGGCATGGGGTCAATGGCTTTACGCTGGATCAGGATATTGGTGAATTCATCCTGACCCATCCTGATATGCGTATTCCCGCAGACAGCAATGAGTTTGCCGCTAATACATCCAACCAACGTTTCTGGGAAGCACCGGTACAGCGTTATGTGGATGAGTGCGTGCAAGGTGTGGAAGGCCCTTTGGGGAAAGATTTCAATATGCGCTGGACCGCCTCATTGGTCGCCGATGTCTATCGTATTTTGACCCGGGGCGGTATTTTTCTTTATCCTTATGATTCGCGTAATCCGGAAAAACCCTGCAAACTCAGGCTGATGTATGAAGCCAGTCCGATGGCTTTCATCGTCGAGCAAGCCGGTGGCGCCGCGTCAACCGGCCATGAACGGATTCTGGATATAAAACCCAAAGGTATCCATCAGCGCATACCGGTCATCCTAGGATCAAAAAACGAAGTCGAACGCATTGTCCGTTATCATCAGGAATATCAAGGCTGACCCCTTGTATTTTGCAACATCTCCCAAGCCATATCCGCCATGCGTTTTGAGCCACCGCCTTCGCCCAGGGCGCGTTTGACCGCCGTCAATTCCTGCCGTATCTGCCGGGCATAGTCTTTATCCTGCAATATGCGCAGTATCTCGCTGGCAATTTGCCCGGCATTGGCTTGATGTTGAATCAATTCTTTCACGACAGGTTTGCCCGCGATAATATTGGGCAGACCGATAAAAGGCGTTTTGACCAACAGCCGGCCCAACCAATAGGTGATGCTGGATAATTTATAGACAATCAGCATCGGTATGTTTAACAAGGCAATTTCCAGGGTCGCGGTACCCGATGTCGTGATAATGGCATCACAGCACTGGATCACATCATAAGGCTGGTTTTTGATACACTGAACCTTGACCGGACAGGACTGTAAATACGCCTGTATCAACGCATCGCCTATGGATTCGGCCTGTGGCAAAATAAACTGTGCTTTCGGCAAAGTCGCCTGTATGCGTGCAGCCGCCTGTAACATAACCGGTAACAGGCGCTTGATTTCCTGGCGGCGACTGCCGGGTAAAAGTCCAATGACCGGAGCGTTCCTGTTGAGTGAAAAACGCACGCAATCCTGTTCAATGCTGTATTCAGGCCGCACCTTGTCAACGCAAGGATGACCGACATAACGCACCGGAATCTTGTGTTTTTGGTAATAAGCCACCTCAAACGGAAAAATCACCGCCATCGCATCGATGACCTGGCCGTATTTGACCACCCGGCCCGGCCGCCAGGCCCACACTTGCGGACTGACATAAAACAAGACCTTGATAGCGTTTTTTTTGGCATAAGCCGCCAATTTGAAATTGAATTCCTTGTAATCCACACAAATCAACAAATCCGGGCGTTCCTCAAGCAGCAAATTCTGCATTTTGCGTAAGGCCCGGCGAATCTCGGCATAATGCCGCATCACTTCAACCACGCCAATCACGGCAATCGCCGAAGAATCATAGCGCACATCGATACCAGCCTCGATCATACGCGCACCGCCCATACCGATAGCGCGAATATCCGGCTGATGTTTTTTTAACTCCAAAAACATATTGGCGGCATGTTGATCACCCGATGCTTCACCGGCTACGATCATGACGGTCAACGGGCTTGTCGTGGACACCAAACGATAACCCTGAATTAATTGAACAGGCGCCGGATGACGGCAACGATCCGCTCAACCTGATCGTCCGTCAATTCGGGGCAAATGGGTAATGACAGGCAATTTGCCGCCACCTGTTCGGTTTCGGGCAGACACAAACCGGCGCAGGTTTTTTCAAAAACCCGTTGTTTGTGCAAGGGCACCGGATAATAAATCGCGCAGGCAATGTGTTCTTGCTGCAAGGCTTTGCGAATTTCCTCGCGGCGTTCCGTCAATACGGTATATTGATGATAGACATGTTCGCCGGCACCGTCCTCGAACGGTGTCGCCAATGGCAAATCCGCCATCAGCCGTGAATAAAGATGCGCCACCTGCCGGCGCCGTTGATTGTAAGCATCGATACGTTTCAGCTTGGCACGCAAAATAACCGCTTGCATCTCATCCAGGCGGCTGTTATAACCCATGACATCATGATAATAACGTACATCGGAGCCGTGATTGCGTAATTTTTTTAGCATTGCGGCGGTTTCATCGGACTGGGTGACCACCAGGCCGCCATCGCCAAACGCCCCCAGGTTTTTACTGGGGAAAAAACTGAACCCCGCCGCATGACCGATACTGCCGGTCTGCCGGCCGTTAATACGGGCACCAAACGATTGCGCGCAGTCCTCAATCAATTTCAGCCGATGCGCCGTGCAAATTGCCCGGATTGCTTCCATATCCGCAGGCTGGCCAAACAAATGCACCGGCATGACCGCCTTGGTCTTTGGCGTAATCGCCCGTTCGATGGCTTCCGGGGTGATGTTGAAGGTTCTGCGATCAATATCGACAAACACCGGCTTGGCGCCAACATAACAAATCGCCTCCGCTGTGGCAATAAAAGTAAACGCGCTGGTAATCACCTCATCCCTTGGTCCAATACCTTCGGCACGCAAAGCGAGATGCAAAGCATCGGTCCCGGAAGCAACGCCCACGGCGTGTTGAACGCCTAAATATTCAGCCACCTCTTGTTCAAACGCCTGCACATTGGGACCTAAAATAAATGCACAACTTTCCAGAACGGCATTTAATCCTTGTTCAATTTCAGCTTGCAAATCACGATATTGCGCTTGCAGGTTAACCATTGGGATCATTATTGATAAAACCTCGGTAATCTAAGTGAGTCGATGAGCCTTAGAGTTTATAGGTGGAAACAAAGTAAACCGATTTCCGGTAGCCATAAAAAACCGTTATTCTACAGTACATAACAACAAAGCGGCACACGGATAACAAATTTTTGACCAATGTGAATATCTCCCATTGACATATTGCGATTAATCAAAAATCAGCTATACTCTACGCGGTTACGAATGCGGAAAATAAAACAGACATCGGGACGAAACGCCTGCCTGTGCTACGGCAGGCCGGTTTGCCGGAACCGCCCGACAGGGTTGAGTAGGACATATCCCGTAAAAACAAAT
>CAZDXJ010000105.1:0-5459 GCA_964509475.1 uncultured Methylococcaceae bacterium | reverse complement strand
TAACTTACCAAGGTATGCTCAGTCTGGTGGCCTGCATGTTGGCTGTGTGAGAACGCCCCTTTAGGTGTCGGTCAATAAATAAATTTTAGCTCAACCGGGTTATGGACAAAGGATATTGATAAAGAAAGAGGTTCGGCAATCAGCTTGCAGTGGTAAGGATTATTTTGCCGATATGTTGACTGCTTTCCATGCGTTTATGTGCTTTTGCAGCTTTCTGTAATGGAAAATAACTGTCAATAACGGGTTTGATTTGGTTGTCAGAAAGCAACGGCCACACCTTCGCGAGCAGTTCTTTTGCGATCATTGCCTTAAAAGCAAGGCTTCTTGCTCTCAGGGTTGAACCGGTAATCGTAAGTCGTTTCAGCATGATGGGAAGCAGGTTTATTTCCGATTTGGGCCCATGTTGAATAGCAATCTGTATTAATCGGGATTCTTCGGCCATGCAAGACAAATTGCGTGGAAAATAATCGCCACCAATAATATCAAGAATGACATCAACGCCTTGCTGGTTTGTAATCCGTTTGACCTCATTGACAAAATCCTCGGTTTTGTAATTGATTGCAAAATCTGCCCCCAGCATTTTGCAGAACTGGCGCTTATGTTCGGAGCCAACTGTGACAAGAACGGTTGCATTGCTGAGTACTTTGGCCAGTTGAATGGCTGTTGTACCGATGCCGCTGCTACCGCCATGTATCAATACGGTTTCATCAGGTAATAAGCGGGCGCGATCAAACAGGTTGCTCCATACCGTAAAAAAGGTTTCCGGCAGAGCCGCAGCTTGAATAACATTCAGATTATCCGGTATCGGCAAACAAAGCTCGGAAGCCGCTGTGCAATACTCGGCGTAACCTCCTCCGGTTACCAGGGCGCAAACACGATCGCCTTCTTTAAACCGGGTAATAGCACAGCCGGTATCGACAATCGTACCCGAAACTTCCAGGCCGGGAATATCGGAGGCACCGGCAGGAGCCGGGTACAGGCCGCGGCGTTGCATGATATCCGGACGGTTGATACCGGCGGCTGCAACCTTGATGAGTACCTCGTGTGCGGTGGGCTGGGGTAGCGGGCGACAGGTGCTTGTCAAAACGTCGGCATTGCCAGGAGCGGAAATTTCAATAGCGGTCATGCTTTTCGGATGCTTCATAAGCGAAATTTATTTTTGATTTTTGATTTGCGATGAAAATTTTTCTGATCGGAGTAATTTATCTCTTAACGCTAAAAAAATAAAACGTTATTATTGAAAGTTTTATTATTTGTTGATTAGGTAACAGAAATGGTTCGTGTGGGGATAGTTGGCGGGACGGGCTATACAGGTGTGGAATTGTTACGTTTGTTAATATCACATCCAAAAATTGAGATCGGTTGGGTGACTTCCCGGGTGGATGCTGGCACAAGAGTAGACGCCGTTTACCCCAGTTTGCGTGGGCGTATTGATATCGTATTTTCGCCTCCAGATATAAATGCCCTGGCTTGTTGTGATGTGGTATTTTTTGCGACCCCGAATGGCATCGCCATGCAGATGGCTGAGGCATTGCTTTTGCGGGGTATCAAGGTAATCGACCTTTCGGCTGATTTTAGGATAAAGCGGGTTGAATTGTGGCAGCAGTGGTATGGAATGAAGCATGCCTGTTCGCATTTGCTTGCTGAAGCGGTTTATGGCTTACCCGAAGTCAACCGTGAAGCCATCAAGTCGGCGCGGTTAATTGCTTGTCCTGGCTGTTATCCAACGGCTGTTCAGCTGGGCTGGCTGCCTTTGTTGGAAAATGGTTTGTTGGATTCGGAGCAATTGATTGCCGATGTCAAATCAGGTGTCAGCGGTGCCGGAAGAAAGGCGCAGCTGACTTCCCTGATGAGCGAAACGGGAGAAAGTTTTAAAGCTTATGCGGCCAGTGGACATCGGCATTTACCGGAAATCACCCAAGGTTTGCAGGCGATTGGCAAAGGACATGCCATTGATTTAATCTTTGTCCCGCATCTGACCCCCATGATTCGAGGGATTCATGCGACTTTGTACGCACAGGTGCGGGTTTCATTGCAAGAATTACAGAAGCTCTATGAGGAGCGCTACAGGAGGGAATTTTTTGTTGATGTGCTTGAGCAGGGTATGCATCCGGATACACGTAATGTGCGCGGAAGCAATTATTGTCAAATTGCTTTGCATAAACCGCAAGGCGGTAATACGCTGGTCATATTATCGGTAATCGATAATTTAGTTAAAGGTGCGGCGGGCCAGGCTGTACAAAATATGAATCTCATGTTCGGTTTTGAAGAGTGGCAAGGATTGGAAGGAATTGCCTTATATCCTTAATTGTTGACTAAAATACTGGGTATAGTCATAATTCGAGAGGTATATATTTTTTAAAGGGTTTGTTATGTCGGATGCAATAATTTTTACTGATAGTGCTGCAAAAAAAGTAGGGGAGTTAATTGCCGAGGAAGGTAATGACAATTTGAAACTCAGGGTATACATCTCCGGAGGCGGTTGCTCCGGGTTTCAGTATGGGTTTACGTTTGATGAAGAAGTCAATGAAGATGACACCCGTGTTGAGAATGGCGGGGTTACCGTGCTGATTGATTCCATGAGCATACAATATTTAAACGGAGCTGAAATCGATTATAAAGAAGATTTGTCGGGAGCCCAGTTCGTCATCCGTAATCCAAATGCTACAACAACTTGTGGCTGTGGTTCTTCTTTTTCGGTTTAATAATCGCTCTTTGCCAGATAAACGGACTTGATTTTTTCCAGCTGGCTAAGCAAGGGCTGTGTCTTTTGTTTGAAATCGGCCATTAATGATTTGTCGAGCGGTGCAGCGTTTGGCAAACGCACGGTCAACGGGTTTTTATGTACCCCGTTGACGCGTAATTCATAATGCAAATGGGGGCCGGTAGCCAGGCCGGATTGACCCACGTAACCGATTACCTGGCCTTGTTTTACACGAGTGCCGGGTTTTAATCTTTTGCCAAATTTAGAAAGGTGGGCGTATAAGGTGCTGTATGTTTTGCCGTGCTGTACGATTACGACTCTTCCATAGCCGCCTTTCCAGCCTCGGAAAACAACCTTGCCGTCCGCTGTGCATTTTACCGGTGTGCCTGTGCGGGCTGCATAATCAACGCCCTTATGAGCACGGATCCGGTTAAGAACCGGGTGCTTGCGTCCCAGGCTAAAATGTGAACTGATGCGCGCGAAATCAACCGGTGTGCGCAAAAATGCTTTTTGCATTCTTTTGCCGTCGGGTGAGTAATATTGGGTATGGCCACTGGCATCTTCATATTTGACGGCGGTGTAGACTTTGCCCTGGTTTACAAATTCTGCCGCGACAATTTTACCGTTGCCGACTTCGTGATCGTTGATGAATAATTTTTCATACAGAATAGTTATCTGATCACCGCTTTTGATATTTAACGCGAAGTCAATATCCCAGCCAAAAATGCCGGTCAGTTGCATAATCGTATTATCGGATAAGCCGGCATTTTTTCCATCCAGGAATAAGGATTGCTGTTTGCTGAACTGAGTGCTGACAATTTCGTGACGAACTTCTTTAGTCAATTTTTCGACAGTAAAATCTGTGTCTTGACGTGTTGCGATCAATGACTCAAATGGATTTTTGTCGTAAACCAGTTGGATGAGATCACCCGTGGGTGTGGTTTGGATTTGTAAGGTCTTTCCTGCGGCTATAGACGCCAGTGAAGCCCCAAGTTTGTTGGTGTTTATGATTTTATTCATCTCCTCATGGCTGAGATCCAACTTTGCGAATATCGAAGAAAGGCTGTCACCCGGTTTGATAGAATACTTGCGCCAGATAAATGACTCTTCTGGTGATTTTGCTGCTTCTATCGCAATGTCGGTTGATATGGCAGCGGTGTTTGGCTGCATTGATGCGGTGTGAGCGTCTGCCTTTGGTTTATGGGCTTTTGAAATGATTTCCGGTTCATGGGTGATAAGCGCATAGCTTGCACTTGCGATGACCGCGATTATTGCGCCAATACCTAATACGATTGGTTTTGGGGTTCTCATTTGCGCCATATCTTGAATGTCAAAAGTTTGTACTGCAATATTTTTAAGTTTAGTGTGTTTTTTATTATATTGCGAATTATATAATATGCGGTAAATTTATTTTGGTAGTCCGGGTTCTTTGGTTTTACAAGGTACGCGGTATTTTTTTTGGAGAGTGAAGTTGCATAAAGAAGTTATGGCGCAGATTCTCAGAGGAACTGAGGAAGTATTGGTTGAGCGGGAGTTGTTGCAGAAATTGGATGAGGGTCGTCCATTACGGATTAAAGCGGGATTTGATCCAACAGCTCCGGATTTGCATCTTGGTCATACGGTGCTGATCAACAAATTGAAGCAGTTTCAAGACTTGGGGCATGAGGTGCTGTTTTTGATTGGCGATTTTACCGGCATGATTGGCGATCCAACAGGAAAAAATGTGACCAGAAAGCCGTTAACGCGGGATGATGTTATTGAGAATGCCAAGACTTATGAGGAGCAAATCTTCAAAATTCTGGACCCATCGAAAACACTTGTCATGTTCAATTCCAGCTGGATGAATGCAATGAGTCCGGCTGAACTCATTCAGTTGGCGGCTAAGCATACTGTGGCGCGAATGCTGGAAAGGGATGATTTTAACAAGCGTTATAAAAATGGTCAGGCTATCGCAATTCATGAGTTCTTGTATCCTTTGATTCAAGGATATGATTCGGTGGCGATGAAAGCGGATGTCGAGTTGGGTGGTACTGACCAAAAATTTAATCTGTTGGTTGGTCGGCAACTACAAGAAATGTATGGGCAAAAACCACAAGTCGTCATCACCATGCCGATTTTGGAAGGTCTGGATGGTGTGCAAAAAATGTCAAAATCCCTAAATAATTATGTTGGCATAGCCGAGCCGGCGGATGAAATGTTTGGAAAATTGATGTCCGTATCGGATGATTTAATGTGGCGGTATTTTGAATTACTGAGCTTCAGGTCTATTTCTGAAATAGAAAACTGGCGGCGGTCCTGTGAAAATGGGGCAAATCCTCGTGATTACAAAGTGAAATTGGCGCAGGAAATTATCGAAAGGTTTCATGACAAAGCGGCTGCCGAAAAGGCGCTGGAAAATTTTGAGGCTCGTTTCAAGCGTGGCGCGATACCGGATGATATAGAAGAAAAAGAGCTGAAAACACAGGAAAAAGGATATGTGCTGGCCAATTTATTGAAAGATGCGGGTTTGACTGCAAGTACAACCGTATCAAGGAGCATGATTAAACAAGGGGCGGTGAAAATAGATGGAGAAAAAATATCGGATGCGAAGGTGTTGATACCGGTTGATTCGCAACATGTTTATCAAGTTGGTAAAAGAAAGTTTGCAAAAGTGAAAATAACGCAAGCGTAAAAAATATAAGTCCTTGCTTGACACAAAAAGAAAAGGCTATATAATGGCCAGCTCTTTTGCAGAAGCCAGGGTGGTTGGTTATTT
>CAZDXJ010000104.1:0-5806 GCA_964509475.1 uncultured Methylococcaceae bacterium | reverse complement strand
GCACCTGCTTTTCAGAGGGGGGTGAGTAGATACTTCTGTTAATCATCTAAACTATAGAGCCTCAAAAGTGTACAAAAGAATTTTGGATAACCTGAATGAGGTTATTCTTGTTTTCGACAAAGATCTGACACTTATCTATATCAACACGGCGGGTGAAATTCTTTTTGAAGACAGCGCGCGCCATTTAATAAATCTGCCCGCCAAACGTTTATTCAATACTCCGGATTGTTCCATCATCAATGTATTAAAGCAATGTATATTGACTCATGAGATACTGCTTGACAGAGGACTCAGCCTTGAGCTGGCACATCACGCCGTGACCGTCAACATCAGCGCCACCCCCATCCTGAAAAACACCGAGGTAGCTGAAATCATTGTGGAACTGCAGCCTCTGGATAGACAGTTACGGATTTCCTATGAGGAACAACTGGTTGCCCAACAAAATACCGCACGTATGCTGGTCAAGGGGCTGGCCCACGAAATCAAAAACCCGCTGGGTGGTTTACGCGGCGCCGCCCAATTGCTCGCTTTGGAACTGGATAGCCCGGAGCTAAAGGAATATACCCAGATTATCATTGCTGAATCGGACAGGTTGCAAAATCTCATGGATCGTATGCTCGGTCCCAATAAACCCCCGCACAAAGTAAAAATCAACATTCATGAATTATTGGAACGCGTCAAACAATTGATACAAGTCGAAACCAACAAAAGAATTACCATCAACCGGGATTATGATCCCAGTATCCCTTTGATCAAAGCCGATCACGGCCAAATCATTCAGGCCTTGCTCAATATTGCCCGCAATGCCCAGCAGGCCGTGGGCAGCCAGGGACAAATCACGTTGAAAACACGGATATGCCGACAAATGACGATAGGCCGGCATTGTTATAAACTGGTTGCCAAAATAGATATTATTGATAACGGACCCGGTATTGATCCGAATATGGTTGGCAAAATCTTCTATCCAATGATTACCGGCCGGGCTGACGGCACCGGACTAGGACTTTCCATTGCCCAATCCCTGGTCAACCAACACAATGGCTTCATAGAATGTCATAGTGTTCCAGGAAACACGGTCTTTTCAATCTATTTGCCTGTGGAGAATCCTCATGGCTGATACACATCTTGCCTGGATTGTCGATGATGACAAATCCATTCGCTGGGTTCTGGAAAAAGCCTTGCAAAAAGCGTCGATAAATACACGCAGTTTTGCCAAAGGCACGGATTTAATCACAGCGCTGGAAAAACGGATTCCCGATGTATTAATCAGCGATATTCGTATGCCGGAAATGGATGGCATCGCATTGCTGGAAAAAGTTCAACGCTCGCACCCCGATCTTCCGGTTATTATCATGACCGCCCACTCTGATCTGGAAAGCGCTGTCGCCGCTTTTCACAGCGGTGCCTTTGAATACCTGCCCAAACCCTTTGATATTGAAGAAGTCGTCGAACTGGTGCAGCGGGCCTGCGCACACAGCGACCAACAAGCTTCAGCAGCATCCGCCGCCGGGATCGACAGCCTGGACAGCGTTACACCAGAAATTATCGGTGAAGCAGCCGCCATGCAGGAAGTATTTCGCGCCATAGGCCGTCTGGCCCGATCAAATATCACCGTATTGATTAACGGTGAATCCGGTACCGGCAAGGAACTGGTTGCCAGGGCATTGCACCGCCACAGCCCAAGAAACAAAAAACCCTTCATCGCCTTGAACATGGCGGCCATACCCCGGGACTTGATGGAATCGGAATTGTTTGGCCACGAAAAAGGGGCTTTCACCGGTGCCCAGGCACGCCGATCCGGCCGTTTTGAACAAGCCGATAGCGGCACATTGTTTCTTGATGAAATTGGCGACATGCCGGCCGAGCTGCAAACCCGCCTGTTACGCGTGCTAGCCGATGGCGAATTTTACCCGGTTGGTGCCCATGCACCGATCAAAGTCGATGTACGCATTATTGCCGCGACCCACCAAAACCTGGAAACCCTGGTCAGCGATGGCCGTTTTCGGGAAGATTTGTTTCACCGTCTTAACGTCATCCGCATCCATATTCCGGCATTACGTGAACGCAGTGAGGACATTCCGCTGCTGATGCGTCATTTTCTCAACCAGGCCGCCAATGAACTGGCTACCGAAGTCAAGACCTTGCTGCCTGAAACCGAAGCATTTCTAAGCACCCTGGACTGGCCCGGCAATGTCCGGCAACTGGAGAATATCTGCCGATGGTTGACGGTCATGGCCTCAGGCCGGGAAATTCACATTGCTGATCTACCCCAGGAACTATTGCGCACTACGGAAGAAAAAATATCGACCGATATCAATTGGGAAAACATGCTCAAAAACTGGGTCGAACAACAGCTGTTAACCGGAAAACCCGAAATCGCAAAAATCACGATACCCGCAGTCGAATCCATTTTGATCAACGCCGCCCTGAACTTTACCGGTGGGCGGCGTAATGAAGCAGCGATACTGCTGGGTTATGGCCGCAACACCTTAACCCGGAAAATAAAGGAACTGGGTTTATAAAGCATCCAGTCTCGCTGGATTATAAGAAATTGAAATATAAAGAAAATACTGAAACCTTATCAATTCAGTACAAAAATGTTGCTGTACTAGCAGGAAATAGATATGCCAGAAATAGCAAGATTTTATGGAATAGTAATAAAATTATTCTTTGGCGATCATCCGCCGCCACACTTTCACGCCGTATATGGTGAATATATTGGATTATTTGATATTGATACGCTTGAAATGATTGAAGGAGACCTTCCAAGCCGAGCAAAGAATCTTGTTGTCGAATGGGCTTCAATCAACAAGGAAGAATTGAAAAAAATGTGGGATACGCAAGAATTTCATAAATTACCTCCATTGGAGTAAATAATGAAATATCCAAAGGTTAAATCAGTTTTGGCAATTGACAGCCATAATTTGTTAGTAGAGTTTGATAATAACGAAAAGAAAAAATATGATGTTGCCCCGTTGCTGGGTAAGGAAATGTTTTCTCCATTAAAAAACCCTGCCTTGTTTAAGGCGGTAAAGGTTGAGCAAGGAGGATGTGCTGTGACATGGAATAGCGAGATTGATATAAGCGAACATGAATTATGGAAACATGGCCAACCAATGTCATAACATCTATAGGACTTACGCACTAAAATAACTTGTTGTTTTAAAAAACAAAAATTACAAACCCGTCATTCCGCCATGGACGGGCGGAATCCAGTGACAGGGATGTCAAGGCTACCTGTCCGGTAGAAATAACCGTAAACCCGTTTTTCAGCCCGTCCGGCTTCCGTCCCCGGGCCTGGATTCCGCCGTTCCCTAGCGGAATGACAAGGCATTTGATTGAAGGACAGCCTGTTTGTGTGTCAATGCCTAACTTCCAATCTATATGACCATTCCTTACTGGGTTTTGCTATGCAAATCAATACCACAAAAATGTAGTAGTTCGTTTCATCAAAAGGTTTACAATAATTTGTTCGAAAGTGATTTTTAATAGAGCAAATTTTTCATACATTTACTGACCGAAAGGTTAATCAATAAATGTAAATGTTATAACGAATCGTTCTAGTAGATTGGTTTGGGCGATCAAATCTCATTTGATCGCCTCCTTTGCTGATCCATTGATATCGGATGCTTCTTTTGAAACCTGGATAGTGGCTGGTTCCACCAAGTCCGTTTAGCAAGGGAGGCGGTCATAAATAAGTACCAAAAACAATATCCGGACATGTTAGAATTTATAGCCTTTCAACATAGACTCAGCATTCATGCCGCGTATTGCGCTCACCCCGGGAGAGCCAGCCGGAATCGGACCGGACCTGGCCATTATGACAAGCCAACAGGATCAGCCCTGTGAAATTGTCGTTATTGCCAACCCAAAACTTCTCGAAGACCGGGCCAAAACATTAGCTTTGCCGATCCGGTTGCTGCCGTTTAATGCCAATCAGCCCCCAACAAACAGTAAAAAGGGCACGCTGACCGTTCTGCCTTTGGAACTGCCCGTTCCCGTTCAATGCGGTGAACTGAACCGGCATAACAGCCGTTATGTCCTGAAAGCGATACATCGTGCCACCAAGGGTTGTCTTGCCGGTTTGTTCGATGCCATGGTTACAGGTCCCGTGCATAAAGGCATCATCAACCAGGCTGGAATTGAATTTACCGGCCATACCGAATATATTGCCGATCTTTGCGCCAGCCAGCCGGTCATGATGCTGGCAACACCCGGGCTGCGTGTCGCCCTGGTCACCACCCACCTGCCCCTGGCCCAGGTCAGCCAGGCCATTACCCGCAACCGTTTGAGAAATATACTGCGCATTCTACACCGGGATTTACAATCGCGGTTTGCTGTTCACAAGCCCTGTATTCTCGTTTGCGGGTTGAATCCACATGCCGGCGAAGGCGGACACCTGGGGACAGAAGAAATTGATGTCATTGAGCCGGTATTGGATAATTTGCGAGACCAGGGGTTCAATTTACTCGGACCGCTTCCTGCTGACACCCTGTTCACCAAAAAATATCTGGACCAGGCCGACGCCGTTCTTGCCATGTATCACGATCAGGGCCTGCCGGTACTCAAATACAGCGGCTTCGGTCAAGCTGTTAATATTACCCTGGGTTTGCCCATTATCCGCACATCGGTTGATCACGGTACCGCACTCGATCGGGCCGGTAGCGGCCGGATTGAAACCGGCAGCTTGCAAGCCGCAATTGAAATGGCTCTGGCTCTGATTGATAAAAGCAAAAACTGATTATGGCACATACACCCCGCAAACGCTTTGGACAGAACTTTCTCACCGACGCGCAGATCATCAACCAGATTATCCATTGCATCGGTCTTACCAAAGATCAGCACTGGGTTGAAATTGGTCCCGGCCAGGGCGCATTGACCCAACATTTATTAAGCCATGTCCAGGCATTGGATGTCGTGGAACTGGATCGGGATCTCGTCGCCTTGCTAAGGCGAAAATTCCAAAACTGTCCCAATCTGCATATCCACAGTGGCGATGCGCTAAAATTTGATTTTAACCGCTTGTGTACGGACAAACAGGCATTGCATATCATTGGCAACCTACCCTACAACATCTCCACCCCATTACTTTTTCATTTGCTGGAATACGCTGACATCATCAGCGATATGTATTTTATGCTGCAAAAAGAAGTCGTCGATAGACTATGTGCTCACCCTGGCAACAAAAGCTATGGCCGGTTGAGCGTGATGATGCAATATTTCTGTGCGGCGGAAGCTCTGTTCGATGTCCCTCCAGAAAGTTTTTATCCAGTCCCCAAAGTCACCTCGGCGATTATCAGGTTAACCCCTTACACCCGCCGCCCTTTACAGGCTGATGATTTTAAAGACCTGCATACAATCGTCACCCAGGCATTCTCGCAACGCAGAAAAACCTTGCGCAACTCATTAAAAACCCTGCTTTCCCCCAATGAAATCAGCGCTCTTGATATTGACCCGGGGTTAAGAGCAGAATCCGTCAGTCTTCAGGAATTCATCCAGTTAAGCAATTTCTTCTCACAAAAGAAAACGCCCGCATAACGACTGGAAACACTTCAAACGGTTGTATCTACTCACCCCCCTCTGAAAAGCAGGTGCAGGTTGTTGATTTATCAGGCTTGCCCAGCCCTTCCACGGAAGAGCTGGGCTTGCATAACCTGGGATGTTATGCAGAACGACAGGGATGTATTCACGTGCCCTGATAAATCAATGACCTACTTCGGCTACAACACAATCGGGTGAGTAGTTACAAACGGTATACTACCCCAAGAAAAAGGACAAAATAAATTTTAAATTATTACAATACAGC
>CAZDXJ010000103.1:0-5879 GCA_964509475.1 uncultured Methylococcaceae bacterium | reverse complement strand
GATAAATCAACAACCTGCACCTGCTTTTCAGAGGGGGTGAGTAGATACAACCCAAGTTGGCTTGTAGTACATTAAAAACGGGGCATCAAATGGATGAAAACAAAAAGAAGGCGTTAGGCGCTGCGCTGATGCAGATAGAAAAACAGTTCGGTAAGGGATCTGTGATGCGCATGGGTGATGTGGCTGCGGCACGGGGTATCGATGTGGTGCCGACCGGTTCATTGGCGTTGGATATCGCATTAGGCTGTGGTGGCTTGCCGCGTGGGCGGGTGATTGAAATTTATGGACCGGAATCATCGGGTAAAACGACACTGACCCTGGAAGTTATTGCTCAAATGCAGAAAATGGGGGGAACTGCGGCGTTTATCGATGCTGAACATGCTCTGGATCCGGTTTATGCAGAGAAAATCGGAGTCAATGTCAGCGAATTGCTGATTTCCCAGCCGGACACCGGCGAGCAGGCATTGGAAATCACGGATATGCTGGTGCGCTCCGGCGCGGTTGATGTTGTCGTTATTGATTCAGTGGCTGCATTGACGCCAAAAGCGGAAATAGAAGGTGAAATGGGTGATGCCCATATGGGCTTGCAGGCCCGGTTGATGTCGCAGGCCTTGCGCAAACTCACAGCGAATATCAAGCGTTCCAATACCATGGTGATTTTTATTAACCAGATTCGGATGAAATTGGGTGTAATGTTCGGCAATCCGGAAACCACCACCGGTGGCAACGCCTTGAAATTTTACGCTTCCGTTCGGTTGGATATCCGGCGTATTGGCGCGATTAAAAAAGGTGATGAAATCATTGGTAACGATACCCGGGTCAAAGTGGTGAAAAACAAAGTCGCGCCCCCGTTTCGACAAGCAGAATTTGAAATTTTATATGGTGAGGGGGTTTCGTTTTTGGGTGAATTGATCGATTTGGGTGTCAAATATGGCTTCATGCAAAAAGCGGGCTCCTGGTACAGTTACAACAAACAAAAAATTGGTCAGGGCAAGGATAATGCGCGTACCTTCCTGAAGCAACACCCGGAAATAGCCGAGGAACTTGAACATAAAATTCGTCATGAAGTCTTTAGCAAGACGATTGCTCAGGAAGGCGGCGATGTCAGTGGAAAAGAACAATCCGAAAAAAATTAAACAATTCTGTCTGCAGTTATTGGCGCGAAGGGAGCATTCTTTTGATGAATTATTGCATAAATCCCTGGCCAGGGGATATGAAAAAGAACAAACCGTCCTTGTATTACAAGAATTAGCAAAAGAAGGTTGGCAAAATGACAGGCGCTATGCGGAAATTTATTGTCGGCAACGCATGGCTAAAGGATATGGGCCAGTGCGAATTAATTATGAGTTACATCAGCGCGGTATCGACGATTTTCAGTTGGATGCTGTTATGGAAGACATGGGAAAGGACTGGATGAAGGTTATTGAGCAGACCTATCGAAAAAAATATTCCTCATTGTCGAGTATATCGCGTAAGGAATGGGCAAAACGGGCACGTTTTTTACAGCAACGGGGCTTTACCTTTGACATGATTCAGGCATTGTTGAGACGCTTGGCGATCAGGTTGAATTGATTGGCATTATTTGCTGGTTTTAAGTGAAAAATTGTTTTGTGTGAGGCTTTCGTACCCGAGGATGATAGTTTTCTATGAAAAAAATGACTAGCGCAGCATTGCGCTCCGCCTTTCTTGATTTTTTCCGTGAACGTGGCCATAGCATTCAGCCTTCCAGTTCGCTGATACCGGAAAATGATGCAACCCTGTTATTCACGAATGCGGGTATGGTACCGTTCAAGGATGTGTTTTTAGGCAGGGATCATCCGGGTTTTACGCGGGCGGCCAGCAGTCAACGTTGTGTGCGGGCTGGTGGCAAACATAACGATCTGGAAAATGTCGGTTATACTGCCAGACACCATACTTTCTTTGAAATGCTGGGTAATTTCAGTTTCGGTGATTATTTTAAAAAGGAAGCGATTCATTATGCCTGGGAATTTTTGACACAGAAGTTGCAAATACCGGCCGAGAAATTATGGATTACCGTATTTGAAGAAGATGATGAGGCGGCACACATTTGGTTGTCGGAAATCGGGGTCGATACGGCACGGTTTTCCAGGGTTGGTGCAAAGGACAATTTTTGGTCTATGGGAGATGTCGGCCCTTGCGGCCCCTGTTCGGAAATATTTTATGATCATGGTGAGTCGGTGCCGGGCGGGCCACCGGGTACGCCGGATGAACACGGTGATCGCTATATCGAAATCTGGAACCTGGTGTTCATGCAATATGAACGAGGCAGTGATGGAATATTGAAACCGCTGCCCAAGCCTTCTGTTGATACCGGTATGGGGTTGGAGCGTATCGCTGCGGTTATGCAAGGGGTGCATAATAATTACCAGATCGATTTGTTTGCCGAATTAATAAAAACAGCGGCGCGATTGGCTGGCACAAACGACATGCAGCAAAGTTCCTTGCGAGTTATTGCTGATCATATTCGTTCCTGTGCTTTTTTGATTGCCGATGGTGTTATGCCGTCCAATGAGGGCAAGGGGTATGTGCTGCGCCGCATTATCCGGCGGGCTATTCGGCATGGTTATCGTTTGGGAATACGTGAGGTGTTTTTTTATAAACTGGTTGAGCCTCTGGTTCGAGTGATGGGAAAGGCCTACCCGGAATTACCGGATAATCAGGAACAGGTCGAGCGTGTGCTGCAAAAAGAAGAGGCACGGTTTGCCGAAACCCTGGAACAGGGTATGAAAATCCTTGAGACCTGCGTGGAAAAAATGCAGGGTTCTGTAATACCGGGTGATACGGTATTTCTGCTTTACGATACCTATGGCTTCCCGGTTGATTTGACGGCTGATTTTGCAAGGGAGCATCAATTGAGTATTGATCAGGCCGGTTTTGAAAAAGCCATGCAGGCACAAAGAGAGCGTGCCCGTTCGGCAAGCCATTTCGATGCGGACTATGATCAGGATATTAAACTTGATATACAAACGGATTTTACCGGCTATCAGCGCTTGCAGGATCAGGTCAGCATTGCCGGCCTGTTCAAGAATGGCCAGGCGGTGACCCAGTTACAAAATGGCGATGAAGGCATTGTGGTTTTGGATAAAACACCGTTTTATGCCGAATCGGGTGGACAGGTGGGTGATATCGGTGTGATTGAGACGGAACAAGGGGCCGTATTCGAGGTCACCGATACGCAGAAACAAGGTGGCTCTTTATTTTTACATAAAGGAAAAACGGTACGGGGAAGTTTGCAGGAGGGTCAGCGCTGTGTGGCCAAGGTTGAGCCGCGCAGTCGTCAGGCGACAACATTGAATCATTCGGCGACCCACTTGCTACATGCGGCGCTGCGCCAGGTATTGGGCGATCATGTAAGCCAGAAAGGTTCTTTGGTTAATCCGGAAAGGCTGCGTTTTGATTTTTCTCATTTTGAACCGCTCAAGGAAGATGAGTTGATAAAGATTGAACGTTTGGTTAACGAACAAATTCGCTTGAACAGCCCCGTTCATGCGGACATTATGAACAAGAATGCCGCGATGCAGGCAGGAGCGATGGCTTTGTTTGGTGAAAAATACGGTGATGAAGTCCGGGTGTTGAAGATCGGTGATTTTTCCACTGAATTATGTGGTGGAACCCATGCAACACGGGCGGGGGATATTGGTTTTTTTAAAATAATCGCTGAAAGTGGTGTTGCCTCTGGCGTGCGCAGGATAGAGGCATTAACCGGAGCGGCTGCGGTGGATTGGGTGGAAAGCCAGGAAGAGGCTATGCAGTCAATCAGTAAATTAATGAAAGTACCCAATAATAAAATTATTGACAAGGTACAGCAGATTGTTGAAAAAAATCGTGGCCTGGAAAAGGAATTGGAGCGTTTAAAAGCCAAATTGGCCAGTTCGGCAGGTAATGAGCTGAGTTCACAAGCTGTGGATATAAATGGCATCAAGGTTCTGGCATCAAAAGTCGATAATGTCGAACCAAAGGCAATGCGGGAGATGGTTGATCAATTAAAAAACAAACTGGGCAGTTCGGCAATTGTATTGGCAACGGTTCAGGGAGAAAAAGTCAGTTTGATAGCGGGGGTCAGTAAAGATCAAACCCGGCGACTGAAAGCCGGTGATTTGGTCAATGCAGTGGCCGTGCAGGTGGGTGGAAAAGGCGGCGGCAGGCCGGATATGGCCCAAGCGGGTGGTAACAATCCGGCAGCATTGAATAATGCGCTGATGCAAGTTCCAGAATGGGTGCGCCAACACCTGGACAGGCAGTAATTCAATATGGGACTTTATGTGTACAAGTTCGGCGGAACCTCGGTCGGTTCTGTGGAACGTATCAAGGCCGTCGCCCAGAAAGTAAAAGCAGCGCATGATGCGGGTGATCATCTGGTTGTCGTGGTATCGGCAATGAGTGGTGAGACTAATCGCCTTACGGCACTGGCGAAACAAATGCAAGCGTATCCGACCGAGCGGGAAGTGGATGTGCTGCTGTCTACCGGTGAGCAAGTCACGATGTCATTGCTTTGTATGGCGCTGCATGAACTGGGTTGTCCCGCCTGTTCCTATACCGGAGGGCAGGTCCGCATATTGACCGATAATGCACATACCAAGGCGCGTATCAAAGCCATTGATGATACGCGGATGCGTGCCGATTTGGATAAAGGCAATATTGTCGTTGTCGCAGGTTTTCAAGGGGTGAATGAACAAGGTCATATTACAACTCTGGGCCGAGGTGGTTCGGACACCACAGCGGTAGCTTTGGCGGCGGCGTTAAAAGCCGATGAATGCCATATTTATACCGATGTGGATGGTGTATATACCACGGATCCACGGGTTGAACCCAAAGCCCGGCGTTTGGACAAGATCACTTTTGAAGAAATATTGGAGATGGCCAGCCTTGGCTCGAAGGTGCTGCAAATCCGTTCTGTTGAGTTTGCGGGTAAATACAATGTCCCTTTACGGGTATTGTCATCATTTAAAGAAGGTCAGGGGACGCTGATTACTTATGAGGAATCCGAAATGGAACAAGTTTTAATTTCCGGAATTGCATTTAACCGTGACGAAGCCAAATTAACCATTACCGGGGTACCGGATCGGCCGGGTGTCGCTTCAAGGATTTTAAGTCCGATAGCAGGCGCCAATATTGAAGTGGATATGATTATTCAGAATATTGCCGATGACGAAACCACTGATTTCACTTTCACGGTGCATCGCAATGATTTTGCCAAGGCTTTGGAGTTGCTAAAAAAGACCCGCCATGATCTTGGAGCGAGAAAAGTGACTGCCGATGATGGCATTGTTAAAATATCACTGGTTGGTGTTGGTATGCGTTCCCATGCCGGGATTGCCAACACCATGTTCAAAACCTTGGCCGATGAGGGGATAAATATTAGAATGATATCGACTTCAGAAATTAAAATATCGGTTGTAGTCGATGAAAAATATCTGGAACTTGCAGTCAGATCGTTACATAATGCATTCGGATTGGAACAGAAATAATAGTTTGAATTTGTTAATACGGATCGTGTTATAATATCGCAATTGGTTGGTGGCTGCTTTTAAAAATATCGGGCTGTTTTAATTTTACGGACTATGAGGGAGACGCAATGCTTATATTGACTCGTCGTGTTGGAGAGACTTTAATGATTGGTGACGATGTGACGGTCACTGTTCTGGGTGTCAAAGGAAATCAGGTTCGCATTGGTGTAAATGCGCCAAAAGAGATTTCTGTACACAGAGAAGAGATTTACGAAAGAATTAAAAAAGAGCAGGCCGAGTCAGCAGGTTTGACGAGTTCTGAAGAATAATTTTAATTTTTTAAAAAAAAGGAGAGATGGCCGAGAGGCTGAAGGCGCTCCCCTGCTAAGGGAGTATGGGTTTTATCGCCCA
>CAZDXJ010000102.1:0-6189 GCA_964509475.1 uncultured Methylococcaceae bacterium | reverse complement strand
GGGATGTATGCACGTGTCCTGATAAATCAATGACCTACGCTGGCTACAACACAACTGGTGAGTAGTTACTGCCGATTGCTTTCCATAGAGGGCAATCATGGCAACAATCAATAAACACGTTTCAAAAACCGGCAAAATATCATTTCGCGTTAGAATCCAGTTAAAAGGCTATCCGGTACAAAGCGCAACCTTTACACGCTTAACCGATGCCCGAAAATGGGCGGCTTCCACCGAATCGGCAATTAAAGTATTGATCCAAAATCCCGCCTAAATCCCACCTATCGCAACGAAGCAATAGACGGGATTCACATCTGGATAATAAGCCTCAAGCCGCAACATTCAGCGGCGATTTGTAAATTACGAGGTAAATTATGCAAACAAAATTAATTCCGGTTCCAAAATGGAACGAGTATCACGACTGGCCTTCAGTGAGCGGTCTGCGTCATTTAATTTTTAATGCCAATAAAAACGGCTTTGAGACTGCATTCAAACGTATTGGACGAAGAGTGTTGGTTGACGAGGCCAAGTTTTTCGAGTGCGTCGAAAGGCAAAACACATAAAAACCCGACACCATTAACCTACTAACGCGTCGGGCTCACCAAATGCAGCGTTATTATCTCATTTTATGGGAAATATTGCCAGATGGAATGTGCCTGGCGCAAGGAAGCCAATATTATGAATGAAATTTCATTATTCGATGAAAACGAAAATAAAAAATCACAATCCACATTATTAATTGAAATCGGCCAACAAGGGCAGCTATTTCATGACCAGCAAGGCGATGCTTATGCCGAAGTTGAAATTAATGACGATATTCGCGGCACGTTTAAAGTTCGGTCAAAAGATTATAAAAATTATTTATCACATCAGTTATTTTTGATAACTGGTAAAGGTGCAAATTCAAACGCAATCACTGACGCACTGTCAACATTGGAAGCTATCGGTAAATTTGAAGGCGATACCCGCAAAGTTAGCATTCGAGTATATAACGCTGGAGATGCGGCTTACATTGACACCGGCGATAAAAACAGGCGCATTATTAAGATCGATTCATCCGGTTATAGGTATACAAAGGATTGCCCTGTACATTTCGTGCGTAAAAACAGCATAACCGCGTTACCTGTTCCGGCACAGAGCAATCTTTCATTGTTGCGGAAATACATCAATTGTACTGATAAAGATTACCCGCTAGTTTATGGCTGGATGTTATGCGCATTAGCCGGTGTAAAGCCTTATCCAATTTTAATCGTCGAGGGGGAGCAAGGTTCCGGCAAATCAACGGCCTGTCGGGTTATTCGGGAATTAGTTGACCCAAGTTCTGTGTCGTTACGCTCTCCACCTAAACAGCCACGTGATTTATTGGTTTCAGCAATGAATACTCACACGGTGAATTTAGATAATCTGAGTGGCATTAGTCCAGACATAGCGGATACCCTTTGCAGACTATCGACCGGTGGCGGCCATGATCAACGGGCGTTATATACCGATGATGAACAATGTTTGGTCGATGTCCAAAAGCCCGTCATGGTGAATGGTATTGATGATATTGCAACACGGCCAGACCTTGCGGAACGGTCATTAATTGTCACTCTGCAGCCTATAAGCTGTAATTCACGGAAGGAAGAATCTGAATTTTGGTCGGAATTTAAAAACGACAAACCGGCTATTTTTGCAGGGCTACTTAATGCAATTGTCGATGGGTTCAAATATCAAGACGGTATTGAGTTAGCCAACAAGCCGCGTATGGCTGATGCCGCAAAATGGATTACAGCATGTGAACAGTCTATGGGGAATAAAGGCGCGTTTATTGATTCACATGCCGACAATCAGTTGAATCTATCACGAAATAGTATTGAATCATCACCGGTAGGCAATGCCATTTTTACACTCATGCAAACCCGTGATGAATGGCATGGCACACCAACCGAACTTTTTAATAATGTGGCGGATATTGCAGGAGATCGGCAATCAAGGTCAAGGTCATTCCCTCAATCGCATAAAGGGCTTTTTAATGTGATTAAAAGGCTAAAAAAACCGTTTCGTGATATTGGCATTCTAATTGAACGGGTAGACAAAAGGCTGGCGCGAAAGTACATTATAAAAAGAGACAGCAATAAATTCTATCTGTCGCAAGTGTCGCAGAACCACCCTCGCGCGACAGATACGACAGATGCGACAGATAGAAACCTACCCTGTCTTATAGACCACTTGCCAGACAGTGAACCTGATGATTACCTTGATTCGGGAGAGCTTTTCTAATGCTGGAAAAATTATCTGACTTTGATGTGTCGCTGATCGGTGACAAAATTTGTGTCAAACCGTCACATAGAATAACCGATGAAATTCGGCAGTTTGTTCGGCTTCATAAACAGGAAATTATTTCTGAACTACAAGCCGCCAATGACAGAGGCAAGCGGAAAATATTTTGGTGGTTTTATAAGTTACGTGAAGATGAAGATGGTTTTACCCGAATGCCATTTTTGCACAATGATGAAAGCAGGATTAGAAAAGAGCTTGAATCAATCTATGGACATCAAATTTATGACTTACACCCACAATGCCGAACATTTCGTTACACTCAGGGTATCAATGAATCAAAAGACGCTTATTACAATCGTGTGATTGCCGAATCACTTAAATAAGCCATTGGTAAACCCGTATGCCAGCAAGGGTAATCTTTGCTGGTTTTTTTATGCACAAGTCTTTGATTTTAAATAAGAAACAGCACCCATTTAAGCCTGTTTTAAGCACGATAATCATTCAATAACCCCATAGCATCACAAAACTATTTTCGTTGAATATAGGCCGTCTAATACACATAAATGGCCTAATCCTGTGCATGGATTGAGTGTACAGAGCTTGTTAGCGCGAATAATCCTGAAACCCGAAACAGAGGATGATTCTTCTCATGTCTGGGATAGATGATTTATCGGGTAGATAGGTGCCTACCGTTAAGCCAATAAACTAATCAAGTTTTTTACAATTCCCCCTAATCAACAACAGCTAAATTCAATTTATCTGGGGCGGTAAATTGTTAGCCTGTTTTTTTCCAACTAGACAATGAGTAGACAACGGGCATAAAAAAAGGCCTAGTATTTTTACTAAGCCTTTGATTTATATGGAGCTGGTGATGGGACTCGAACCCGCGACCGGCTGATTACAAATCAGCTGCTCTACCAACTGAGCTACACCAGCGAATCTAAGTATTATACAAAATATTTTTCATTTGCAAAGTTTTTTATTCACCGTACGTAATTTTTTTCGCCCCTGATATCTGGATTTTCGATGCCCTGACGGCTTACGCTTTAAACCATGCCCATGCGTCGTTTTAAATGAAGGGGTTTGTGTCGCAGTATTCCGGTGCGGGGATGCAACGGCAATCCCTTTTGGCTGGAAGCTGGGAATCAAATGCTTTTTACCGTTACCGATTAAATCTGACCGTCCCATTGCTCTTAGCGCATCCCGTAACAATGGCCAGTTTTTTGGATCACGATATCGCAAAAAGGCCTTATGCAGACGGCGTTGCCGGATGCCTTTGGGTATGGGTATATTTTCAGCCCGACAGCTAACCTTGCGTAGCGTATTCTTGCCTGAATGATACATTGCGCTTGCAATCGACATGGGTGAAGGCAAAAAGGCCTGCACCTGATCAGCCCGAAAACCGTTATGCTTCAACCACAAGGCCAGATTAAGCATATCTTCGTCTGTTGTGCCCGGATGAGCAGCAATAAAATAGGGAATCAGGTACTGTTCCTTACCGGCCTGGCGGGAATAATGATCGAACATTTCCTTGAAGCGATCGTAAGTTTCCATCCCCGGTTTCATCATTTTTGACAAAGGCCCTTGTTCGGTATGCTCCGGCGCTATTTTCAGATAACCGCCAACATGATGGGTAACCAGTTCCCTGACATATTCCGGTGATCGAACGGCTAAATCGTAACGCAAACCGGAGGCAATCACGATATTTTTGATGCCGGGTAATTTTCTGGCGCGGCGGTAGAGGCGAATAAGCGGCGTATGATCAGTATTAAGATTTTCACAAATCTTGGGGTAAACGCAAGAGAGTTTGCGGCAGGCCGCTTCAATTGTGCGGCTTTTACAAGCCAGTCGATACATATTGGCTGTTGGCCCGCCCAGATCGGAGATATGTCCGGTAAAATTCGGCGAGCTGTCGCGAATGGCTTCAATTTCCCGGATAATGGAATCTTCTGACCGACTTTGAATAATCCGGCCCTCATGTTCGGTAATCGAACAAAATGTGCAGCCTCCGAAACAGCCACGCATAATGTTGACGGAATGCTGGATCATTTCAAATGCCGGAATATGCGCCCCACCGTATTGGGGATGCGGCAAACGTGAATAGGGTAAATCAAATACCGCATCCATCTCCTGCGTTGTCAATGGAATCGGTGGCGGATTGACCCAGACTTGCCGCTGGCCATGTTGCTGAATCAGGGCACGGGCGTTGCCCGGATTGGTTTCAGCGTGCATGATTCGGGAAGCGTGCGCATACAAAACCGGATCGTTTTTGAGCCGTTCATAAGCGGGCAGACGAATGACGGTCCGGGTTCGGTTTTTACTCAACAAATGCCGATCAAACGCTATGATTTGGGACTGTTCGGTATCGGTCTTTGTCGAACACTGGGTTTGCATCTGATAAGGATCAACAGCGGCGCTCACCCTTGCCCGGCCTGTCAATATCGGTTGAATCCTTGACAAGCCAGCCGGCGGGCAATTGTTTGACCGTATGCACGGTACCGCGAATATGGGTCAGCTCTTGAATTGCCTCACCATTCGCCAGACGATGAGTGATTTCGACAATGGCGCGTTCGGCATTGCCGTAAACCAGCAGGTCAGACTTGGCATCCAGCAAAACCGAACGCCGCACCGTCTCCGACCAATAGTCATAATGGGCTATGCGACGCAAACTGGCTTCGATACCTCCAAGGATAACCGGCACATTTTTATACGCCTGCCGACAACGCTGGCTATAAACGGTTACAGCCCGATCCGGTCGTTTACCGGCAACCCCGCCCGCTGTATAAGCATCGTTGGAGCGAATTTTTTTGTCCGAGGTATAGCGGTTCACCATTGAATCCATATTACCGCCAGTTACGCCAAAAAAAAGATTGGGTCTTCCCAGGCTCTGGAAATCCGCAACCTCGCGCCAGTTCGGTTGAGACAGAATACCAACCCGAAACCCCTGCGCTTCCAGCAAGCGTCCGATCAGGGCCATGCCAAAACTGGGGTGATCAATATAGGCGTCTCCTGTCACCAAAATCACATCGCAACTGTCCCAACCCAAATCGTCCATTTCCAACCGGCTCATCGGTAATTGAGGGGCAATGCCAAAACGATGTGCCCAGTATTTTCGATAGGAAAAAATATTTTTTGCCGGCGTGGTATCGGGGTGCTTCATAAGCGGTGTAATTGCTGGAGTAAAAATGGGTTATAACGGATCAAATCGCGTGCAAAAATATCATATTCCATTCCTGACAATGCCCGCATTTGGCCGGCGCGTTCACGCAGTCGTTTAGCGGATATCTGCGGCAATCGATCGGCGAAACAAAATACAATGACATTGCCTTTGTTTTGTACGGATAAAAACAAGACTTGATCATCAAAACTCTGACTCAGCGTCAATGCAATTTGTTCAAATAACGCCTTGTCGTTATTCCAAAGATTTATGATTAATATCCCTTGTCTGGACAAAACGGCACGACAGGCATCAAAAAAAGCATGGCCGCTTATTTGTGGTGACAGGCCATCGCAGATGAATGCATCGATAAATAACAGATCAAATTGTTTGTCAGCGAATGCGGTCTTGTGAACGTAACGACGACCGTCTCCAACAATAATCTTCAGGCGAGTGGTCAGCGGCAAACCGAAAAAGGCGGGCAACAGGGATAACACTCCTGCGAGACTCCACTGCGGTAACATGAACATCTGAAAACTGCCGGATTAAATATTTAGCCAGCGACCCGCCCCCCAAACCTATCAATAACGCGTTACGGCAAGATTCCCAGTACAGGTGCCATGCCATCATCGTACGCAGATAAGATGGATGCAAGCCATCCGGATCGCTCAAGCACAGGCTGCTTTGCCGAACCGCAGAACCAAAATGTAACGAGCGGATATACTACCCCAAGAAAAAGGACAAAATAAATTTTAAATTATTACAATACAGCA
>CAZDXJ010000101.1:0-6245 GCA_964509475.1 uncultured Methylococcaceae bacterium | reverse complement strand
ACGTTGACTCAAGGCTTTATAGAATCGCTCCGCATCGTTTGCATTTTCAAAGGCATAGACGAAATCATCTGCATAGCGGCAAAGGTTCCCCCTGTACGTGGCTTTCCCACGCCCTGAGTACTATGAGTGAACCGGACTCCCGTACAACCATCAGCCAGCCTTCTTTGGGTTGGGTAGACTTACCTGTTTTTCCCTCTCAGGCGTCGTATGGGCCTCGCAAGTTCTCTGTCATCTCTCTCTGCACATGCCACGCCTTACAACACCGGCAAATCCTCCAGAATCTCAGCTTTGCGATTCCTTTGTTTTGGCTTCCGTCTTCCGCAAAACGTCGCCATTTGCTTTTATCGTCTATCGATGCTAAACAGCTTCAGGGATGTGCGTATCCCCTGTGACCTACGCAGTTCTCTGTGTACGCTTCATCTTCTTTGTTCGCTTTTGCCGCAGTCTGAACCGCTTACAACGCTCCGCCGAAAACGCAACACGCGATACCGGTGGTTGGTTAAACCTTATGAAACTAAATACTATAGTTCCTCCAGGCAAGGACTTTCACCTTGCAAGATATGACAAGCTTTACTTGCCGCACGCGGAATGACGGGGGAGTGGTTTTCGGCTATTCCATACATTTAATCCAAACTGACGCCATGTTCATTAAAACAATTTAAAGTCGTATAAGCCCACCGCCTGGCCCAGGGGCAGGACGGGCTATTCAGTATCGCAACATCTTGCCATTGTTGGGTATTGTCGTTTTTTTGCAACCACTGTTCGATGGGTGTGGTAAAACCGGTTTTGGCGCGTTCGCTAATCGTTTCGGGCAACGGTTTTACAGGCGTTTTGGCCAGCAGGGTTTTGTTTTGTAAGCCATGTATCAGAATCGGTGCCAGTTTTTGCAGCAATACCGAGTCCACCAGCGGCACGCGGATTTCCAGTGAATGCGCCATGCCGGCCCAGTCGCTGTCGCGCAAGAGCTGGTTTCGCATATATAAGATACTTTCCAGGGCCGCGATCCGGCCATAGGCGGTGCGTGTGTCACCCATCGCGTTCTGGATACAGGATAGTGGTTGCAGCCGCTGTAACCCCTCCTTGACCACATCGGCGTCCAGGAGCTGACTGAGTTCATTCGGTAAAAAAAGCCCCCGGCGTAGCAGGTAAGCACCGGCGTAATGGCCGCCATAACGGATCAAACCTTTGGCTTTGGGGTTCAAATCGGCAAACAGCGGTGTGAATATATTTTGTATTTGTTCAGTTAAACAAGCCAGTCCCGGAATATGTGCGGGCAACCAAAGCTGACGAACCCATTTGGGAATATCCTGAAAAGATGGATAGCCGCCGAATAATTCATCGCCGCCCAAGCCCGACACCGCAACCTTCAACCCCTGCTCCCTGGCCGCTTTGGCGACAAACCAGGTATTAATGCCGTCGATACTGGGCTGATCCATCGCCTCCAGTATTTTGGGCAAGTCTTGATGAAATTCCGCCTCATCTACATAACGGGTATGGTGTTCGGTATGGTATTGCCGGGCCAGTTGCGCGGCCAAGGGTGATTCATCCTCTGCCTGACCCTTGAATTCGCTAAACGCCAAGCAAATGCTGTGCAGGCTTTCCGGTTCCGATTCGGCCATCAAGCCAACCAGCGCCCCGGAATCGATACCTGAGGAAAGAAAGGCGCCCACCGGCACATCGGCCACCTGGTGATGACGGACGGAATCCCTTAAGGCTTCACCTGCAATCACGGCCCTGTCGTTTGTCTGCAAAGGGTTTTGTTCAGCCTGTTGCCAAATACGGGCAATTGAAAAATATTGTACCGCTTGATCCGGGCCGCAATCGTTGACCCAAACATAACTGCCCGCTGGAACCGAGTGGATTTCCTGATAAAGCGTATAGGGTTCAGGCACACTGCCAAACAGATAAAAACCAACGATACCGGCGGGTTCGGCTTGCCGGGATATTTTGTTGCCTGCCTGTAGCGCCTTGACCTGGGAAGCCAGCCGCAGCGTCCAGCCGTCATCGGCATAATAAAGCGGTTTGATGCCGTAGGGGTCACGCGCCAGCAACATGGCTTTTTTGTTTGCGTCCCAAAGGGCAAATGCGAACATGCCGCGTAACTCCTGCAACATGGCTTCGCCTTTGTCGGCGTACAGATGCAATAGAACTTCAGTATCGGATTGAGTTCGGAAACGGCAGCCTTTTTGTTCCAGGGTTTGTCTCAGCGCCTGGTAATTGTAGATTTCGCCATTGAAACTGATGACCAGACGCTGATCAGCGCTGACCATCGGCTGGGCCGCCTCATCGCTGAGATCGATAATGGCCAGGCGGCGGTGCGCCAGTCCGACGCGGCCGTTTTGTGAAAGCCATTGGCCTTTTCCATCCGGTCCCCGCGCCCGCATATGGTCGCGGATAAGACGCAATTCGTCCCGATCAATGACGGGCGCAGCGTAGTGATAGGCAAAAATTCCGGCAATACCGCACATGACTTGTTTTAAATGGTGTTCACTAAAGCCTGGACATGGCGTGCAAACGTTTCTTGTCCGAAAATCGTTTTAACCTGCTGGCTCAAATTGCTTGTAACCGGTGTATCCAGGGCGTGTTGTATTGTTGCGCAAAGGTTTTTTTCATTGCTGACAAAACCCAGCTTCCCGTCCTGAAGCGGATCAACGCTGCCATCGCAGTCCAGGCCCAGAGCGGGTGTGCCGGTAGCCATCGCTTCCAGAAACACAATGCCAAAACCTTCGCCAGTGCTGGGCATGACAAACAGATCGGCCATTGCGTACAGTGCATTGAGTTGCTCATCGGCTACCTTGCCCAAAAATTTTACCTGATCGGCAATATCTAATTCTGCCGCCAGAGTTTCAAGGCGTTCTTGATCATCGCCGCTGCCGGCAATCAGATAACATAAATCCGGGTTCCGTTTGAGCAACTGTGGCAGACAACGCAGCACACGGTCATGTCCCTTGTAGCGTTCACGGGCCGAAAGCCGGCCCACTGTGAGCAGTACCGTTTTTTTCTGAATATCCAGTTGTTGTTTCAGTTTTTTTACATCCGCCTGGCGCGGACGATAGCTTACTTTGGACACGGTATTGGGCAGGATTTTTACCCGGCAAGGCGGCAAATTTGCCCAGGCAAGAAATCTTCTTCGTGTATAACGGCTGACACAGCTTACAAAAGCGACTTGTTCAATTAATCGACAGGGCAGGTAACCCGGTTTTTGCCAGGCATCGATGCCGTGTAATTGCAGCCAGAGTTTTGCCCGGCAAAGTTTTGCGGCCAACCAAGCCAGTGGCAAAAGATTTAAATGGCCACAAAAAATCAAATCCGGTTTGGTTTTCATCGAAAGCGTCAGAGCTTTCAATATATAAGGCAGCTTGCCCTGAATTGCAGGATATTGCTTTATATTAGCGGGTGATTGTTCGATCATCCCATGCCGGGGTAATACTTCGATCGGCTTTATATCCGTTTGATTGGCCAGAGCGTTCAGAAGATCCCGGTTATATTGAGCAATGCCGCCGGGTGCTCCGAAAGCGTCCGTTACAAGAGCGAGGATTTTCATTAGATTATCTGGTTCGGCAGTCCCTGTGAAAACCTATAACGGCGGGTAAAGCAAAATATGCGTTCCACGCCGGAGCATCATTGCCATTAAATTAAGCCCTTTTGTTGAATGCATCTATGGGTGTAGGTGCGGATTTATCCGCACAGTACGACAAGCTGCACCGGCACCCAACTCACATTTTCTTAACTTAATGGCTTTGCCCCTGATCATGGAAACGAGGAAACACGGGTTCAATTGCTGTAATGACAATCTGGCGGCAAACAATCTGTCGGTTCTCATCTGACAAACATATCCGCCAGTTTCAACACCGTGACAATCAGGGCAATCATGCCAATGGAC
This sequence comes from uncultured Methylococcaceae bacterium, assembly GCA_964509475.1. GTDB lineage: Bacteria > Pseudomonadota > Gammaproteobacteria > Methylococcales > Methylomonadaceae > CAZDXJ01. The sequence goes on along the minus strand of CAZDXJ010000101.1, from coordinate 2,362 downwards.
CAGCGCATATTGGTATTGATCGCCTCGGCTATTTTCAGTTCGATGTTTTTTTCGAAAGCGTCCAGACGGTTGTCAAAAGTATCAAACCGGCTTTCAAAGGCATCCAGCCGTCCGTTGACTTCGACTTTTAGTAGTTCAAATTTGCCTTCAAGTCCCTGGAATTTGCCTTCGAGTCCTTGGAACTTTCTTTCGAGTCCTTGGAACTTTCTTTCGAGTCCTTGAAATTTTCCTTCCAAGGCTTGTACAGAAGCCGTCACATCATCCAGGCGCTGATCCAAATGATTGATATGATTATATTGCGATTTGAGTAGTAAGGTGTTGATGTCTTCATTACTCAAACCCCTCCCCCCTGGAAAATCTCTGTTCGATTTCCTGTACTTTTGGGCTAATCATTTCGATCAACAGATCGTCTACGTTGGTTTTTTTCATTGGTTCAGGCTGAGGCTAATTCCGATTAGATTATATATTTTTTCGTTCCTATAACCACAACAGGAAAAATATGCAAATTTTATTTTTGCCCTCCACTCCCACGCTCTTTTCACAATGGTGATAACACGCTGCACTGAATTGAATATTCTGCGTGCTCAATTGAATATTCTGCGTGCTCACGGATACGGAAAATGAACCGACCATCGGGGCGCGAAACGCCTGTCACCTGGAATATTTTTGCGGGAGCCGGCGGATTGGAGTCCCCAGGCATTACGGCGACGTTCAAAATTCCGCAAGCCCAGCCCTTCCACGGAAGAGCTGGGCAAGCCTGTCTGCCAACAGGCAGGCATGGCCGCGTGCAATAAACCTTGTCGGTATTTCGAGCGGTCAATGACATCCCTGTCACTGGATTCCGCCAGTCCCTGGCGGAATGACAGGGAAGCGTTATCGTGCTGCGCGGACTATCTTTTACTCATTACCGTTACTAAAAGTTTATGCTTTTCAATAATATCTAGCATAATCTTATTCACGCCGTCAACAAAGCCGCTTCGATAGAAACCGAAGTCTTCCGCTTCTCTTGCGTGCATTTAAGGTCTGGCTGTAACGTGTCCTGACCGTATTTATTTAAGTTGATTGCAACGTTGATGTCTCTATCCTGTGTGGTTCCACACTCGGCGCACGTCCATTCATCGACACCAGGAACAATCTTCTCTTTGCTCTTTGTTCCGCACCAACTGCATATCTGTGTGGAAGGAAAAAACCTATCGGCAATAACAAGGTCGCAGTTTCGTAAATTTATTCATAATCATATATACAGATTAGTGGATATTACAAGCATCAGTCACAAACCCCTACACTGAGAACAGCCATGGGTTCTATTTGACCCGGCTGGTTAAAACGATTATTCAGTCATTCATGAATATCGTCATTGCGCCATGGACTGGCGAAATCCAGTTACATGGAATAACCACCAACTCCGGCTACAAAATGCCCTGAAGGTTGGCTTTTTCAATTCCGGCTAGCCGTCTTGCCATTGATTTTCAGACACGCTACCGCCCTACGGCATTATTTTCACCGTATCCATTTCACACCCTGTGTGTTGGCCGTTATATTACCGGTTCCAGTAAATCTTTCCGTACTTGCACCGTCGTACGGACACCCAATAAACTCATCAAAATCAGGGCGCGATTTTGAGCATTGGATTGTTTGAACACCGCTTCCAAACCGGCCAGCGGCCCATCCAGTATTTTAACTTTATCACCTGCATTGAGGGCTTGTGGGGTCAATTCAACACAACCCGTTTCAGGACTGATCTGGTTTTGTATACACTCAATAATATGTTCTGGAATATTGGCCAGTCTATTACCAAACATTACAATACTCGACACTCCCTGGGTTGATCTTACCGGCGCTATGGATTGTCTTTGGACATCCACTTTAATGAACAAATAACGTGGAAACAAGGGTTCGATGACAGTTATCACTCTGCGCACCCGAATTTTATTCGGATTTTTAGCGAATGGTAAAAAACAATAATAACCTTGTCTTTGCAAATGTTCAGCGGCCAGTTTCTCTTGCTTCGGCTTGGTAAAAACAACAAACCACTCTTCCATGTTGCTCATATTGTTATCATCAACCCAAATACTTTAAAACATCTACGCCAAAACACTCATAAATTGTTTGGAGCATCATACAAGATATATCTTACACCAAATAGACATTGAATGCGAATTAAGAGCTAAAAAATAGAAGTCTTACGTGATGTTCAACTTTTTAATAGAACATTTGAAAGCATGACTTATCTCCTCTAAATTTGTTTTGACAAAAGAAATTTAGCAAAGGAGAAAGTCATGCCTATAGAAAACTTTATCATTTATGTACGCGATGTTCAACTTTTAAGTTTCAACTAATGAGTTAAGCTGCAAAGGCTGAT
>CAZDXJ010000100.1:0-6371 GCA_964509475.1 uncultured Methylococcaceae bacterium | reverse complement strand
TGCCTTTATTGAGCACTGGTGCGCTGAAGTCGAGCAAAGCAAAATCAAACCTTTTGTGGTGCGGGCTGGATTTATCTGCTTGTCTGCAACAGGATGTTGCAGTCAATGACACTTGTCAAGCCATCATTCTGCCACGAACTGGCGGAACCCGACAGGGAGGGCGCGGGTTACAAAAATTTCACACAGAAGCCTATTTACAGTAGACAAAATAATAAGAGTATTATTATAATCTTATACGTTTTCAAAAATCATGATGCGCGACGTTATGCAAACGCCAACAGAAACCGATTCTCTGCGGCGGGAAATCATAATCCTATTACTGCTTAAAGCGGTATTGATTTATGCTTTGTGGGTCATTTTTTTCAGTCGGCCACTGGATAAAACCCTGACTGCTGACACGGTTGCCGCCGCTTTTCTGGACTCTGGCACCGCCCCGCCTTCATCCCAACCTTCCATACAGGAGGCAGGCCAATGATTTCAGAACAGGTTGTCGATCTTTCACGTTTACAATTCGCCATTACCGCACTGTATCATTTTTTGTTTGTGCCGCTAACCCTGGGCTTGTCATTCATTCTGGCGATTATGGAATCGGTTTATGTGATGACCGGCAAATTGATTTACAAGGATATGACACGCTTTTGGGGCAAGTTATTTGCAATCAATTTTGCCTTGGGCGTTACCACCGGCTTGACGCTGGAATTTCAGTTTGGAACCAACTGGGCTTATTATTCGCATTATGTCGGTGATATTTTTGGCGTGCCCCTGGCCATCGAAGGTTTGCTGGCCTTTTTCCTCGAATCGACCATGATCGGGGTGTTCTTTTTTGGTTGGGACCGCATCAGCAAGGTGCAGCATTTACTTTGTACCTGGTTGCTGGCTTTGGGCACCAATTTATCCGCCCTGATGATCCTGATTGCCAATGGCTGGATGCAGGCGCCGGTTGGCGCTGAATTTAATTATCAGACCATGCGCATGGAAGTGACCGATTTTGCCGCCGTGGTGTTCAACCCGGCCGCCCAGGTCAAGTTCGTGCATACCGTTGCCGGAGGTTATTGCACCGGTGCCATGTTTGTACTCGGTATCAGCGCCTATTATATGCTGCAGCGGCGGGATATGGCATTTGCCGTCCGTTCCTTTACCATCGCCGCCGGTTTTGGTTTGGCGGCGGTATTGTCAGTTATTGTGCTGGGTGATGAAAGTGGTTATACCGATGGCCAGGTACAACGCGTCAAACTAGCGGCAATTGAAGCCGAATGGGAAACAGAACCGCCACCGGCTTCGTTTACCGTTATTGGTTTTCCTGACCAGGAAAACATGCAAACTCACGCTGCGGTCAAGATTCCCTGGATATTGGGCCTGATTGCCACCCGCTCGACCGATGAACCGATTACCGGCATAAAGGATTTTCTGGTACAAAATGAACAACGCATTCGTAAGGGTATGAGTGCCTACGCACTCCTGCAAAAACTGCGCAATGGACAAAACGATGCAGACACGCAAATGGCTTTTGACAAGGTAAAAGCTGATCTTGGCTTTGGCTTGTTATTAAAAAAATATACGGACAACGTTGTTGATGCGACCGAAGCGCAAATCAAACAAGCGGCACAGGACACAATTCCCAATGTCGCGTCGCTGTTCTGGACATTTCGCATCATGGTCGCTTGCGGTTTTATGATGTTGTTTATTTTTGCCCTGGCATTTTATGCCTGTTCAACACAAAAAATCACCCGTCTGCGCGGGTTGCTGTGGTTGGCGTTGTATTCGATCCCCCTGCCCTGGATTGCCAATGAAATGGGCTGGTTTGTCGCCGAATACGGCCGCCAACCTTGGACCATAGCGGAAACCTTACCGACCTACCTGAGCGCTTCCAGCCGTTCAGCGACCGAACTTTATCTAAGTCTGGGCGGCTTTATCGCGTTTTATACCTTCTTGTTGGTTATTGAGCTGTTTTTGATGTTCAAATATGCGCGCCTTGGCCCGAGCAGTTTACACACAGGCCGTTATTTTCATGAAAAAATAGGAGGTTCCGCATGAGCCTGGATTATGCAACCCTCAAACTTATTTGGTGGCTGTTGATTGGTTTGTTATTGATCGGTTTTGCGATTATGGACGGCTTTGATATGGGCATCGCCACATTATTGCCCTTTATCGGCAAAACCGATGAGCAGCGTCGGGTTCTGCTCAATGTCGCAGGGCCCACCTGGGAAGGCAATCAGGTTTGGCTGATCACCGCAGGCGGCGCGTTGTTTGCTGCCTGGCCGCTGGTTTACGCAACGGCTTTTTCAGGGTTTTATTTTGCTCTGTTATTGGCTTTGTTTGCCTTGTTTCTGCGTCCGGTAGGGTTTGATTATCGCAGTAAACTCGAAAACCGACGCTGGCGGCAAAGCTGGGATTGGGCCTTGTTTGTCGGTGGCAGTGTGCCAGCCCTGGTTTTTGGTATTGCCTTTGGCAATTTATTGCAAGGCGTACCATTTTATTTTGATGCCGATTTACGCTCTTTTTACACCGGCAGTTTTTTTGCGTTATTCAACCCGTTCGCGTTGTTGAGTGGTCTTGTTAGTTTGTCCATGCTGACTTTGCAAGGAGCGGTATATTTACAATTACGCACGCAGGGCGTTCTGACAAAACGCAGTCAATACGCGGTTTCATGGTCAGCTGTCATTTTTTCACTGAGCTTTGCCTTGGCGGGTATCTGGATTGCAACCGGTATTGAAGGTTATCAGATTATCTCGGGCGCCGAACCTGGTGCACAACCCAATCCCTTGCACAAACAGGTTGCCGTTCTGACCGGAGGCTGGCTGGCCAATTACCGTATTTTCCCGGGTTTATGGCTGCTGCCTGCGACAGGGTTCATAATGATTGCAGCCACGGTTTATTTATCACTTAAAAACCATGCCGGACTGGCTTTTATCTGCAGCAGTCTGGCGTTGACTTCAGTCATTTTAACGGCGGGGTTTTCCATGTACCCGTTTTTGTTACCTTCCAGCACCCACCCTGACAGTAGCCTGACAATATGGGACAGCAGTTCCAGCACCATGACTTTATCGATCATGTTTTGGGCAACTGTATTTTTATTGCCTGTTGTCATCGCGTATACAAGTTGGGTTTATCGGGTATTACGCGGCCCGGTTACCGTTGAAAAAATTCGTAAAAACCCACACAGCTCGTATTAGGAGGCGCTCCATATGTGGTATTTTGCCTGGATATTAGGTGTCTTGCTCGCTTGTGCATTCGGTATTATCAATGTACTCTGGCTGGAGGCCCAGGAAAGCCTCGATCAGCATACCAGCGTTCTCGATCCACTGACCAAATTGCCAAACCGGGTTGAGTTTCTACGTCTTCTTGAACAGGAAATCGAACAACAAAAAAACCGGCGGGGTACATTTTCCTTGTTGATGATCAGTCTGGATGGGTTGCAATCCATTGCTGAAAGCCCTGACGACGAAAAAATCGACGAAAGGGTTCTGACGGTTTGCCAAGTCATTGAGCAGGAAACCCGGCGCAGTGTCGATACCGTGGCCCGTTATGATGCAAAAACCTTTGTCGCTCTGATGAATAGCGCTCATTATTCCGTTGCAGAAGCAACCGCCAAACGTATTTGTGCCACTTGCGCTGAAAAGTTCGCCAAGTCACCGCAACCTGTCGTTAACATTGGGATTGCTGAATATCAACATGATAGACAACATTCATCCCGGCAAACGCTTGAGACGCTCCTGCAAAATGTGGATCAGACGCTGAAAAAAGCACAAAAAGCAACCTGAATGGAAGCGAAAATCCGTAAAACACAGGAAGAATATCATAACCCATTCGATTTACCTTGCTTCAACTCGATGAAAGCTTATATATACTTGACGCAGTTATGGTTGCGGATTTTGAAAATAGCTGTTGTTGGGGTTCAAGAGTGTTTTTACACTCCGCACAGTTATGAAGGCGGAAAATGATCGGGCAATTGGGAACTGTTGGCAGGCGGCTTGCCGGACGCCCATCCCTGGGCCTGGATTCCGGCAATCCCTGCCGGAATGACGCGAACCCGCCCGTCATTCCGTCACGGACTGGCGGAATCCAGTGACAGGTGTTTCGCGCCCCGATGGTCGATCCATTTTCCGCATCCGTGACCGTGCAGAGTATAACAACAGCATGTATGTACATATCTTATGTCCATTTTTGCTGCCCGTAGCATTATATCCGGATATAAAACACTCTATTCCCTGCAAAGAACACGGTTATTAGCTACAATCCAGATAAAACTTTTAACAAATCCATGTCTGCCTCAGTACAGCATTATTTTTATATTGATCACACATCATTGATATATGGATGCTGCACGGAGTTTTACCTGTTTGCTTTAATCATGTTGGAGTATCTATGTTGCTATGCAAAACTTTAGTCCATTTTAAAAAACAGCAGTGGCTGTTATGGGGTGCGCTGTTTTTGTTCGGACCACTTGCCTCTGCCTACGAACTTACCCCCAACCTGGAAAACGCTTTCAAGCTGGGCCAGGATGATGCGAAATACGGCCAGATAAAAATGAATCTGCGTTATCGTTTTGAATATGCCGATGCCGAAAACACGCCTCCTAAACCGGGCATTGGCGATACCTTGAGAATGCGTTTAGGCTATTTGACACCAAAATTTTTTGCCATACAGGGGTTTGCTGAATTTGAAGGTCTGCTGGCCATGCAGGAAGATTACAACAGTAAACGCAACGGCAATAGCTCACGTCAGGTCATTGCCGATCCCCAGGAAGGCGAGCTGAATCAATTATGGTTGAGCTTTACAGGCATCCCCGATACCACTATCAAAGGCGGCCGGCAACGCATCAAAATCGACGACGATCGTTACATCGGCAATGTCGGCTGGCGGCAAATGGAACAAACCTATGATTCTGTATTGGTCACCAACCGCTCCATCCCAAACCTGACTATCAAAGCCGGTTATATTGGCCGGGTAAGAACCATTTTATCGACAACCGATGCTATGTCTTCACCGTTTGGCAATATCAACTACAAAATCGGCAACCTGGGTCACTTGATCGGTTACGGCTATTGGATTGATTACACCGACGATCCAGCCAAATTCAAAAATTCCAACTGGACTTACGGTATCCGCTTTACCGGCAGACCCAAACTGGACGACACCTTTCAGGCCCATTATCTGCTTGAATGGGCGAAACAGGAAGATATGGGCAAAAATCCTATTGGCTACAATGTTGATCGCTGGCACTTGATGGGTGGTTTAAGCGCTTATGGCGTAACCCTGAAAGGCGGCATGGAGCAACTGGGTGGCCGTAATGGTAAGGGTTTTTCCACGCCTCTGGGCACCAATCATGCGTTCCAGGGTTGGGCCGACAAATTCCTGTCCACGCCCGGCAACGGTATCCGTGATGTTTACGCTGAGCTTTCCGGAAAATTGGCTGGCACAAAACTGATGTTTGTTTATCATAATTTCAAGGACGATAGCGGCAAGCTGCGTTACGGTGATGAATATGATTTTCTGGTAACCCGAAAATTCGGCAAACATTATCATCTACTGGCCAAATACGCCTTTTATGACGCCGGTGGTCTTTTTACCGATACCCAAAAAATATGGGTTCAGGGAGGCATCAGTTTCTGATTTTTCCAGTGTACACACGGTAAAATTTACGGTTCTTCCCGATTCCGATTTCGTAGGGTAAAACCCTATATTTCGCACTCGTTTGGGTGTACTCGGCACTATATGTAGTGCTTACCCTACAAAGTCGGGAAGAACCAAATTTACCGGCAACAAGCAGGAATAAGCCCGGCACCCTGTTTACGATAAAGGTTTTCGTAACTCGATAGCTAAAAAACAGGGTGCCAGGCGGTTCCGCACTGCCATTAAGTTAAGAAAATATGATTTGGGTGTCGATGCAGCTTGTCGTACTGTGCGGATAAATCCAGCTTTTCTGCGAATGGCTGGATAAATCCATTCAACAAAATGGCTTAACTTAATGGCAATGGGGCGGTTCCGGCAAACCTGTCTGCAACAGGCAGACTTTTCGTCCCGATGATCGATTCATTTCCTGCCTTCGTAACCGTTGCAGAATTGCGTCAATCCGTAGCGAAATGACAACAGCTCAATAAACGTCGTTTTGTCCGGAATTGCCAAAAATTCGTCCATAGTCTTTCAAATAACTCAACCCGGACAAAAACCGTAACCTTATCGACTGGCTCACCTTGATTATTTTAGGTCTATGAAGATTTGCATGGGTAATATATTCCAACCGATCAAATATCATATTTTACAGATAAGGGGGAACAGCACGGAAATATTTACGTTAGCCTTGGGATTGAAATCGCCTTGGGAAATAAAAGATGTTGAACTATTGACCCGTGATGATTCCGTGAAAGAGC
>CAZDXJ010000099.1:0-6417 GCA_964509475.1 uncultured Methylococcaceae bacterium | reverse complement strand
TTTCTTTTTACTCTTCATACTCTGAAATATGGGGATTCTGTTGGTTTATGCAACAGAGCCCTTGGAAACTCCCCTTGCAGACCAGTACAACACCCATTTTTCATTGTCGAATCAGATAAGGCATAAGCCAATAAAATATCAAATAAGTACTGAAACCTTACCCGACACAGTACAAAAATAATGCTGCGCCAGAAATCTCAAGGCATTGACCCAGGATTCTGAACTGTGGGCTGGTCGTGACATCCCTGTCACTGGATTCCGCCAGTCCGTGGCGGAATGGCGGGGTGATAAGCGTCATTGCAAGCCTGCCTGATTTCATCGTGTATACGTCATTCCGGCAGGGATTTGCCGGAATCCAGACCCAGGGACGGAAATCCGGCGGAGCGCTTGCTGACCGAAACACGTGTGTTGTGGAGCATATCGGTGTCTATTTAATGCAGGATATCAAGCCTTCGGATTTTGCAGGACGTTCCAAACAGCTTCTGAGACAAAAAATCAACCGGCGGGTTTGCCTAATTCCCAACCTGCCTTTTGACCCTTTGATAAATTTCCTCGGCTGCAATATCGGCGTTTTTCAGAATTTGCTCCAGTTCGGTTTTTTTGGCTTCGGCAAAATCCCGGTCCTTGAGGGCACCGATATTGATGTATACATTGAGTGCTGCACTTTTTAACGCGGCATGGGCGGCCATGACCGCAACACCGGCATCGGTAATGACGTTGCGATTGCCTTTTTCCGCCGCTTCACGGCTTAAGGTTATGGCTTTGGCACAGGCTTTGGCGCAGGCCAAAGGCACATCAGTTGCCTTTTTCAGGGCTTGCTGGATCTGTTCACTGCGGCCCAGCTTCTGGGCCTCGGTTTGTTTCGGCAGGCCATAAGCGGCCATGACCTGGTTGAATACATCGACATCGGCTTTGATTAGGGCGGTGAACTGTTCCCGCAAGGCTTCGGATTGATCCAGCAAGGTTTGCATGTCCACTTCCACCGCCGCATATTTTTCCTTGCCCAGGGTCAGGTTGCAGACCATGCTGATGAGCGCTGCCGATTGTGCCCCCATCACGGCGGCGGCGCTACCGCCGCCTGGGGTGGCCGCTTTGCTGGCGAGTTGTTCAAGAAATACTTGTACGGATTGGTCTTTAATTTCAGTCATTGTTGTTTCCTTGTCAGGCTCTGCGCCAATGGGTTTTACCACCAGCGACATCTTCCAGAATAACGCCCTGCTCTTTCAGGGCATCGCGGATTCTGTCCGCCTCGGCCCAGTCTTTACGCTGTTTGGCCTGGTTGCGTAATTGAATTTGCTGTTCGATCCAGTCTTCGCTTGCCAGGGTTTCCGCTTCCGCTTTATCGGTCATCGTGAGACCTTCTTTCAGCAACACCTCCGGGTCTTGTTGTAAAATTCCCAGCACATTGCCTAAAAAGCGGATACTTGCGGCCAACGAAGCGGCTCTTTCAGCATCGCTTTGTTTTGCCTTGTTCAACTCGCGGGCGATATCGAACAATACCGAAATCGCCAAAGGCGTATTGAAATCATCATCCATCGCTTGTTCAAAACGCGCCCGGTAGGTTTCGTCGATGCTCGCCTCTGCAATGGTTACACCGCGCAGTGCGGTATAAAGCCGAGTGAGAGCGCTGGCCGCTTCATCGAGATGTTCATCGGAATAATTCAAGGGGCTGCGGTAATGACTGGATAAAATGAAAAACCGGATAACCTCGGGCCGGTATTGTTTCAAAACTTCGCGCACGGTGAAGAAATTACCCAATGATTTGGACATTTTTTCTTCATTGACCCGTACAAAACCGTTGTGCATCCATAAATTGACGAATTTTTCTCCAGTCGCGCCTTCCGATTGGGCGATTTCGTTTTCATGATGCGGAAATTGCAAATCCATACCGCCGCCGTGAATATCAAAATGATGGCCCAGGCAATGGGTTGACATCGCCGAGCATTCGATATGCCATCCCGGACGTCCCCGCCCCCAGGGTGAATTCCAGGATGGCTCACCTGCCTTGGCTTTTTTCCACAATACAAAATCCAGCGGGTCGCGCTTGGCCGGGTCAACCTCGACCCGTTCGCCGGCCTGCAATTCATCCAGTTTTTTACCGGACAATTGCCCGTACGGACTGAATTTTGCCACCGAATAAAAGACATCGCCATTGTTGCCGATATAAGCCAGGCCTTTTTCAAACAGCGCCGAGATCATAACAATGATTTCATTCATCGAACGGGTTGCGCGTGGTTCAATATCCGGCGGCAGGACATTCAAGGCGCGTTCATCTTCGTGCATGGCGGCAATGAAGCGCTCGGTCAACCGGGAAAAATCCTCGGCGTTGGCGTTGGCACGCTGGATAATCTTGTCATCGATATCGGTTACATTGCGCACATAGGTAAGTTCATAACCGCAGTGGCGAAAATAACGCGCCACCGTATCAAACACCACCATAACCCGGGCATGACCGATATGGCAATAGTCGTAAACCGTCATGCCGCAGACATACAGGCCCACTTTGCCGGGTACAATGGGCGTGAAGCGCTCTTTTTGTCGCGTCAGGGTGTTATATATTTTCAACATAAGGTATCCGTCATCTCTCGGGAGGCTTTGATTTCCAGGAAAAACAAGCAAACGGATAAATTTAGCAATATTAAGGCTTCTCTTTCAAGCGAAAAACACATAAAATTTTCGTTTATGTTTAATAAAAGAGGATAAAAATGCGCCTTTTGATGCTTTCCATGTTCCTTCTTTTGGCTTCAACACTTTCTTTTGCAAAGGAAAACAATATGTCCACGGCTTCTCCCAAAGTAAAATTACAAACCACGCTTGGCGATATTATCATTCAATTAAATTCGGAAAAAGCGCCGCTTTCAACCCAAAACTTCCTGACTTATGTCAAGGAAGGCTTTTATGATGGTACGATTTTCCATCGCATCATTCCCGGCTTCATGGCACAAGGTGGCGGTTTTACCGAGGATTTCAGCCAAAAACAAACCCACGCTCCGATTAAAAACGAAGCGGACAATGGCCTGAAAAACGATCGTGGCAGTATTGCCATGGCGCGCACACCGGATCCAGATTCAGCAACCGCGCAGTTTTTTATCAATTATAAAAACAATGATTTCCTCAACTACAGTGCGCCGACTGCCAATGGCTGGGGTTATGCTGTTTTTGGCCAGGTGATTGAAGGCATGGATGTCGTAGACAGCATGGCTGATGTTCCAACCGGCAACCGCAGCGGCCACCAGGATGTGCCCAAAACCGCAATCATCATCGAGAAAGCCCTGATCATTGAATAAGGTTGCATTGAAATCCGAAACCCTGTTCATTTCCGATTTGCATCTGGCTTTGGACAAACCGGACATTAGCCGGCGTTTTCTGTCCTTTTTGCAAAAGCGTGCGAGCAAAGCGCAACGCTTGTATATTCTGGGTGATTTATTCGATACCTGGGTGGGCGATGATGATTACACGCCGCCCACCCGCCAAATCCGAAGCCAGCTTCGGCAATTGACCAATACCGGGGTTCGGGTGTATTTGCAACCGGGCAACCGGGATTTTCTGCTGGGTGAGCGTTTCAGCCGGGAAACCGGGGTTGTTTTGCTGGCGGATTATGAATGTATGGATTTATACGGCGTAAGGACCTTGCTCACACACGGCGATTTGCTGTGCAGCGACGATACCGCCTACCAGCAGTTCCGAATAATATCGCGTAGCCCCGAATGGCGCCGGAAGGTTTTGTCCAAACCCTTGTGGCTGCGCCTTCTGGCTGCGCGTTGGTACCGTTTCCGCAGTCATTTTCACAAACGCGGCAAATCGGCGCAAATCATGGATGTCAACCCGGATACCGTGGCCGAAACCCTGCGCCGTTTTGATGCCCGGCGCTTGATCCATGGCCATACCCATCGCCCTGCTGTGCATAAGCTGGAAGTTCAGGGTGAGATGGCCGAACGTTTTGTACTCGCGCAATGGACCCGGAAAAACGCTGCGGTTTTGTGCTGGAGTGACGAGGGTTATCACATTGAAACGCTGGAGTAATCGGCCATGCCGGAACTATTGATCGGTGGCCGGAACGGTCAATGCGTCCGCATGAACGCGGCTCTGGGTAACCGGCACGGCATCATCACCGGCGCCACTGGCACGGGCAAAACAATAAGCCTGCAAATTCTTGCTGAAGGTTTTTCCCGCATCGGTGTACCGGTTTTTATGACCGATATCAAGGGGGATTTATCCGGTATTGCCGGTGCCGGACAAATGTCTGCCGGTATCCGCACCCAGTTGCAAAACATCGGCCTGGAGCCTTTTGTTTTCCAGACCAATTCAACGGTGTTCTGGGATGTCTTTGGTCAGAACGGTCACCCTTTGCGTACGACCATCTCGGATATGGGACCGTTGTTATTAAGCCATGTTTTGCAGCTTAACGAAACCCAGACCGGGGTTTTGTACAGCGCCTTCCGTATTGCCGACGATAATGGCTTGTTATTGCTTGATCTGAAAGACTTGCGGGCGCTGTTAAGCTGGATGAGTGTATCGGGCAAACCACTGCGCCGGGAATACGGCGGCTTTTCTTCAGCCAGCGTGGGCGCGATACAACGGCGTTTGCTAATTTTGCAAGAACAAGGCGCGGAGCATTTTTTTGCCGAACCGGCGCTTGAACTGGGCGATTTACTGAAAACCGATTTTTCTGGTAACGGGGTTATCGGTCTGTTGGATGCAACCGTATTAAGCCGCCGGTCGCCGCATCTTTATGCCGCCCTGTTGCTCTGGCTGCTATCCGATCTGTTCGAAACCCTGCCGGAAGTGGGCGATGCGGATCGTCCCAGGCTGGTGTTGTTTTTTGATGAAGCGCATTATTTGTTTAACAAAACCCCGCAGGCCCTGGTGGATAAAATCGAACAGATTGTGCGCCTGATCCGTTCCAAGGGCGTGGGGGTGTTTTTCATCAGCCAAAATCCGATGGATATCCCGGAAACCATTCTTGGCCAATGCGGTTTAAAAATCCAGCATGGCTTGCGTGCCTACACACCGAAAGATAAAAAAAACATCAAGGCTATCGCCCAAACCTTCCGCAGCAACCCGGCTATCGATACCGAAACCGCCATCACCCGCCTGCAAACCGGCGAAGCGCTGGTTTCGGTATTAAATGCGGATGGCAGCCCGGCTCCGGTTGAACGGATTTTTATCCGGCCGCCGCAGTCGAAAATAGGTCCCATCGACGACCCAAGCCGTCACGAACTCTTGTCCCGTTCACCGTTTCAGGGACGTTATGAATCGATTATTGATCGTGAATCGGCCTATGAACGCTTGCAACAAAGGGCTGAACAAAAAACCGGCGCAACCGGGCCGCAAAGCCATACCCGAACATCCCGAAACCGCGAAAGCATCGCCGAGGCCTTGCTGAAAAGCGTGGCACGCAGTATGGGCCGGCAAATTGGCCGCCAGCTTGTCCGGGGCATCCTGGGTTCATTGTTGGGCCGCCGATAGACACACAAACCGTCAACTATCAGGAGAAACCATGCACAAATATCGTGTTATATCCATTTTTTTAATTTCTGCATTGAGCGCTTGCAGCTCGATATCTGAAAAACCACAGCAAACAGAAAAAAAAGCTGAAATTATCAATGACTTCCCCACCCAGGAACGGGTTGAATATGTGCTTGAATGCGTTGCCAAACACGGCGGATTACGTTATGAGACCTTGTATCCCTGTATTTGCAGCGCCGACAAACTGGCCAGCAAAATGCGCTACAAGGAGTACAACGAGGCAAAAACCTTTACTTATCTGCGCTCAACGCCGGGTGAAAAAGGCGGTATTTTCCGTGATCCACCGCAAGCGAAACAATTAAGAAAAAAACTGAAAGAAGCGCAAAAATTCGCCGAGGAGTCGTGTTTCGTACAGATGTAACGTATGCGGGATAAGGCGTTCCCGGAAAACCGGGAACGCCGATAGTCCTTAAAAAGCTGTTTGGAAATTCCGGTTGCAGACTGGAAACTTCAATATATTGGGAACATTCAGGGATTTGGCAGTTGTATTGCAACCAGAAAAAAGCCCATCCTGTTGCTTCGCCTCGCCGTCCTGTGCGTTTAACCTTTTCTGGCAAAGGGATTGGAAGCGCGTGTTCAAAAAAGCGATACCGCACATCGTATCGGTATTTTGGGCGGTTATACTTCACGCGGTCACGGATGCGGAAAATGAACCCGCCATCGGGGCGCGAAACGCCTGTCACCTGGAATATTTAGATTGCGGGGGCAGCACGCAGCCATTAAGTTATACTCTCGCGGTCACGGATGCGGAAAATGAACCGGCCATCAGGGCCACTGCCATTAAATGATTTGGGTGTCGATGCGGCTTGTTGTACTATGCGGATAAATCCAGCTCTTCAATGAAGGGCTGGATAAATCCGCACCTACATCCATAAATCCATTCAACAA
>CAZDXJ010000098.1:0-6894 GCA_964509475.1 uncultured Methylococcaceae bacterium | reverse complement strand
AAGGGCTGGGCAAGCCTGATAAATCAACAACCTGCACCGGCTTTTCAGAGGGGGGTGAGTCGATACAAAAAATAATAAATTCTAATTCTACATTCAATCTTTGGCAAACCCTCACTTTATTGGACAATAAAACTATGTTATTTCACGCATACCATTTACGCCAAATAACACAATTTTTTATTCCGTATTGATACGAACAAATCCTAAGCCCCTAATCAAAGCGTATATACTCCATAAAAAACAATTAGATAACAATAATGAGCAAGGACTGGCCTTGTCATTGCTTAAAAAAATTACGCTACAAATATAAATGTGAATAAAAATCAATTTAACTCGGCTTTATTGTTGCAGTGTCGCCATACAACTACGACCTATTGATTTGAAATAATGTACTCACAATAGGATATGACATTAATAACAAGGCTGGGTCAAGTACAATCCACGAGGAACCAATGAAAACATCCATTAAACAAATCCCATTGGGCATGGCTCTGATCGCCATGAGCACAATCAGTTTGGCCCATACCCGTTTGCAAACGCCAGTCATCGATGAAAACAACGCCCGTCATGGCAGCAACTACAACAATGAAGTCATTGCCCACGGCTGCAAAACCACGGATGGCAAAAACCGTACCGTACTGGGTACGGTTGTGGTCTTTCCCGATGGAACCGATTCCACGATTACCGTAGATGGCGAAACGACCGACAAACCCTTGTCCGATTTTGTAACCAACTGGGGCAGCCCGGTCGCAAAAATCCAGGACAAAGACGTGTTTGTGCTTGAGCAGGAAATCGAAACCCCGCTGGGCAATGTCGTTGGGTTCTGGAGCGCAGGTACTCCAGGATTACGACCCGGCCTGACCGGTCTCATCCCGTTCCGTACCCGGGGCGTAATTATCAATCCTGAATCCTGCGCCAAATCGGTAAAGTTCATTGTTGCCATTGCCGATGTTTGCGAAGTGACATCGGTAGCCGGTTTCAGCCCGGACAAGGTCAATCTGTGGACACCGGCCGTAGGTTCCAATTTTGATGGTGATCCAAGCGGCCATGGTTATAATTCCCCGGCATCCTTAACCGTTAATCGTTCCGACAGTCCGCTTCCGGCCGCCTGTGGAGCCGGTGTCGATGTTGTTGTGACGCCATCGGCAAGCCAGTTGAACCGTGACATGCCGGTTAAGATCAACGGTGTCCAGGTGTGGCCCAAACCCTAGATTTTAGTCCATTGCTCATGGCGGAGTTATGTAAAAGCCAAGCGTAGGTTGTTGATTTGTCAGTCCTGCTTGACAGGATGCAGACATATCATGATAAGTCAATGACCTGTACCGGCCAAAATACGGCGAGCGAATGGACACCCCCCATCAATAACCAACAATGGAAACATTCATTGCAAAAACCTTGTCCATAGATAACATGGCTACACTTGTTTTGAAAAACAGGGCGGCATGTCACCAAGAATATTATCGTGATAAAATGCTTTTTTTGCATTTAGCATCCAAAACATTCGCCAAGTCATCGTCTCTGCAACATTACTTTTTATATGAGAGTCCCATCATGAAACAAATACCCATAAAACCCATATTATTGGCATCGCTGCTGATCAGTTGCGGATACACCTCAACCAGCCTGGCCCACAGCGGTGGCGGCACCATGGATCCAACCGGAACCAATGCGCATTTTACCGCCGTTGCGGATGTCAGTTGCTTTGACGATGGCAATGGCCCTCCCCATCATCTTGCCGTCCGCATCCGGGACACATCCCCCCCGGTAGCGGGATTGTTTATCAGCCTTCATGTTCTTAAAGGAGGCCGGGGCATCAGCACAACCGATACCATACCCGGTGACTTTCATTTCAGCCCGGAAGTTACATTGGCTGCCGGAGCCGGCAACTATACCTTGATGGCAACGATAACCGACAAGGGTCCCCGTTCCTTTATCGCCGATTGGCACTGTGAAACCATTGACAATATTCATACCGGAACCGATGACATCATCGTCCGCCAATTTCGATAATGTTCATGAAAAAAATCATTCGATTGCTCTGTCTTTTAGCCTCTTCGTTGCTTTTTCTGACCGCGACCGTTCAGGCTATCGAGGTTAATGACAAGGCCCCATCCTGTCTTTTATCGACATTGAAAGACGGACAAGCCTATGATTTACAAAACGTGCAAGGCAAAATTATCTATGTTGATTTCTGGGCATCCTGGTGCCCGCCTTGCGCGAAAGCCTTTCCTTTTTTAAATTCAATGCACCAGGATTTCAAAAATAATGACTTGCAAATTATCGCCATCAATCTTGACGAAGAAATAACCGCAGCACAGACATTTCTTGATAAATATCCGGCGAATTTTACCCTGCTTGCCGATCCTACCCGGCAATGTGCAAAAGCGTTTGACGTACAAGCCATGCCATCTTCCTATTTGATCGACCGCAAGGGTAATATCCGTTATGTGCATTTGGGCTTCCGATCCGGTGAGGCCTCGCAAATCAGACAGCGGGTTAAACAGTTACTGGCTGAAAACACATCATCAAAACCATGAGCCGTAAACCAAAATTCTGGCAAACATGCGGATAATACTTCGGCTGACGGTTCTGTCCGCAATATTGATATTATGCGCTTGCACCCATATTGCGCCCTGGGAACGCGGCATTCTGGCCAAACCGCAGATGGCTTTGGATCCTTATCCGATGCAACGCAGCCTGAGAGCGCATAATTATGGCAGCCGGGAAGCAGCTCCCGCTGGAAATTCCCTGAGCGGCGGTGGTGGCTGTGGCTGTTATTAAGGCAAACGACAAGCCTTCGAAAAAAACGCCCTTGCAGGCATTGACTTCGGCGGCCCTGGTATTGCCCGGCTTGATTTTGTCTTCGGCAAAAGCGGAAAACAACAATACAGCGGCTTTTCAATACAGCCGTTATCAGGAAGGTAAACGCAATCTGTTCAACGTGTCCAGCAATCTTGATCCAATCCAGGTCGACAGCATTTATGGACACGCCAAACTAATGCTTTCCGATCGTCTGAAATTTTCTTTCAACTATACCCAGGATACCTGGTCGGGAGCCACTCCGGTTTCTACCGCGCCGCTGGCGGCGGGTTCCAACCGTCCCATTCGGCAAGGTTCAAGCACGGGTTTAATCACCGCCGGCGCCTCCCCGCTGTTAAATACCCGGATATTACTGGACGGGCAGCTGCGCCCGCTCAAACGCAATCCATTGACCGGACAAGCGGCCGATGTTGAAACCCAGCCAGTGCATATCATGGCTTCCGCATCCCCTGAAACCCGAAAACAAGGCGATTTCCAGCTTGGCTACGAATGGGATAACGCGGAACTGGCCATCGGGGGTGGCGTTTCCCTGGAAAACGATTATCAATCCAGTTTCGGCAACATCGGCGGACGCTGGGATTTCAACCAAAAACTGACCAGTCTGAATTTTGCTCTGAGTTACACCAGCAGCGATATTTCCGCGATACTCGATGATGACGCGGCACCTTATATTACCAAAACGGTATTCAAAAACGTTATAGAAAACCGCGAAGGTTCGCAAATCCTGCATGAGAACCGCGAAGAATGGAGCACGGGTCTCAGCATAACCCAGATTCTCGGCAAAAAATCCTTATTGACCGGCGGCCTGTCTTATAAACACAGTTCCGGTTATCTCAGCAATCCTTATAAGGTAGTCAGCGTTATTTTCGTTGATCCGGATGACATCCGTTCCGATGCAAACGCCGTTATTCCGGGCAAAGTCCGGGCGGTTATGGAAAAACGGCCAGGCAGCCGCGATCAATGGCGTTTCAGCGCGGGTTATGTGCAATACATAACGCCTCTGGACGCGGCACTGCATTTTAATTATAGCTTCTCGCATGATGATTGGGCGATCAATGCGCATACCTTCGAGGCCGATTGGGTACAACCTTTGGGGAACGGCTGGAGCATCGTTCCGCGTATTCGTTATTACTCACAAAGTGCGGCGGATTTTTACCAGCCTTATTTAATCAGCAAACAGGCTTTCAGCAAAATTGCACTTGACGATAGCGGCCGGGAGATATGGGTCGATGCCGATAATCCGAATAGTGGGGTGGAATACTTCCGCGATGAAAATTTCAACTTGGTCGATAAAGATGGCAACCTGGTCGATGAAAGTTCGCTCAATGTAACCAACAAGCGCATAGCTTTCGATACCAATCAGCTGCCTGCGGCTTACTCCAGTGATCATCGCTTGTCGGGCTTTGGCGCCCTGAGTGGCGGCATCACCATCAGCAAACAATTCAGCCGCGGCATTAATCTGCAACTCGGCTTTGAATATTATACCCATGCGGGTTCATTAAAACTCGGCGGCAGTGGCGAAGGTTCCTATGCCGATTTCAATTCGTTTGTCGCCAATGCCGTGCTTAATGTCGATTTATCGGCTCTGAACCAGGGCGGTGGTTTTCCACATCAACATATAGAACATGAAGGACACAGCCGGCACGGCCATATTCCAGCCGGGGTCATGAACGGCCACATGTTGGGTAAAGCCGGCGATTTTATGGTGGGTTACCGTTTCATGTACGCTCGCAGAGACGGAAACACCCTGCACGGCTCCACCATGGCGGACGATATCGATATTGTCAATAACGCTTGCAGCGCAACGGTACAATGCCGCTTCACCCCAACCTTTATGGAAATGGGCCGGCACAGGCTTAATGTCATGTATGCGCCAACGGATTGGCTGAATCTGATGCTGATGCCGCAGTTTCTCGACACGGAAATGGATTTGCGCGAACTGTCCGGCCGCCCTCCTCCGGATCCGCAAATTCACGAACACAGCGGCGCCGCCGGACATGCAACCGGCGGCGTCGGCGATACCACGATGACCGCACTGTTCCGGTTATTTGACTTGCCCGGCCATCATATGCACCTGGGCCTGGGTTTCAGTGCGCCGACCGGCGATGTTGATTTGCAATTCCGGCGTACCTTCCAGCAGGATGGCGGTCTGGTGCATTTTGGCATGCAGCTTGGCAGCGGTACCTGGGACTTCCTGCCCAGCCTGACCTATACTGGCGAGTGGGATAAATGGGCCTGGGGTGTTCAACTGCGCGGCGTCAAACGTTTACAGGCGCGTAACCAATCCGGTTATCGTCTTGGCGATGGACTGCAAGCCAGTGCCTGGGGCAGTTACAGCCTGACGCATTGGTTTTCGGCATCTATTCGCGGCATTTATACGGCCCAGGGCGCCATCAAAGGCGATTTCAATGCCTACAATGGCCGTTCCGGACCTATGGATTTTCCAGCCAATTATGGTGGCAAATATTGGGACCTGGGCCTCGGCTTGTCGGCCGTCATACCGTCCGGTGAACTGGCCGGTAACACCTTGAGTTTTGAATGGCTGCAACCCCTTGCCAACAATGTCAATGGTTATCAACTGGAACGATCCGGTGCCTTGACGATTTCCTGGAGTTATACCTTTTAGCGCATGCACCTGTATCGGCAAAGTTTCAAGGCCATGGGCACGCCTTGCGAAATTCAGCTGTACAGCAAAAACCGGCTCACCGGTAAACGCGCAGCCAATCAGGTCGTCGCCGATGTATTACGTCTGGAAGCGCGTTATTCCCGTTACCGGGATAACAGTTATCTCAGCACGATCAACCAAATAGCCGCAACCGGCGGTTGTGTTTCAGTTGATCGGGAAACAGCAGGATTATTGGATTATGCTCAAACCTGTTATCAACAAAGTGACGGCTTGTTTGATATCACATCCGGACTGTTACGCAAAGCCTGGTCTTTGCATACTGATCAACTGCCGGATGAAGCCCTGCTCCAGACATTATTAAACAAAATTGGCTGGCACAAACTCAGCTGGTCAACACCGGTACTGGACTTTCCAATGCCCGGCATGGAAATCGATTTTGGTGGCATTGTCAAGGAATATGCCGTCGATCGGGCTGCCACCTTGTGCCGGGAAAACGGCATTCAACACGGTTTTATCAACCTGGGCGGGGATATCAAAATCATTGGCCCCCGCGCCGATGGTAGCCCCTGGCGCATCGGCATCCGCCATCCGCACCAGCCTCAGAGCTGTCTCGATACCCTGTTGTTGCATACTGGCGCGCTGGCCAGCAGCGGTGATTATGAACGCTGTATTACCATAAAAGGTGTTCGTTACGGCCATGTAATCAACCCCAAAACCGGCTGGCCGGTAAAATACCTAAGTGCGGTCAGTGTTATTGCGGATTTTTGTGTCATCGCCGGCAGCGCTTCCACCATCGCCATGCTCAAGGAAGCAGGCGGCCCGGCCTGGCTGGAACGGCTGGGGTTACCGTATTTGTGGGTCAATAAAAAGGGGCAGAGCGGCGGTTCATTAAAAGATTAAATGTATCGCCCCCTCTGAAAAGCCGGTGTAGGTTGTTGCTTTATCAGGCTTGCCCAGCCCTTCCACGGAAGAGCTGGGCTTGCATAACCTGGGATGTTATGCAGAACGACAGGGATGTATGCACGTGTCCTGATAAATCAATGACCTGCGCCGGCGACAACTCAACCGGGTGAGTTGTTACGATTAAATATCCATTCCTTGCATGATAACGCCTGCCGGAAGGGCATGGAAACGCCGTTTCACACCCCTGGCCGATCCGCTGCGCTTGATCGGCTCTGCGCTGTGCGGATAAATCCGCACCTACCCCATGCAATATTTGTTTTTACGGGATATGCCCTACAGGGCTGAAGCACAAATGAACACAAATTTATTAAACCCGAACATTCGTGTGCCTTCGTGTTTATTCGTGGTCCTGCAAACGGAACACGGTATTGCGCAGGGTCGAACCTGCCTGGTGGCCGACAGGAGCGTAGCGCATCGGCCTTGAGCGCAGCATTGCCATTAAGTTAAGCCATTTTGTTGAATGGATTTATGGATGTAGGTGCGGA
>CAZDXJ010000097.1:0-7236 GCA_964509475.1 uncultured Methylococcaceae bacterium | reverse complement strand
GCGATTTGTTGCTCACCACGCCGCTGCTGCATTCATTGCGCGAGGCCTGGCCCGAAGCCGAATTGCACGTTCTGGTTTTCAAAAACACGGCGGCCATGCTGGCAGGCAATCCCGACATCGACCGTATCATCACCACCTCTTTACACCCTGACCGCCGTGAAAACAAACAACTTTGCAAATCCATTTTCAGACGTTACGACCTGGCTATCGCCACCGAAACCGGGGACAGGCGTTATATTTATGCGCTTCTGGCGGCACCGCAAAGAGTCGCCTTTACACCGCCAAGAAATGCCAAAGGTTGGTGGAAACGCTATTTTGTCCAGGCATGGAGCGAATACGATGAACTTAAAACCCATACCGTCCTATCCTTACTGAAACTCGGTCATTTGCTGGGTATTCCGGAAAATTACACCTTGGTTCCCCCACAACTTTCCGATACCCATACGATATCCCGGACTTTTTCATTGCCGCAAAATTACGCGGTACTGCATTGCCATCCGCAATGGACTTACAAACGCTGGACCCAGACAGGCTGGATAGAAACAGCCAACTTCCTGGCCAAACAAGGTCTCAAACTGGTGCTGAGTGGCGGCCCGGGACAGGCCGAATCCGATTATATCGCTGCGATACAAGCCCAGCTACCAGCGGAAACAATCAATCTGGCGGGTAAAACAACCCTGGCCCAGATGACGCATATTATCGAACAGGCCCGTTTATTCATCGGTCCGGATACGGGTATCACCCACCTTGCCGCCGCCACCGGAACCCCGGTTATTGCCCTGTACGGCCCAACAAACCCGGTAAAATGGGCGCCCTGGCCTGCCCATTTTTCGCGGCCGCAAAATCCGTTTGCCAAAACCGGCAACCAGCAGGTCAATAATGTTTTTTTAATCCAGGGGAAAGCCGATTGCGTTCCCTGCCAGCAGGAAGGCTGCGACCGGCACCGGCAAAGTCATAGCCGATGTCTGGATACCTTGTCCGCCAGACCGGTTATCGAGACCATTGAAAAAATCCTGGCCGTTTCCGAACAACATGGCAAATAACGTCATACTCTACGCGGTTACGAATGCGGAAAATAAAACAAACATCGGAACGAAACGCCTGCCTGTGCTGCGGCAGACCGGCCTGGTTTGCCGCGCCCTACAAGGCTGAGCAAGGCATATCCCGTAAAAACCAATATCGAATTGGGGTAGGTGCGGATTGATCCGCACAGCGCAAGGCCGATCGCCGACCGGGTGGCCGACAGGCGCGCAGCAGATCGGCCAATGCCCGTTGCCCAGGTTCGTAGATACCATCTCTCCATATCAATCGCAAGATGGAAATTATCCAATTTGCGGTCGATAGAGGATGGGTTAGCGCAGCGTAACCCAACACATGGCACGGAATTATTGGGTTACGGCTATCGCCGAACCCAACCTGACAGGCTTTTGTGTTTTTCGTGCTTGATTCATTTGATATTCAAAATCCGCAAATGTGGCTGCGTGCAGTATATAATGGGCATTATTTTGTAATGCCCCGCTCCTTATTGCCCAGAACAGGTATTGATTTTATCAGGCTGACGGCAACAGGACATTGCTGTCAACGCTTACAGGGAAGTATTTTGGCAAATCAACTCCAGCACCAACAAACCTAGGGCGGATAGTTACTGTATTATTTTTTTCAATTCAAACCCGATCAAACATCCAATATGCCGTTTGCCCGTTTATATAATCAGCTTCAGTCACAAGCCCTTTATACCGGCGCTGTTTTTAGCATCCTGCTCATCTTTGTTATCCCTTTTTCCACGGCTCTGACGACATTATTCAGTTTTCTGATTTTTCTGATCTGGCTCCTGTCCGGGCAATTCATGCAATTGCCTGTCTTGTTAAAGCGCAATCCCACGGCTCTGTTTGCCTTTGCCCTGTTTACCGCTCTGACCCTGGCTATCTTCTACAGTCCGGTTCCGGTTCAGGAAGGTTTATCCGGCCTGAAAAAATATCATGAACTTTTGTTACTGGTCGTATTACTGGGTTTTTTGGATCAGGAAAATTTTTATCGCTGGGGCTTCTACGCCCTGTTTCTCTCTTTGCTCATCACCTTGATCAGCTCCTATGCGATTTATTTTGATTTCCTGCCGGCGCCGGAATCAGCACGCGCCTCTCCCAGTTTGAAAATGCGGATTACCCACAGCTTGTTCATGGCCTTTCTGGCATTTTATTGCGCCCATCAGCTTATCGACAACCCCGCCTGGCGCAGGTTCTGGATCGTTTTATTTCTGCTGTCAACCTGCAATCTGTTTTTTATGATCGATGGACGCACCGGCCAACTGCTTTATTTTCTACTCAGTTTTTTATTCAGCTATCAACGTTTGAGTAAATTCAAGGCGGCGGCTTTTATTGGCTTTAATATTCTGTTTTTTATATTTTTCCTCAATTTCAGCAGCGGCGGTCAACGCATCCATGAAGGCATTGCCAATTCCCGGTCGTATCTGCAAGGCCATACCGAAACCCATTCTTCCATGGGGCAGCGCCTGACCTTCTGGAAACATTCCATCGAGCTGATTGCCGAAAAACCCCTGCTCGGTCACGGCACCGGAAGTTTTGCTTCACAATATGCCCGGGTTGCCGCCGCTGATGACATTAAAACATCAAATGCACACAATGAATTTCTCATGCTTGGCGTACAGACCGGCCTTTTGGGCATCCTGTTGTTTCTTGGATTGTTATTCAGTTATTATCGCCAACAAAAATTGCTGGCCGCAAAACAACAATGGTTCGCGCAAGGCGTCCTGCTTACCTTTACCCTCAACAGCCTGCTCAACTCAACCCTTCTTGATCATGCCGAAGGCCATTGGTTTGCCTGTCTGATTGCCTTGAGTCTGGCGCCTCTGACAAGTACGCAAGCTGCGGAAAAACCCACACAATCATGTTAAGCGTTATCATCATCACCAAAAATGAATCGGCGCATATTGACGCCTGTCTGCAATCGGTTCACTGGGCCGATGAAATTATTGTGCTGGATTCGGGCAGCAGCGACGATACCCGCGAAAAATGCCTGAACTATACTGATAAGGTTTATCAAACCGACTGGCCCGGCTTTGGCCTGCAAAAACAGCGGGCGCTGGATAAGGCCAGCGGTGACTGGATACTCTCCATTGATGCCGATGAAAGGGTAAGCGATGCGCTGCGCCAGGAAATCCAGAACAAGCTGGAACAAAACCAATACGCTGCCTTCAATATACCGCGCCTGTCCAGTTACTGTGGCCAATTCATCAAGCACGGTGGCTGGTGGCCGGATTACACACCGCGCTTGTTTCGCCGCGGCTGCGGCCGTTTCAGCCCTGACCCGGTACACGAGCGCATTGTCATTGACGGAAAAACCGGAACATGCCAGCATCCATTAATCCATGAAGCCTTCACCGACCTTGAGGAAGTCCTTGTTAAAATGAACCAGTATTCATCATTAGGCGCACAAATGCGAATGCAGGAAGGCAAAAAAACCTCCTTAGGCCAAGCTATATTGCGGGCTTTATGGACTTTTTTCCGCACCTATATCCTCAAAGGCGCCTGTCTCGATGGCCCTCATGGCCTGATGCTGGCCTTATCCAATGCCGAAGGCGCTTATTATAAATACGCCAAGCTCTGGCTTCTGCAGCAACAAAGCCAAACAAAATAATGCCGCTCATATCTGTCATCGTCACCACCTATAACTGGCCCGAAGCGTTAGGCCTTTGCCTGGACAGCCTGCTCAATCAACCGGATCGAAATTTTGAAATTCTAATCGCCGATGACGGCTCGGAACAAGCCACCGCCGACAAAATAAAACACTATCAAAACCGGGACATTGCAATACGGCATGTTTTCCATGCCGACCGGGGCTTTCGCGCCGGAACCATCCGCAACAAGGCGGTGGCGCAAAGTCACGGCGATTATCTGATATTCACCGATGGCGATTGCCTGCTTTTCCCCGACTTTATCGAAAAACACCGGCAACTGGCTGAAAAGGGTTATTTTGTACCGGGAAATCGGGTATTATTGAATCAAGCGTTTACCCGGCACGTATTGACCCGGCCTGTCCCTTTATACCAAGCTTCTTTGTTATTTTTCGGCACGTTGCGATTGCAGAAAAAAATCAACCGGATCAGTCCGTTGTTGCGTTTACCGTTAGGAAATCTGCGCAAACTGCAAGCCCGTAAATGGCAACAAGCCATGACTTGCAATCTGGGTGTGTGGAAAGCCGATTTTTTGCAAGTCAACGGCTTTGACGAACAATTTGAAGGCTGGGGTTATGAAGACTCCGATCTGGTCATACGCCTGATTCACCAGGGCGTTTACCGAAAAGAGGGCCGTTTTGCGCTACCGGTATTACATTTGTGGCACCCGGCGCACGATAAAACCCATCAACAACGCAATTATCAACGTCTGATGCAAAGGCTCAAACAAACCCGCTTGACTCGCGCCGAAAAAGGCGTAAGTCAATATTTGTAATATTGCTAAATCAACCCGTGCGATGATGAAAACGGGTTTATTATCCCCAACAGGAGGCAACATGGCAGAACTTACCAACGGTTTTTATAAAACTGAAGCCCAAGTATTTCTTAATTTATGCATGCAGCTTAATGGCACCGGAACCGATGCACCAATCCCCGATCCCCCGCAGGGATGGACAAAAATCTTCGATGGCCATAACAAGTTTTCCGGTGACAAGGAAAAAAACAGAACCGGTGAAGAACAGGATGGTTTGGGCCCTTTCGATAATGCCTGGGAATTCTGGCACAAACAAGACAGTAAACAATATGCAGTCATAATCCGGGGCACGGTAAACGATATAGGCAGTATCGTAAACGATGCCCTGGCAACCACGCTTAAATCAAACGGCTTTCTGGAAGTAGGACCACAAAACAACAGACTGCCGTTATGTTTTGCCCCTGTCGAAGATGGCGCAGTACACCTTGGTTTCAGTTGGGGGGCGGCTATTTTGACCTTTCATAAACAAAAAGGAATTTTGCGGCAGTTGCTTCAAATTGAAGATAACAGCGAAATTTACATTGTCGGACATAGCCAGGGAGCTGCCATCGCAACTTTACTGCACGCATTGTTTTATCACGCCAGCCAAACGGATAATACTACTGTTTTTGACAACCGGATAAGTTCGAAAAACCTCAGCTTCAAATCTTATGTCTTTGCGCAACCAAAACCCGGAAACTGGCAATTTGCCCAACATTTCGCTCAAGTTGCGGGTAACGAGGGACGGGCAATTTGTATCAATAATTCCCGCGACTGGGTAACCCAGGTACCGTTTTCTATCGGACTTATCGATGACATCACCGCAAATCCAATTCCTGTTTTTTTGAAGCAAATAAAATTCATCGGCAAGATTGCCGCAAAACTGGTCAATGGAATCGGCGCCACATTACGCTGGATACGCAAGATAGTCGGTGAATTTGTCAACGATAATGCAAAACAGGCAAGAAGCTATTTATTCGACAACATCGATAAAAACTATCTTAGCGAGGCTACCGGAGGAATCAGCGCATCGGCATCGATCAACTACACGCAATGCGGACAATTGGTTTCACTGCGCGGCATCAAGGATAACAAGGAAAAAAACGACAGTTTCTGGCAACATCACTTGATAGTATACAAGCAGCTGATCGACACTCAACTTCCCAACCAATTGCCGTAAATATAAAAAAAGCAAAGACACTGACAATTTGTCCATGCCAATCAGAAAAAATCAAGGCAATGCGTCGTTTAAATGGTTATGGATGATGTCGATAATATCCTGCTCCCATGATGACGGCAGGCCGCCTTGCTCGGTGGGTAAAAATGGCCGTGCCGGAACAATCGCCCCAGGGGATGAGCGGCGAGGCGCTGTCTTGTCCTTTTCGTGCGCCACACTAATGGTTGATGGCGTATTCGACATTAGTGCCGATTTCAACCGCGTTATGGGTGACGTTGTGGGTGATGCTGTTTTTCAAGCGACCTGTGTCGTTGAGCGGCTTGTTGCTGCGATTACGGCGCTTTGCAATCGTGACAGGTGACAGCTCTTGCCACGGGTTGCCGTATGGGTCTCGCGTGTCTCTGAAATTTAATGCAATTTCAGAAACGATGTGCGCGCCAATTGTATCTAGCGCTGGGTTGAGATTTGCTGTTCTCTGTTGCAATCTGTTTAATGCTGACTCAACCTGTCGGGTGTCTAGTAGAACGATTCGTTATAACATTTACATTTATTGATAAACCTTTCGGTCAGTAAATGTATGAAAAATTTGCTCTATTAAAAATCACTTTCGAACAAATTATTGTAAACCTTTTGATGAAACGAACTACTAGTTCAATGGATATCATTCAAGCCGCTTGTTTTTTTGAGGCCAGCAATTTCTCTGGATTGGCCTGGTTCAACCTTTTATCATCAAATTTAACGTCCAGTAAATCAGCCTGTTCTTTTGCTGTGGACAATATTTCGTAAAATGCCATCAT
Organism: uncultured Methylococcaceae bacterium; assembly: GCA_964509475.1. Taxonomy (GTDB): domain Bacteria; phylum Pseudomonadota; class Gammaproteobacteria; order Methylococcales; family Methylomonadaceae; genus CAZDXJ01. The sequence goes on along the minus strand of CAZDXJ010000097.1, from coordinate 778 downwards.
TCGGCCTTTATCGAAATCAGACAGCACGTCCTGTTTGTTTTCTAACTGTTCTAAAGCCAGGGTAAGTATTTCTTCCAATATAACGTCTTTCATTATTCTTGTCCCCGTTGTATTAAAATACCGATAATAATATTCATTTGCTCTGTTTGTCTTGCAATATCATTCGGCCACTTTTTGTTGACCAATGCTTCGATTTGCCGTGGGTCAAATAGTGACAGGTCCCCCAGTTTTATCTCCGGGTTTTCAATCCATTTTTTATGATTATCAATCTGCTTTTTAAATGACGCAATAGATTTTTTTTAATTCCTGATCAGCCAACATATTGTACTTATTAAAAAAGCCAGCGTGTTTCCCACCACTTGCAGCCCTATGGTAATCACCGTTTGAGACCGGTGGTGTTTCCTGTGATAACAAATCAATCATAGTCATCAATAATACCCCATTCCCCTTGTTTTGCCGACTATCAACCGCCCGCCTCACCCCTTCTGTTAAACCCGCCCCCGGGTTGTAATCCCAGCCCTTATCAGGTTTCATTTTTTTGCATTCGTAACCATTCGTAACCGTGCTGAGTAAAATATCCTGGTAATTTCCCATTTTGGAATGAACAGCCCAGTGCAGGTTCGAATTTATTCGAATCGTGCGAATGAATTCGCACCTGCAATTAATGTACGACCTGGCTCTTCCCGACTTTATGGGGTAACCACTACATATAGTGCCAAGCACACCAATACCGTTCGGCACAATTATTTCATGGCACTAATTATGCCCTTAATTTCTG
>CAZDXJ010000096.1:0-7333 GCA_964509475.1 uncultured Methylococcaceae bacterium | reverse complement strand
GCGTTTCGTCCCGATGTTTGCTTTATTTTCCGCATTCGTAACCGCGTAGAGTATAATAATCAAATTTTACTCAGGACTATGCGGTCGGTACTGAATTTTTGCCAAGAATGCAGGCAACATAACGGTCGCATTGGCAATACAGTTTTTTCAAAACCTGGCAAAATATTCTTCTTTTGCCGAACCATTACACGAAATCCATTAAAATGCTAGAAATCAATCCAATCAAAAACACTATTTCCGATCTCAAAAGCCGTACCCATGCGCTAAGGGGGTATCTTTGACTATGATGTCAAACATGAGCGTCTGGTCGAGGTTTTAAGGGAACTGGAAGACCCCAAAGTTTGGGACAATCCCGAACGCGCTCAGGCTTTAGGCAGGGAGCGGGGCCAACTGGAGCAGGTTGTCCGCGGCATCGATGAACTGGATCGGGGTTTGACCGAATCGCAAGAAATTCTGCAAATGGCGGTCGAGGAAGGTGATGCCGAAACCGTTGCCATGGTCGATGCGGATTTGCAGGGCCTGCGTGGAACGGTCGAAAAACTGGAATTTCAGCGCATGTTCAGTGGCGAAATGGATGCCAACAATGCCTTTTTGGATATTCAGGCCGGTTCCGGCGGCACGGAAGCGCAGGATTGGGCGGAGATATTGTTGCGCATGTATTTGCGCTGGGCCGAACGCAAGGGTTTTCAAACCGAAATTATCGAGGAATCGGCCGGCGATGTGGCCGGTATCAAAAGTGCCACCATCAAGGTGAATGGCGAGTATGCCTTCGGCTGGCTGCGCACCGAAACCGGTGTCCACCGGCTGGTCAGAAAATCGCCGTTTGATTCCGGCAACCGCCGGCATACTTCGTTTGCGGCGGTATTCGTTTCGCCGGAGGTGGATGATGATATCGATATTGAAATCAATCCAGCCGATTTGCGTATCGATGTCTACCGGGCCAGCGGCGCTGGTGGTCAGCATGTCAACCGTACCGAATCGGCGGTACGGATTACCCATCACCCCAGTGGTATTGTCGTGCAATGTCAAAATGAGCGCTCCCAGCACAAGAACCGCCATACCGCGATGAAGCAACTGAAAGCCAAGCTGTATGAGATGGAAATGCTCAAACGCAACGCCGATCAGCAGGCGGTTGAAGACAGCAAGTCGGATATTGGCTGGGGCAGCCAGATTCGATCCTATGTTCTGGATCAGTCGCGGATCAAGGATTTGCGCACCCAGGTCGAAACCGGCAATACCCAGGCGGTGTTGGACGGTGATTTGGATCCCTTTATCGAAGCCAGCTTGAAAAGCGGTTTGTAACCCAGTGAATTAACTATTTTGAAGAGACTATGTCAGAAGTTGAACGAGACGAACAGGAACAGATAAAACAGCGCCGTGAAAAACTGGCTTTGTTGCGCGAGCAGGGTATCGCGTTTCCAACCGATTTCCGCCGCAATGTCATTGCCGGTGAAGTGATTGCCGAATACGGCGATAAATCCAAGGAAGAACTGGAAGCCGAACCGGTGCGGGTAAAGGTCGCCGGGCGCATGATGACCCGGCGCATCATGGGCAAGGCCAGCTTTTGCCATATCAAGGATATGTCGGGCAGTCTGCAATTGTATGTGGCCCGGGATAATCTGCCGGAAGGGGTTTATAACGAACAGTTCAAGAAATGGGATATCGGCGATATTATCGGTGCCGAAGGTGTTTTATTCAAAACCAAGGTTGGGGAACTCAGTGTCAAGGTCGATGATATCCGTTTGCTGACCAAAGCCTTGCGGCCGTTGCCGGAAAAATTTCATGGTCTGGCCGACCAGGAGATCAAATACCGTCAACGTTATCTGGATTTGATCATGAGCGATGAATCGCGCAAAACGTTTTTGATTCGCTCCCGGATTGTCAATTATATACGCCAGTTTTTAACCAACAGGCAGTTCATCGAGGTGGAAACGCCAATGATGCAGGCCATTCCCGGCGGTGCGACGGCGCGCCCTTTTCAAACCCATCATAATGCCCTGGATATGGGACTTTATTTGCGCATTGCGCCGGAATTGTATTTAAAACGTCTGGTGGTCGGTGGTTTCGAGCGGGTTTTTGAAATTAACCGCAATTTCCGTAACGAAGGCCTGTCCACCCGGCATAATCCTGAATTTACCATGTTGGAATTTTATCAGGCTTATGCCGAATACCAGGATTTAATGGATTTGACCGAGGCGATGCTGCGCGGTATTGCCGGGGAAGTGGTTGGCCAGAGTCAAATCACCTATCAAGGCGAAAGCTATGATTTTGCCAAGCCCTTTGAGCGCATGACCGTACTGGAATCGATCCTGCACTTCAATCCCGGTCTGGGTATGAATGATCTATGCAGCCGTGAGGCGGCGGTCAAGGTGGCCGAAAACCTGAATATACCGGTCAAGGACAGTTATGGTTTGGGCAAGGTGCAGATCGAGATTTTTGAAAAAACCGTCGAACATCGTTTGATGCAGCCGACCTTTATCACCGCCTATCCGGTGGAAGTGTCGCCTTTGGCGCGGCGTAATGATCAAGACCCGCATGTGACCGACCGCTTCGAGTTTTTTGTCGGTGGCCGCGAAATTGCCAACGGCTTTACCGAATTGAACGATGCCGAGGATCAGGCCGAGCGTTTCCGTCAGCAGGTTGCCGAGAAAGAAGCCGGCGATGATGAAGCCATGCCTTATGATGCCGATTACATTACCGCTCTGGAACACGGTATGCCGCCAACGGCCGGTGAGGGTATCGGTATCGACCGCCTGGTCATGCTGTTCACCGATGCGCCGTCGATTCGGGATGTTCTGTTGTTTCCCCATATGCGACCTAAAAAATGACCTTTTATTTTTTTGTATTGGGAGAATATCTGCGATGACTGACAATATTTATCAGTTAAAAATTACCTTGAATGGTTCCAAACCGCCTATATGGAGGAGAGTATTAGTCAATGAAGACATTACTCTCGAGCAATTGCATACGGTCATACAAATTTCCATGGGCTGGGAAAATTATCATCTTCACCGGTTCGTTCATAATAATGTATTTTATGACTCTGATCCTGTAGAAGAAATCGACAACCTGTTTGGAGATAGCGAAGATGAAGCGCGTTGCCGGTTGAATACGTTGCTGACAACGGAGAAGAATTCCATGATTTATGAATATGATTTTGGCGATGATTGGGAACATAGAATACTTCTGGAAAAAATTCTGCCGTTCAGCAAAGACCAACAATGACCTGTATGTATCAAGGGGAAAAGAGCGTGTCCACCAGAAGACTGCGGCGGCGTTTGGGGATATGAGTCCCTCATGGAAACAGTCAGTAACCCGGAACATCCTGAGCATGAGGAAATGCTGGAATGGCTGGGTGTTGATGAATTTGATCCGGAGCATTTTGATATTCAGCAAGTGAATCAATTATTGCAACAGCAAGTTAAAAAATAATCATGCCGCATCGTAAAATGAACCACGCCGCACCTAAACTATCCGGGGCATTGCCCATTGTCGGGCATATGCTGAGTTTTGCCCGCAATCCGTTTACCTTTTTAATGCGGTTGCGGGAAAGATTGGGGGAGATTGGCGAATTTCGCATGTTTCATCAGGAAATGGTGTTCATGAGTGGGCCGGAGGCGAACGAAGCCTTTTTTCGCGCACCGGATGATCAACTCGATCAGAGCGCCGCCTACAAGGTGATGACGCCGATATTTGGCAAGGGTGTGGTTTTCGATGCGCCGCCACATAAAAAGGATCAACAATTGAAAATGTTGATGCCGGTGTTGCGCGACAAACCCATGCGCGGTTATGCTCAGGTCATTGTCCAGGAAGTGGAGGGCATGATTGCCGATTGGGGTGAAAGTGGTGAAATTGATTTGCTGGAATTCATGAAACAATTGACTATCTATACCTCCAGTCACTGTCTGTTGGGGCGGGAATTTCGCTATGAACTGAACGAGGAATTTTCGCAGATTTATCATGATCTGGAACGGGGCGTCAATCCGCTGGCGTTTGTATTTCCCTATCTGCCATTGCCGGTATTCCGGCGCCGCGACAAGGCGCGGGTGCGTATCGAGGAACTGGTTACTGAAATTATCGAAAAACGCAAACGCAAGCCGGAAAAAAGTGAAGACGCGTTTCAGCTTTTGATCGATGCCCGTTATGACGATGGCAGCCGACTTTCCGCGCATGAAATCACCGGTATGCTGGTCGGCACCATTTTCGCGGGCCACCATACCACGGCAGGAACGGCCGCCTGGGTACTGATTGAGCTGGTCAAACGGCCAGAGCATTATCAACAGGTTTTGCAAGAACTGGATCAATTGTTTGGTGAACAGGGCGAAGTCACGTTTCAGTCCTTGCGCGAGATACCGCGTCTGGAAAATGTCATCAAGGAAGTCTTGCGCTTGCATCCACCGTTGATTTTTTTGATTCGCAAGGTCATGCGTGATTTGCATTACAAGGATTACACTATCAAGGCGGGTAAATTTGTTTGTGTTTCACCGCGTGTTTCCCATCGCATTGCGGAAATCTTTCCAGACCCGGAAGTGTTTGATCCGGAGCGTTACAGCCCACAGCGCCAGGAAGACCGTATTCCATTTAGCTGGATTGCCTTTGGCGGTGGCCGCCATAAATGTACCGGCAACGCCTTTGCGATGTTGCAATTAAAAGCCATCTTCAGCATATTGTTGCGCCGTTATACGTTTGAACTGGTTTGTGAACCGGAAGCGTATATCGACGATTTTGAAAAAATGGTGGTGCAACCGGCTGAACCTTGCCGGCTTCGTTATCGCCGCCGATCCGCAGCATCGGCGGCGGCTGTGAAAGCAGGGCCGGATACCTCGGAAGTGGTGCAATCACCGGCAAAATCCACTTGCAGAATCACGGTGGATTATGATTTATGTCAAGGACATGCCGCTTGTATGAGCGAAGCACCGGAAATTTTTCAGGTCGATGAACAAGGAAAATTGACCGTACTACAGGATAACCCGCCCGATACCTTGTTGACCAAAGCGCGTTTGGCGGAAAAATATTGCCCGACCCAGGCGATAAAAGTCGAAACCGATACAGAGGACAAAAAAGATGGCTAAATATCCCCGCGAAGAACTCGAAGAAATGCTGAGGCGCTGGCTGGAAGCCAACCGCAAAGCGGAACAGGCCGGTAACTGGGCGCAGCATCTGGGGGGGTTCTATACTGATGATGCGGAATATCGCTGGAATGTCGGGCCGAATGAAGAATTTGTCGCCCTGGGGCGGGAGCAGATTGAGAAGTGGGCCTTGGGCGTGCAGATGCAAGGGTTTGAAGACTGGTCTTATCCGTATGAAAAAATCCTCATTGATGAGAAACAAGGGGAAGTGATTGGTTTCTGGCGTCAGGTTGCGCCGGCAAAGCGGCAAGACGGATCGGATTATGAAGTGGCCGGTATTGGTGGTTCCTGGTTCCGCTACGGCGGCAATTACAAATGGTGTTGGCAGCGTGACTTTTTTGACTTGGGTAATGTCAAAGCCTTACTGTTTGAACTGGCGGCCGATGGCAAACTGGAGCCGGCGGTCAAGCAGAAAATCAGCAAACTGGCCAAAGGTCAGTTATTACCCGGCCATCGGCGTCTACGCCAAGCGCCGGGGTTGGGCAAAAAGCTGAAAGGATGGGTCTGCATGTTGCGTATCGCTTTGTTGGGACGTTGATAGGCTTTGATTGTTTTTTCTGAATGTTCTGTAGTGATGACAATAAATGAATTGGAAATAAAATAGTGGTACGAAAGGCATAAAAATTCAAGATAGGGAATGGCGGGTTGCATGAAAGACTGAATAAACATTACTCGGCTCAATCTGCAAGAGCCAGGGCGGTACAGTCAACCATCTCGATGCCACCTGTTTTGTTAAAATCGGTCTTTCAGCGAGCGTATTTTGGCAAAAACCTCGACCGGCTGTTTTCCTGACATGTTCAGACGATTTTGTATATCCGGCTGGTCGGCACGCAGGAACGGATTGGTAGCCAGCTCCTGTTTCAGCGTGGAAGGTACGGTTGGCCGGTTTTGTGACCTCTCCTGGTCAATCTGGCGCATGAGCGTTTGTAAGGCAGTATTGTCGGGATCGACAGTTAAAGCGAAGCGGCCATTGTTTTGAGTGTATTCATGGGCGCAGTAAACCTTGCAGTGGGCCGGTAGCTGTTTTAGCTTAGCCAACGATTGCCACATTTGCTCCGCCGAACCTTCAAACAAACGTCCACAGCCCATGACAAACAGCGTGTCACCGCAGAACAGCGCGGCCTGTTCCGCAAAATAATACACGATGTGCCCCAGGGTATGTCCTGGAGTTTCCAGTATCGTGGCCTGGTTTTGGCCCAGGTGGATGGAGTCGCCTTCAGCCAGGCAAACATCAATGCCTGGGATGCGCTGTCTGTCCGATCGGGAGGCGTATATCCGGCAACCGGTTGCTTCCTTGAGTTGCAGATTGCCACCGACATGATCAAAATGATGATGAGTGTTTAAAATGTGGGTCAAGCGCCAGCCTTTTTCCTTGAGTGTATCCAAAACCGGCCCGGCCAGCGCCGGATCGACAACGGCGGTATCGCCGGACAGCGCATCATGAATCAGATAAATATAATTGTCGGTAAGAACCGGTAATTGCAGGATTTCCATTTGGTTTTCGGGTTTTGTAGACAAATACGATTATATGCGTTTATATGTTGCCTGGGCAATCAATACAGGATTTTGTGAGCATATGAGTTTAACCATAGGTAAACTGGCCCGACAAGCCGGTGTAACTATTGAAACGATTCGCCATTATCAACGCAAGGGTTTATTACCTGAACCTGAAAAACCTTTGACCGGGTATCGTTGTTATCCTGATACGGCTGTGTTTCGATTGCGTTTTATCAAGCGTGCCCAGCAAGCGGGTTTTACCCTGAAAGAAATTCTGGAGCTGTTGTCTTTGGATGGTGCGCATTGTGAAGCGGTCAGAAAAATTGCCGAGCAAAAGCGGCGGCGAATCGATGAACAGATAGACGATTTGACGATGTTGCGTAATGTTCTGGATAAATTACTCAAACGCTGTCAATCCGAATCGTCAGACGATCATTGTTCGATCATCGATGCGTTTTCAGAACTGTAGCCGCAGATTTGTTCCACCGCAGGATTTGCGTAGTTTGCGCTTGATCGCCCGGCAAATACAAAAATTGACGGGCGTGCTGTCGGGTGAAAAGAATCGCATGCACAAGGTAACTCACGGGTGGTATTCATTTGTCGGTCGTCGTTAGTGATATTCACGGAAAATCAGCCCGCGCCATCATTAGGTAACTATACTTCACGCGGTCACGGTTGCGGATTTTGAAAATAGCTGTTGTTGAGGT
>CAZDXJ010000095.1:0-7409 GCA_964509475.1 uncultured Methylococcaceae bacterium | reverse complement strand
CCCTAGCATGATTTCATGCCAACATTGATATTTTATATATAATTCAAATGGTTAAAGCATGGTATACATTTTGCAATGGGTGTTGTTTCTTAAAAAGAGCATATGCCTGCACGGGAAAACGAATCAATAACTTAAATTCAGGGTTAGCCGTAGATGAAATTATCGAGAGGTTTAAGAATGCTTAGAGGGGTTATAACGTTGTTTATGTGCTTTGTTGTGGCATGGGCGTTATGGAGCGTATTTTGCTGAAAAATGTAGCCTATACGTAGCCTAGTGAAATTATTAAATTCATAACTTTATGATTTAATTAAAATAATCACCTGCCACCGCAAAATGAATGATTTTGCGGGTGATGTCGGGCACAGCGGTCTATGGATCGTTTTCCGGGCTGGTCAGTGTTTTTTCAGCTTGCTCGGTCAATGACCAGTCCGAAAACGGGAATGGGAGTTGATCGCTGTTAAAAGTCAGGAAGAGCAATATATGATAAATATAAGCTGAAAGACTGCGCCCGAAATTCAAGATATTCCGGTTGGTGCTACCCATCAGCAATACCGAGGCAATTTGTAGCAGGACAACAGCCCATAATAACATGCGCACCAAACCAATAATAATAGCGAATACCAGCATGAAAAATATGCGTTTCCAGGTGCTGAGTTTTTTCAGGTTTTCGTTGATTTCTTGTTGCATGGATTTTCAATAAAAAGTACAGATTTACTGTTGCCGGCTTGTAGACAGGCAGGCCAGTTATCCCCGGTTCATTACGTCACGTAAATCCAGAGCCGCAGCATTGGCGCGGGCGATATAATTGGCCATCGTCAATGAGTAATTGGCAAACAAGCCATAACCGTCACCGTCCAGAATAACCGGACTCATAATCGGCGCCAATGCGCTTTCCATTTCATGAATCATGATGTCAACCGTGTTCATGGCGCGTTTGTCCAGAAGAATTTCCCGGAAATCATATTTAACCGCTTTCAGAATATGCAATAAGGCCCAAGCTGCTCCACGGGCTTCCCAGAAAACGTTGTCGATTTCCATCCAGGAGGTTCTTTGTACCGGCGATGATTTGTCAACACCTGATAAAGGCGTGGGGTTGTAACGATCAGTGCTCGCTCCCAGACGGGTGGACAGACCGCCCAGGCGTTTGATTACGATTTCAGTGTATTGCCAAAGGTTGTCTGCCCGGGAATAGAAATGGCCCGGTTTGGCGGCATTCGGATCTTTCAGGCGCTGCATGTATTTGTTTAAGGCAAGTATGCCTTTTTCATATTCAATCTCGGTGGAGGGCAAGGCCCAGGAGTTGCGTTCATAGTAAAAATAGGGTTCCGCTTTGGCCAGATCGGGGTCTTCGGCGGATTGTGATTGATTACGCGACAAGTGGTTTCTCAATGCGGTGGTGGCATCGCGGAGCATGACCAGGGCGCCGTATTCCCAGGATGGCAGGTTGTCCAGGAAAACGCCTGGAGGCGCGACATCATTGGTAATATAACCACCGGATTTATATAACAGGGTTTCGGCAATATGTGCCAATGTGTTTGCATAAACATAACCCACAGGCAGTTCGTCAACGCGCTGCACATTAGCCCGCTTTATGGCCTCTTGCTTGACATCAAACGGTTCGGGTTCAAAACTCCAGTAAGAACCCAGGGCAAACAGGCCTATGATGACGATTGATGTAAAGACGCCGATTCCCCAGAGTAATCCCCTGGAGGCTTCGGGATGTTCGGGTGCGGTTGACGACATGTGTGGTATCCTTTTGTCTAAAAGCAGTGTTTATTTTTAAACGTGTACTTGAGTTAATGAATTTGCTAATGGTATCAGGTTTTTGAGCATTGCGCAGGAAGTTATTTTTTATTTTTATGTTTTGTTGCCCGGGGGTGGGTTTTGTCATAAACCGACGCCAAATGGCTGAAATCCAGGTGCGTGTAAATCTGGGTTGAACTGATGTTGCTATGTCCCAACAATTCCTGTACTGCCCGTAAATCCTGGCTGGATTCCAATAAATGACTGGCAAAGGAATGCCGTAGCATATGTGGGTGAATGTGTGTATTCAGACCCTTCTTTTTGCACCACTGAGCCAGCCTTAGCTGAATGCTGCGATTGCTCAGGCGTTTGCCTTGTTTGCTGACAAACAAGGCATTGACCGTTTCCGTAGTGAATGCCTGGCGATAGTTCAACCAATGATTCAATGCCTGGATTGCCTTGCGGCCGATGGGCAGGATTCTGGACTTGCCGCCTTTGCCTTTACGCACGATAAGGGTTTGATTAGGCCGATCGATATCTTCCAGGTTGAGTGTGGCCAATTCACTCAGACGTAAACCGGATGAATAAAATAATTCGAAGATGGCTAAATCCCGTATTTCATAAACGGAGTCTGTAGGGGGTTCAAGAAGACCGCTGATTTGGTCGGTATCCAGGGTTTTGGGTAAATTTCGGGTTTGTTTGGGGGCTTGCACCAGGCTGGCAGGGTTATTTGCCAGCCGGCCCTGTTTGATCAGGAAATTAAAAAAACTGCGTAAGGCCGATAATTCGCGGTGCAGGCTGCTGCCGCTCAGTCCGCGGCGGTGACGCGCGGCGATATGCTGGCGTATGTCAGCTTGTTGTAAATCGCTCCATTGAGTGATATCGTGTTTTTCACAATAATCAAGCAAATGTTGCAAATCCCGCCGGTAACTTTTCAAAGTGTGTTCAGAGGCTCTTTTTTCGACGCTCAATTGTTCAAAAAATTCATTAAGCCAGTCTCTGGCATGGGTATGCATGCTGCTCAACACTGTTGTTCGTGTAATAAAGAAATTAACCGGGTGCCGACAATTTCACTGATTTGAGTTAGAAACAGATCGCCCATATCGTAGTGGTAACGTCCTTTTTGACAACTGCCGATGACCAATAATCCCTCCAGCTTGGTAAAAATGAGCGGAATAAATGCACATGACTTGACATTGAACGCCTCCTCTTCACCGAAAAAAAACTTTGCCTGGGGCAGGGTGGGAGCCGCGCATTTTGGCCGGTTGTTGGCCAGAATTTTGCTGAAATGATTCAATGCTTCGTCGTCGGGCGAGACAAAAAGGTCTTTAATTGGCGATGCCGGGTTGTTCTGGAAAATTTTGACGGCTACATAGTCGGCCATAAAACAATCGAACAATACCTGGTGCAGATTGCTTACCGCTTCTTCCATAGTCGCGGAATCCAGCATGGCCAGCGTCAATTCATGCATACGCTTGCATAAGATGTCATTTTCCCGGGCAATTTCAATGAGTGCGGCAAGCTGGTTTTCCATGTCTTGATGCCGATTTCGGAACAGTTCCAGTTGTTTGGCAATCAGCGAAATCGCACTGCCTGTAGGATGCGGGATGTGCATTTGTTCCAACAGTTGCAAATGTTCCTGGAAAAAATCAGGATGCTGCCAAAGGTAATCGGCAACCTGATCAGAAGTTAGAATCGATTTTTGTAATCTTATAGGGTTAATCATAATTCTATATTTCCTTCAAATACGGTTAGGGCCGGGCCGGTCATAAATACCGGTTTACTCCGGCCTTGCCATTGAATATCGAGGTTTCCCCCCGGCAGGGTGACTTTGACGTTATCAGACAGCAAGCCCTGTTCGATACCGACCACGACAGCGGCACAGGCGCCACTGCCGCAGGCGAGTGTTTCCGCGGCGCCACGTTCATAAACGCGCAAGAGAATATGTTTCGGGTTTATGATTTGCATAAAACCGACATTCACCCGTTCTGGAAAAAATGGATGCTTTTCCAGAGCAGCCCCCAGTGTGAGTACCGGAGCTGTGCTGATATCGGCAACCTGCAAGACTGCGTGTGGGTTGCCCATCGATACCGCACCAAAAACATGAGACACACCATCGATGGTCAGGGTGTAGGCTTTCGCTTCCTGAGATGTTTTTAAGGGAATTTTATCCGGAGCATGACAGGGAATACCCATATTGACGGTAATCTGCCCGCTGCCGGTAAATGTCAGTAACAATTGACCGGCGTGGGTTTCTACCCGGACAGTGTTTTTATCAGTGAGTTGCTTGTCACGTACAAACCGAGCGAAACAGCGAGCGCCATTACCACATTGTGCGACTTCGCTGCCATCGGCGTTAAAAATCCGGTAGCGGAAGTCGGCGCTGTTGGAGACGGCGGGTTCCACCAATAACAGTTGATCGCATCCAATACCGAAATGCCGGTCAGCAATATGTCTGATTTGTTCAGAGGTCAGGTTGATGGATTGATTGATGGCATCAATCACGACAAAATCATTGCCTAACCCTTGCATTTTTGTGAAACGAATTGTCTTGCTCCATGTTTATCGGGCAGCAGGACACACGTTGATCTGTGATACAACGGTTGTCCCTGCGGCATGGGTTTTACCAATCAAAGCTACGCTTATTAACTATAGACCAGTTTTTATTTAATTGAAGGAAATTGATTAACTTAATATTATAATTAATTGATATTTAATGATTAGTTATGGTATTAGTTGTTCCCCCTGAAATAACTGGGTTATGCTTTCCCGCTCCCGTATCAAAAATGTCGTTGAACCGTCCACAAGAATTTCTGCGGCGCGGGGGCGCGAATTGTAGTTTGAGCTCATGGTAAAACCATAGGCACCGGCTGAACGTATGGCGATCAAATCTTTGGGCATCAAGCGCAAAAACCGTTGCTTGCCTAAAAAATCACCGGTTTCGCAAACCGGGCCAACAATATCCCAACAAATTTCATCGGTGCTGCTGGTTTGCTTGACCGCAACGATTTCCTGCCAGGCGCCGTATAATGCAGGACGCAGCAAATCATTCATCGCCGCATCGACAATTGCGAAGTTTTTTTCCGAAGTTGTCTTCAGGTATTCAACCCGGCTTACCAGGATACCGGCATTGCCGGCAATGGCACGGCCCGGCTCCAGCAAGATTTCAAAATCACGATCGCCCAGAGTTTGTAACAGGGCTTGTATATATTCAGAGGGTTCGGGAGGATGCTCGTTCTGATAACGAATACCCAAGCCACCGCCCATATCCAGGTGTTGCAGGTTTATGCCTTCGCCAGATAGGGTTTTAACGATTTCCAGCACTCTGTATAACGCATCCAGAAAAGGTTTTGTTTCAGTCAGTTGGGAACCGATATGACAATCGATACCGGTAATTTTTATATTCGGCATGGTTGCCGCGCGGCGATATTCCGCCAGGGCCTGTTGTATATCGATACCGAATTTGTTTTCTTTCAAGCCGGTTGAGATATAAGGGTGGGTTTTTGCATCGACATCGGGGTTGACCCGGAACGAAACCGGGGCGATGCAATTCATGCGTTTGGCAAGTTGGTTGATTCGGTCCAGTTCTTCGCGGACTTCAATATTGAAGCAACGGATACCGGTAGCCAGGGCAGCCCGTATTTCGTCTTCACGTTTGCCTACACCAGAAAAAACAATTTTTTGCGGATCACCACCAGCGGCCAACACTCTTTCCAGTTCACCGGCCGAAACAATGTCGAACCCCGAGCCCAGACGGGCGAGCAGATTCAGCAAAGCGATATTGGAATTGGCCTTGACCGCGTAACAAATTAGATGTGGATGGCTGCCGAAAGCCTGGTCAAAAGCTTGCCAATGGCGTTCCAAAGTGGCCCTGGAATAGATATAACAGGGTGTACCGTATTGTTCGGCAATGTCATTGACTGGTACCTTTTCGGCATACAGTTCATTATTTTTGTAATTGAAGGAATCCATTATGTTTTCTATACCCTAATTGGTTTCGCTAGCGGATGGTTTGTCATTATCCGTTTCCGGTTCAACATGTATGGGGGGCGGGCTGCCCGGTAAATAAAGTGGTCCGGTTTGTCCACAAGCAAGTAAAAAATGCAGTAAAAATACAGTGGAAATAATTCGAGTCATAGTGATCAAGTATAAAGTAGCGAGGGTAACCAGGTTGCCAGTTGTGACCAATAGGCCAACAGAGCCAGCATTAATAATTGTATAAAGATAAAAGGGATGACGCCTTTGTATATTTGCAAGGTAGTGATTTCATTGGAAGCGACGCCACGCAAATAAAACAGGGCAAAGCCGAAAGGCGGTGTTAAAAATGACGTTTGCAAATTTAGCGCAATCATGATGCCCAACCAGACTGGATCGATGTCCATCGATAAAAGTACCGGTAAGTGATTGATTCCTGCATGGCAATCCAGCCGGTATTGAACAGGTATCTTAACAATACAATGCTAAAAGTGATCAATACGATAAGCAAAGTCAGCCAGGCAAGTGAGCGTCCAAGCCATTCGTTTAGAGTATCGATGAGGTTGATAATATTCTGGATACTGTGAACAGTACGATTCATGCAGGCGGTGGTTTGGTATTCAATATATTGAGTTATAGTGGATATTGGGGACGTTTCCTTGTCGTATAATCGCTTGATAGGCTTGTTTTATTGTACGCTCTCCGTAAATACGCTCCAGACGGCGGACGGTAAAATGTGCTTTGGCCATTTCCTGAAAGTGGTCGATAAAAATCAGGTTAATCGCGGCGCCACCCAGCGCGCCAACGATGGGAACAGATTGCGCGGCTATTTTTTCCGATACCGGAATACTGAAACGGCTGGCAACGATATTGAGTAATTTGATCAGCGTGGGTGCGCCTTCCTTTGTCAGTCCTTTGGAGACGATATGTTTTGATGTGTCGCCCAATGTTTTGGTCAGGAAAGAACGGATTGCATAATAACTGGTATCGGCAGATTCCGATTTTGCCGCGCCGCCGCTTAACGCAAAGACTTCCAGGCAGGCCATTTTGGTTTCCAGGGTTTGCAAGGATTCACCCTCGTTGCGTGCAATATCGGCGATTGAGCGTAACATAATTGTGGCTGATATGGGCAACTCCGCCGCCAGGGCTGCAATTCCCAACGATCCTCCGGCTGCGCCGCTCAAGCCAACCAAAAATTTATGGGTCATATTGCTTGGTTCATGCTTGTTTTCTTTTAGCGTCAGCAGGGCGCCGTCAAGTGCCTTTTCCAAAGCGGTTTGGGTGATACGTGTCACTACCGTTGACCAGTGACCGGGTAAGGCGGCAAGCGTTTTTTCAATTGGGATGCCGATCAGCTGACTGAACCGGGTAGCCAAATTGGATGATTCGAGTTGCTGCGCTGCTCGTTGTAAACTCAGGTAATCGTGTTGTTTCACTTGTTTGATCCGTAATCAAGGTATCATAAATGGTAACGGCTCTCTGGCCGTACCCAAAATCAAATAAACTGCAATTTAGCTGATCGAGCCGATTTGTATGGCAAACTGGTTGAGTAGACCGGGATGAATTAATATATCCTGATAAATCAATAACCTGTGTTGAGATGCCGGCGGCTGGGTAATGCATTGATATAAATGTTAATACGCGATGTTCAACTTTTTAATAGAACATTTGAAAGCATGACTTATCTCCTC
>CAZDXJ010000094.1:0-7524 GCA_964509475.1 uncultured Methylococcaceae bacterium | reverse complement strand
TTACTCTTCATACTCTGAAATATGGGGATTCTGTTGGTTTATGCAACAAAGCCATAAGCGATTATCATGACCGTGTAATCAGCTTATCATTACATCCGATAAATCAGCTTCTTCATTGAAGGGCTGGATAAAGCCAGCAGGGTGATTGTCTTGCTGGTTTTTTTATGCCTCAACTCATTGAACCAAAAGATAAATCAGTGTAATGATATACCGCCTTCCTGTGGTGTTTTAAGCACGATAATCATTCAATAACCCTATAAAACTATTTTCGTTGAATATAGGGCTACAGATGCGCTTATACGGCTGTTTCATGTGCAGGTTTTGTTTCTTTAGAGTAAATAATAAAAACCCTGGCATAATTTCATGCCAACACATATTTATGACTTTAAATTCAATGGATTAAGTCATGGAACAATAATTGCGATGAACACTATTTCTTTAAAGTATCATGTGCCTGCAAAACATATTGTTTAATTACGATAGATTGGTTAAGTCCGTACATGGGTTGAGCTTACAGTGTTTGTTCGTGCTAATTAGCCATGAACCCAGAAACAGTGATGATTCTGACCATGCTCGGGATAGATGATGTTTTGAAGTAGATAGATATGTCCGTTAGCAGATAGAGGCTGAATGGTAGTTCATATAAGTAATGGTTTTATCGTTATTCAAGCCAATACCCATAATATTAGAGCTTTCTAATATTATGGGTATTATCAATAAATCAGAAACAATCTTTCCCCTAGCATGATTTCATGCCAACATTAATAATTGTTATATAATTCAAATAGTTAAAGCATGGTATATCTTTTGCTATGGGTATTGTTTATTAATAAGAGCATATACCTGCACGGGAAAAACATGAAAAAATCGGGATGAATCAATAACTTAAATTCACAACAGGGTTAGCCGTTCAAATGAGGGCAGTTTACACGTACAGAGGTTAAAAAATGCTTAAAGAATATTTAATGTGTTTTGCCCTTGCGTGGGGGGTTACTTACCATCTTGTGTTAATGGGGGTATATTTGGGGGTATCAGTATTTTAAAACCCATGTAATATATTGTTTTTGTTACTATTATTGATTCTATTCTATTCAGGCCTGGCACCATATATATCAAAGACTTACAGATTTGTTTTGATTTTTAAAATTTTCTGATTTTTACCGGTCAACCTCTGGTCAACTTTGAAAAGCAGTTTTCTTTGGTGATTTTTACGCTTGTGGGTGATACATTAAGTTTTTCGGTGGCTTCTGAGTTTGATGTGCCAAGACGCAAATTTGCGCTCTGCCCTTTTTGAGTAGCACGAACAAACATCTGTCCCCATCATGTTCAGGATAGACCATCTATCGTTTGTAGATTATTTGATTTTGCAGGCAATGTTTCTTAAAATGAAATAGTGTTCGCTGCAAAATATATACCATGCCTTAACTATTTGAATTGTATAAAAATATCAATGTTGGCATGATTTTATACTAGGGGAAAGATTGTTTCTTATTTATTGATAATACCTTACAGCAGATTGACGATTAATGACCGTTCCGCAAGGTCTGGCCGTGTTGCAACATCATCAATACCATTCACCATGACAGGCTTTTGAACATCGACCAAACATTGTTCATCATCGGTATATAACGCCCGTTGATCATGGCCGCCACCGGTCGATAATCTGCAAAGGGTATCCGATATGTCTGGACTAATGCCACTCAGATTATCTAAATTCACCATGTGAGCATTCATTGCTGAAATCAATAAATCACGTGGCTGTTTAGGTGGCGAGCGTAACGACACAAAGGCGGGTTCCGCCTTTGGCAACGAAATGCCGTTGGTGCCGAGGGCCGATTCACATTCGTAACCGTGTAAAGTATAGACGGTCAGAAATGATAGTTCAATTCGGCGCGAATATGATCATCATTGCGGAACATAAAGGCAAAATCATCGCGGGAAGCACCGCTGAAAAAACGTGCCTCGATGGATAAGGTCCAGTCGTCACCGATGCGGCGACTGGCTTCGATATTGTAAAATTTGGCATTGCGGGTGCGGTCAAAAATCACACCGGCCAGAATTTCGGTACTTTGCACATCGTTAAAAGCAAAACGCATGGCCGCCATAATATCGTCCTGAAAAATGGTCTGGGCATGTTTGCCCCGGCTGTCGTAGAGATATTCAAAAACAAAACCCAAATCCAGACCGCTTGCATAGATATCGAAAAAGGTATACTCCAGGCCAAAAGTGGCGGCGAAATAGGTTTTGCCCATGCCGGAACGGAGCAGGGATTCCAGCTTCCATAACCAGTTGCCCTTGGTGACCTGGAGGTCGATACTGGGCTGATGGATGATTTCATAATAGGGGATGAGTCTAAAATTCCCCTGGCTATCGAGTTCCGGCAGAAAAGTTGGATCGCGGTTCATGCCATAAAAATAGGAAACCCCCAGGTCCCAATCGCCAATGGCGTGTGACCAACGCAGCGCAAAGCCTAAATGCCGGGCGGCGCCGGATTTTTCAAAACGGGCGTGGTCGGTGTCAATGGGGGGCGATGTACGCAAGCGGCCTGCCGCGCCCGGAAAAGTACGTTCCCGGAAACCGGTCAGAAAAAACAAATCCACAGTTCCCCAGTCCTGGATCAAGGCCAGGTTAATCATGGGTTGCCCCAGTTTATCCTCGCCATCGATGTTTTCGACCAAATCCCTTTGATTGATTACATCGACCAGGTGTTGCGATTCGGTAACCCCCCAAAAAACCTTGCGCAAACCAATACGCAACTCCCAGCTATCGGCGACCTGCATCCAGGTCAGTTCGCGGATATCGAAATGGGTGCGTTTGTGGTCGTGTTGTGAATAACGAAAGAACGGGACGAAAGCGAAACTTTGCCGGCCCTGGTCCCATTCATGATAGAGTTCGGCTTCTATTGCCCCCGAGACGTAGTTGTTATGTTGACGTTCATCGAGGGCGGGATAAAAAAAGCCAAGGTCTTCCAGACCGGCTTGGCCCGATAATTCCCAGGCACCGATCGGTAAAGGCAAAAAAAAGAGCAATAGAGCGAGACGTTGCACGTTGCAGGGTTCATCGGGCCCGTTTCAAGGTATTGCGATCAAAATCCCGATTCGTCAAACCGGTGCGGAATTGATAGTTCTTCCAGATCAGTTGGGTGCTTTTGCCGTTTTGCCGGTTTTGCATATCCATTTCATCAGCCCGCCAGAATTGGCCCAGATATTGTCGGTAATTTTTGTAACGCAACGTTTTTAACAAGCTGTCCTTGCGATCATAGTAATCAATTTTCATAACGATATAACGCTGTTTGTCGATCCAGATAATTTCCCGGGTATAACCGGAATGTTCATATTGGGGATAGGCTTCGATGACAAAACAGTCGATGCCATCGAGCATTTCATCATGCAGATATTTGTATTTGAATTTAGGCACCTCGAACGACGTCAAATCTTCATAAGCAAATTCACTACCCAGGAATGGCCCGGATTTGTTGCTGGAAGAAATGCGTTTGACACGCTTCAGGGCCGGCAGGTAAAGCCATTGTTCGTCTGCTTCCAGGGCGTGGGTAAAACTTAAAAACGCCGTTCCCTTGACATCACGCGGACTGCTGAAAATACTGAGGCTCTTATCACCGTCGCCAATCACTTCCAGCGTCTGCATACGCAATTTACGCACGCTGGTATCGCCATGCCGGTTATGCAGAATCATTTCCAGATCGGCTTTGCTGTCACCAAAACCGGTATCCCGGCGGTCGGCTTCGGTAACAATTTGCAACCCTTTTTGTTCAGCGGTTCGTTGATCCGGTTCCGCTGCAACTTGTGTATCGGCTTGCTCATCGGTTTCAGCAAAAGCGCCTTGCCAAAACAGCAGCAAACAAAGAAGCAGAAGTTTATTCATTTTTTTCCCCATAATATTAATAAAGGTGGTAACAGTAAAAAATCCATAAACAAGGCGACTGCAATGGTTATTGCCGTCATCAGTCCCATATCGGAATTCATTTCGAAATGGGAAAGACTCAAGACCAAAAAACCACTGATCAAAACCGCAGAGGTAATCCACAGTGCCGATCCGACCGTCGAAAACGCATAACGCACGGCATCCTGGCTGTTTAAGCCTTTTTCCAGTTTTGCGCGGCGGTATTTGCTGATGAAATGGACGGTATCATCGACCACGATACCCAAGGTCAAACCGGTTACGACCGATAATCCCAGCCCGATCTGGCCATCGATCAAAGCCCAGATACCAAAGGCGATACCGGCGGGTATCAGATTAGGCACCAGGCTGATCAAGCCCAGTTTCAGTGAACGGAAGGCAAGGATGAGCAACAATGAAATCAGTACCAGCGCCAGCAAGGTACCGGCTACCATGCTGATAATGTTACGCTGGCCGATATGTGAAAACATCAATACCGGGCTGGCGGCTTCTGATCGGATGGCCGGTATATTGTTTGCCATCCAGTCCTTGATGCGCTGTTCCAGAGCCAGCATCTGATTGGAACTCATGCTTTGGGTTGTGGCGATCAGGCGGGTGGCGGATTTGTCTATATTGATTTGATCGTTAAGGTCCAGGCCATAGGGCAAGGACATTTCAAACAGCAGCAGATATTGTGCGGCCAGTTCCCGCGATTCAGGCAGCCGGTACCATTGCGGATCATCAGCGTGCATGTTTTTATTGAGACGTTTGTAGGTATCGCTGATGGTGTTGACATGCACTACTTCCGGCTGTTTTTTTAACCAGTTCGCCAGTTTGGCAATGTCAGCCAGATATTGGGGTTCATTGATTTCACCTTCGGCGCTGGCGTGCAGGGAAAATTCAATATTGTAAAGTCCCCCCATATTGTCGTTGAGAAAATCCGTGCCCTGGCGAAATTCGGTCGAGCGGTCAAAGTATTTGACGAACTCGTCATTCAACTCATTCAATGGGGCAAAGCTGATAAAAAAAACGGCAATCAAGCCATTGCCAATCAACAGCAACGTGCGTTTGCGAATGACAAATTCCGCCAGACGGTACAAATAGGTATTATCCAAATCATCGCGCAACCGCACCCGTACCGGCAGCAGGCACATCAGCGCGGGCAGCAGGGTAATGGTCAACACGAAGGCAATCAAAACACCGAGAGCGACAATATTGCCCAGATCCCGAAAAGGTGGCGCATCACTGAAATTCATGCTCAAAAAACCGATTGCCGTGGTAACGCTGGTCAACATGATGGGTTGGAAATTAATGCGAAGACTTTCCTGGATCGCTTGTTTTTTTTCATGGCCGATGCGCATGTTGTGTAGCAGCGTGACCAGAAAATGCACGCAGTCGGCAACCGCCATGGTCAATATAATGGTTGGTGCGATGGCTGAAGTCGGGGTCAGATAGATACCCGACCAGGCTGCAATGCCCAAAGCGCTCAGGATGGAGCACACGATCAGTATGACAATGCTGAAGGTCGCGGAAATGGAGCGCAAACTGAACCACATGGTCAGGATGACGATGCCATACATAATGGGAATCAAGGTGGTATTATCATGTATGGATGATTCCGCGAAAGCGTTATTCATCATCACCATGCCGGTGACATAAAGTTTAACGTCGGGGTAAAGTTGCTCGATTTCCGCTTTTAGCACGCGCACCTTTTTGGCAATCTGCATGGCGGCACTGGCATTTTCCTGGGGTAGCTGAAAGGTGACATTGACACCGGCGACATGGCCGGTTTTAGAAACCAGACGGTTGACCAGTAAGGGTTCGTGCAGGGCGATCTGGCGTATATACTGGATCTCTGAGGGTCGCAGGGAAGCTGGATCAGGAACCAGATCGGCAACGTTTAAATCGTCGTCAACGGCAATCGTATGCTGAAAATTGGTAATCGAGTCAACGCGCATGGAATAAGGCAGTTGCCAGGACTTTTCAGTCAATTGCCGGATGACTTCGAGGGTTTTCGGATTAAAGATGTCGCCGCTGTCCGGGGCAACGACAAAGGTGACGTTATCACTTTTATTGTAGGTATTCTGTATGGCTTCGAATGCCAGCAGTTGTGGGTTTTCCTTGCTGAAATAAATACGATAATCATTTTTGAATTCCAGTCGGCTGATGCCGGCACCCGCGCCAACAACGAAAAGTGCCGTGAGGACTAAAACCCAGTACGGGTGATTGGTTAAAAAAACAGCCCAGCGGCCAATGCGTGTTTTCTGCATGATTAGGGTTTATCTTATGGTTTCCGTTTGCGCCATCAATAAATGGCAAATATGTTCGGCAATAATTTGGGGTTGTTCATGTTCCGCCTGATAACCCGGCAAAAACTGGCGTAATGGCTGCATTTCAAGGTAGTAACAAACTAGGCCGATAACCGATACCGACATCAGGTGCATGTCCTGTTCCGGGAACAACTGTTGGATCAATTTCATCAGTTCGATAAATTGCGCCTGGAAAACTTCCCTGGCCAATAATGCCATGCGTTCCGGGTCAGCCTCCAATAATTCACGCTGCATCAAACGATGAAAATTTTTATCGGCCAGCATTAAATGTACCAGGCGGTGAATGAATAATTCCAATTTTTGGCGGGCATTGCCGTTGCTTTGCCATACTTCAGAAAACGCTTGTTCCTTGTTGGAAAAGGCTTCTTGTACTGTTTTCAGGTATAAGGTTTTTTTGTCCGGGAAGTGATGGTAGACACCCGATACCCCAATTCCGGACGCTTTGGCCAGATCACGCATGGATACGCCTGCATAACCTTTCTGGGCAAACAGTTGCATCGCTTGTTTTAATATATGGGCTTTGGTGTCGGTCATGTTGATTGTATATAAAAGAAAACCTTATGGCTTGTACGGGAGAATGTACTTTAATCGTGCAAACCGAACGTTCGTTCTATATTAGCGGTGTGCAGGCTGGTTGTCAATTGATTGGGGCTTGCCAACAAAACAAGCGCACACCTAAAATGCTTGTATCAAGGTAAAACTCACGATAGATTAAACAGCATTCACAAAATGATTTGAGGAGGGAGCGGATGAATACGGTACTCATTAGTGGGGCCAATCGGGGTATTGGTCTGGAATTTTGTAAACAATATGCCGCATTGGGCTGGTCCGTGTTGGCCTGTTGCCGCAATCCACAGCAGGCGGATCAATTAAACAGACTGGCCCGGCAAGGGGCAAACGTTCATGTTTATGCCCTGGATGTACTGGATCGGGAAGCCATCGACCGTTTATCGGAACAACTGTCGGATCGGGCTATCGATGTACTGCTTGCCAATGCCGGGGTGTATGGTGGCCACAGCCAGAATTTGGGCGGCCTGGATTATTCGCTTTGGCTGACAACCCTGGAAATCAATGTATTGGGTGCGGTTAAACTGGTTGAGGCGTTTTTACCCCAATTAAGGCGTGGCACGCGACCGGTGATAGCAGCGTTGAGTAGTCAAATGGGTAGTATTGCCGATAATGGCAGTGGCGGCAGTATTCTTTATCGTTCCAGCAAGGCGGCGTTGAATGCGGCCATGAAAAGGGCTTTGTTGCATAAACCAACAGAATCCCCATAATATTTCAGAGTATGAAGAGT
>CAZDXJ010000093.1:0-8020 GCA_964509475.1 uncultured Methylococcaceae bacterium | reverse complement strand
CAACCTGCACCTGCTTTTCAGAGGGGGTGAGTAGATACCGTTTTGCAATAAAACAGCAAGCCGCTTATGCCCGATAGAAAAAAAGATACCGAAAAGATGCCTGATGACAACCCATCTGAAACTTGTCAAGACGAGGCCGATAAAACATCGGGCGCTGTTACCGGGGAAGATTCCGAAGCCGAACAAAATATTTCCGGGACCGATGCCAATATGAATTCGGCGCTTGAGGGTAAAACGGTTATAAAACCAATGCGACTGGATAAAAAAGGCGTTCATAGCCAGTCAATCCAGGATGATGAGCAAGCGGATAAAGCAACCGTTATCGTGGGATTGCCTGCCCAGGGCCGTACAGAACCAGAGCCGGAGCAGACCGGAATAAAGGCGGATTTGGCACATGGGAAAAACATGATCGGAACCGGAAGCCTGTTGAAGGGGCGCTTTGAATTGTTCGAGGAATTGGGTTCAGGCGGGATGGGGGTTGTTTACAAAGCGCTGGATCGCAGGGATGTGGAAGCCGGCAATACATCATTTATTGCCATCAAGCTGTTGAATGAAGAATACCGGAGTAATCCAGATGTTTTAAAGGCTTTGCACAGCGAAGCCCGCAAGACCCAGCAGCTGGCCCATCCCAATATTCTTACCGTGTATGATTTTGACAGGGACGGTGAGCAGGTGTTTATGACCATGGAGTATATCAATGGTATAACGCTGGAGCGTTTTATCCGTTCACATCCACACGGGGTAAGTTTGAAAGAAGCCTTGCCCATCATTGAGCAATTGGCCCAGGCGCTTGCCTATGCGCACAAAAATTTTGTAATCCATTCAGATTTCAAGCCGGGAAATATTTTTATCGATCAGAATAACCGGGTCAAGGTACTTGATTTTGGTATCGCCCGGTCGGTATCTTTGGGGCAGACCAGCCGTTTTGATGCCGGTGTATTGGGTGCACTGACACCGGCTTATGCCAGTCTGGAAATGTTACAGGGTGATATGCCGGATCCACGTGATGATATTTACGCGTTTGCCTGTGTAATTTATGAGTTGTTAACCGGCAAGCACCCCTTTACCGGCCATGATGCGCAACAGGCAAAGTCGCTTAAGCAAGCACCCGAAACGATTAAATCATTAAACAGTAGACAGTGGCGTGCATTACGCAAGGCTTTGTCTTTTGAACGCGAGCAGCGAACCAAAACGATTGAAGCGTTGATTCAGGGCTTGCATGCACGCAGTTATAAGCGGGTGTTGTTTGCCGCAGGCCTGGCTGGGGTCATCGGCATGGTGGTTTTGTTACAGGTTTTTGGTTTGATTAGCTTGTTACCGGAAAAAGAGGCCAGGCCGGGTAGGCAAGAGGGGAACATTACGGACAGCAACGCGCACAATATCGCCAAATTGGAAAAACCGGTTTACAAACCGCTTATTCCACCCAAACAGGAAACAGCGCCTCCCGATTTGAAGGGCAAGTCTTTTTCGGAATCCAGGCCGATAGAACCGCCATCTCTGGACAAGGATAAACAAGCAAATGTGAGACATGCAGACGATGACAAAGCGCGGGTCGCTGGCAAAATCAAGCTATGGACAGAGAAAAAAATATACCGGATCGGAGATAATTTACAGGTGGGCTTTTCGGTTGACAGGCCCATGTTTGTGCGTGTTGTATTGATTAATGCAGTGGGTGAAATCACCGAATTGTTTCCGAATCCGTATCAGAAGGATAATTTTTGCCAGCCGGGAGTTGATTATCATGTGCCTCCAGCGGAGAGTGAGCTGGCGTTGACGATCATGGGACCTTCCGGTGTGGATAAAATCCGGGCTGTAGCGATGGAGAAACCGTTTCCGTTCGAGGTGCTGAGATTTTCCAGGCAAGGCCGGTTATTGGCCAAATCGGGTCAAATTATCAGTATCGGTGAAGCGGATTATATGATACGTTGACGGATAGGAAGTTTTATTTTCATACTGTCTGGACAAGAGCCGGGGTGCAAGCTCAAAGTTCAGCTGTTTCAAATGAGCATGTGAGGAGGGGTTATTATGAAAACAGTGCATAAGTTCAGCTTGTTTGCCGGAGTGTGCTTAGCTTTTCTGGCAATGAGCGCCGGGGCGGATGAGTTGCGTTTGTATACCGATCAAGTCCCGCCGGCTGAAGAGATGGCTGAGATATTGTTTCCTGAATTGGTCGGTGAGAAAAAGACCGGGGTCAAAACCCGTTCGATACAATTCGGCCTCAAGAAAAAAAAGATCGAGCCAATCAGTATTGGTATGCCGATTAATTTTGATTACGCTTCTTATGAATTGCAAGAGGCGGCTTTGCCTTTCCTGGATCAGATTGGTTTGATGATGAATATGGAAAAGTTGGCGGATCAAAAAATCATTATCGAGGGTCATACCGATGCAACCGGACCTGAGGCTTACAATTATGAACTTTCAAGAAAACGGGCTGAAGCCGTCAAGAATTATTTGCTGCGTAAATATAACATCGCACCGAATCGATTGGTTATATCGGCTAAAGGGGAGAAAGAAATCCTGCCTGGGAGGCCTCCTGTCGATCCGATGAACAGACGGGTTGTGTTCAAGAGAGGACGCTGAATCAGTATTTTGACTTCGGAGCTGTCAATTCAGGGGTTTTAACAATGAAGAAAATGATATTTGTGTTGGGTTTGCTGGCGGGGTTTTGTTCGTTAGCGTTTGCGGACAGCTATTCTGTTGGCAGCCGGTTGTCATCGATGCCGAGGTATATTTTCAATCCGACGCTGGCCTATCTTGAAAAGATTGGAATTACGCCAAACAAAGTACGGGTTGGTGACGAGATTCATTTTGATCTCAAATTGATTGGCCGGAATGACCTGAATGTCGATATGTTTTATTTGTTGGCCGGGGGGGAACGGGTATTTCTGACACGGCTGACGAATAATGGCAATGGGTTTTATTCCGGTAGCTACCGGATACCAAATATTGCTTTGGGTTTATATACGGATTTTCAGGCTGTTGCCCGTAATAAGGAAGGGGAGCAGGTTTTGTTTACCGGCGTGTTTCCCGGAATCGAAGTTATACCCGAACCGAGGTTGACGACGAGTTTGTCACCGTTGACGATTTTTGCAGGCGAGCCGATTCAATTCAGCGTTGATGTCGTGGGTTTTGATGCCGCCCGTGTCGATGTTTTTTATCAGGATTTGACGGATCGGTTTTTTCTGACCCGGTTGTCCAGCCCCAATGGCAGCCAGTTTCAGGGGATGTTTTGGGTTCCGGAAACGGTGGTTCCGGGGGTGTATGATGGTTTCCTGGCGGTTGCCACGGAGGCGAACAGTCAGCAAGTTTATGAAGAGCCATTCCGTGAAATCGTGACAGTCACGGAGTTAATCACTGAGTGTGCCGATTTGGATGTTACCGTGGTCGATCTTTCAGGGTTTCCAATTGCCGGCGCGAATTTGTCCATCGCAGGACAAAATGCAACAACCGATAGCCTGGGTAAAGCGCGTTTTGTAAATTTGCAGGACGGTAGCCAATTGTTGGTGACCGAGGCTTCCGGTTTCGGAGGCAAGCAAACCCAGCTGAGTTTGAGTTGCACGCAAGCGGCCACAGTCCGGGTGATTCTGGATATTTGTGCTCAGGTTGATTTTTTTGCATTCTATCCCGGACAAACCGCACAGGACCCGGTGGCTGGCGCCATTGTCACGGTAAGCGATACGGCCGGGCAGTCCTATAAGCAAACCACGGATGCAAACGGCAGGGCGAGTTTTACCCGTTTGAATCCGGGAACGCTGGCTTACAGCGTGAGTGAACCGGATTTTAATACAGCGACAGGAACATTCCAGATACAATCGTGCCGGACAAGCCCGAACGATACGATTCAGATCGATGTTCCGATGACGTTCCTGATTTTGTAAGAGGTGGACAACAATGCGTACAAAAATAATCCACTCTGGATTGCTGGCGATAACTGGTCTGTTGATACTGCCTGCGGTTCAGGCCGCAAGCTGTAATAGCGAAGCCGACTATTTTACTGCCGTGCAACCCTTTAATACGGCATTAAATAATGTGGAAAGCGCTTCATTTACATCCGCCCTGTGCGGTCAGGCGGTAACGGTGACATCGGTTTCAGGAGAGCCGCTTTCACTGGTGACTATACCGACGACGATTCGTGCGGATGGCAGCCTGGTTTATGCCGATGATGTTCAAATCAAGGTGGGTGATACGGAAGTTTTCAAAGGCCAGGATTTTACCCGCGAAGATTTGGATCGGTTGTTACAGGCATTAGGCAGTGAAGTGGCTTCCGAAGCCACGATTGCCCAGACCCAGCAAATTAACCGGCAAACCTATAATACTATTTCGATGCGTTTGATGAATATCATAAGTCGAAGTTTTGTACGCCGGGAGGATTTTGCCAGTGTCCGGCAAATGCTGGCTTCGGCCGATGATAGCGCTGGAATGGCCGATGCGGCCAATGCTGCGGGTGCAAACAGCGGTTTGTCGGTTTGGTCGGAAGTTTCTTATGCCAATATCGAGGATGATAATCAGGCGGTAAATTTCAATACCGATATTTTCCAGCTGGTCAGTGGCGTGGACAAGCGCTTTGGTGATTTGATTATCGGATCGGCTCTGACTTACGCGCATGGTGATAATCAGCAGAGCTTTCGTAATTATTCTTCCAACAGTATTGGCATTACACCTTATATTGCCTACAAGATTACCGATTTTATGTTTCTTTCCGGTTTGCTGGGTTATAACTACACCGGGCTTGACAGCCGGAGCGCCGCGCCGGGTTCGGATTTTCATGAATTTACTAGCGAAGGCAATATCAATTTCTATAAAGTGATTGATGCCTTTGTTGTTAAAGGACGTATTGGTGTGCGTTACACGTATGGCAATATGGAGCTGGATAACGGGCGCAGCGGTTCATCGGACAGTGTTTCCGCGATTGGCGATATGCAATTGGATTATTTCTTTAATGAAAATCTGAATGTTTATATCGGTGGTCAGTATGAGCATCTGGATCGCAACGCCGACGGCATCAATGCCGCTTATCGCAATGGTGTGTTTTATTTTCGATCCGGGCTGGATTATGCGGTTAGCCGGCAATTTTCCGTGGGTGCGCTTATCGAAACCGATTTGAGTGATCAGGATAGAAACCTGCTCAAAGGGGGTATCAATTTCCGGCTCAGCTTATAGTGAGGCGGTTACCACAATCAGGAAAAAACATGCTTCTGAATAGACCGGTTTTTATTTTATTGCTGCTGTGTTTACCCGCTATTGGTATGGGGTTTAATTTGTCCGGCCAGGTTACCCGGACAGTGAGCCAGAATATTGCCAAAAATCTGGCGGATAACTTCATCAAACCGGAATTGAGAATTAAAAATTCTTCCGGGCGAGTGTTGTCTTTCACAATGGGCCGGGACAAGAAATTATTGGCGTTTCTATTGGGTGATGGCAGTTTGCGGGTATGGGATTTGGATTTGGGCGTGCAAAGACCTTCCATTCATGGAGAATCCAGGGCCTTTACCTGTATCGCTTTGGATACGGAACGGCAGCTTGTTTATGCCGGCCATGAAAATGGCAGCATCAGTGCTTATGATATCGTGACCGGGCAGCGGCTTTATGCGTTTCCTGCGCTACAGCAAAAGCCGGTCGTGGACATGGTAGTTAGCGGGCAAGGCGATTTATTGATTGCCTACAGGAATGGCAAGACTGCGTTATTGGATCATGATACACACAAGCCAAAATGGCTGATAAATCTGGATGACAGGGTTGACCGCCTGGCCAGTAACCGTGACCTGTGGGCCGTTGTACTGGATGCAGAAAATGTACAAATCAGAAGCCTGCAAGATGGCCGTTTGCTCAGGAAGCCAGCCCCGCTTGAGACCGATATTGTTTATCTTTCCGCAGCTGACAATGAGGATGGTTTTGTTATCGCTGATCAAAGTGGCGCCCTGATTCATCTGGATGCAGCAAGTGGCAAAATTCACAAACAACCGGTAATTACCGGTGATATGACGGCAGTGGCGGTATCCGGTCATCACATTGCCGTATATTCGAAAAATTCGGAAAAAACCATTGTCAAATCTGTTGATAGCGGGCAGATTGTCAACCTGGAAACCGATGGCGCCGCCATCGATTTTCTTGGTTTTACAGGTAACGGCAAAAAATTGTTTGTTATTGATAATGAGGGTGGGGTTTATTTGTTCGATGCCGGTAGCGGAAAAAAACAACTGCGTTTGATTTCCACGCTGCAAGGTTGGACGGTTCTGGATAAGAATGGACGCTTTGATACCTCCGAGCCGGGCCTGGCCAATGTGTCCTGGGATGTTGGGGGCACGGAAGTGCTTTTGGACAAGTTTTCGGACAAGTATTATGAGCCGGGGTTATTGGCAACTGCTGTCGGCGGTCGTGAGCTTTATATCAATAAAAAACCGGCGGTTGTCGAGCAGGGAGTTACCTTACCGCCCTTGCTGTTTGTGCATTTTTCCGAACAGGACGCTGTTGTCGGGGAACCGCTAAAGGTTCAGATTAAGGCAACGGGACAAGGTGGTGGGGTTGACAAAATCCGGGTTTATCACAATGGTAAAATCCTCGGTTTTAATTCAGACGCGACAGAGCAGCGGGAAGTTGATGGGCGGATTGAAAAAACCGTGACTTTGTCGGTTTATCCGACGGCAGGGGAAAATTCCTTGTCAGCGGTGGCGACCAATACTATGGGCATTGAAAGTGAACGCTTGCAAAAAACATTACTGGCGCGGGCCGCGGTGAAACCGGTGGGCCGGGTGTTGCGTATTGTCGCGATTGGTATCAATAAGTACATGGATCCACGCTTGAACCTTGATTATAGTGTTGCGGATGCCGAGGCGGTTGCAAAAGTATTGGCACAGAAAAAAATTCTCAGCATAAAAGAAGTGATTCCCAAGCCGCTGTTTAACCGGCAGGCGACCAAACAGGCGATTATCGATGCCATCGTGGAGGCGGGGAAATATTCGCAAAATGATGTTCTGGCAATTTATTTGGCCGGTCACGGTATTGTTATTGATGGTGAATGGTACTTTTTACCGTATGAGGCCATTTTACAGCCGGATGCGTCGTATTATGCAAAAATTGGGATATCGGCAAAAGAGATCAAGGACTTACTGGTCAATGTCAAAGCCCAGAAAATTTTGTTGATGGTTGATTCCTGTTATTCAGGGGCGGGCTTGAGCGCTTTTAATTATTTACTTAACTCTCAGCGGTATATGAGCCGGAATCTAAGCCGATCCATAGGTATGGTGGTTTTAACCGCGGCAAGGAAAAATCAGACTGCGGCTGAATTGACCGATCTGGGGCATGGCTTGTTCACTTATACGTTGACCAAGGGTATGGAAGGGGGAGCCGATGTCCAGCCGGCAGACAGGAAAATTACCGCCTATGAAATTGTTTCCTTCTCGGAAAAACATATCCCCCGGCTGTCCAGGAAATATACCGGCGCATCGCAAGACCCGGTTGCTTTTAAGATGGGTGTGGATTTTGAATTATTACGCAGAGAATGAAGTATGAACGATTACAAACATATTCTATTGGCAATTGATTTTTCAGCGCATAGCAAACAAGTTGCAGAACGCGCCAAAAGATTGGCGCAAATAAACCAGGCAAGGCTTGGCCTTGTTCATATTGTGGATAATTTGCCGATTGCCGATGCGGCTTATGGGCCGGTGATTCCCCTGGATGTGGATTTTACCGATGAATTGGTGGAAAATGCAAAAAAGAGATTAACCCAAATCGCCGGCGAGTTGGATATCGCTGAGCAAGATTGCTGGCTGGAGTTTGGCAGTCCAAGCTATGAGATTGTGCGCATTGCCGAGGAACAAAACGTCGATTTGATTGTTGTTGGATCACATGGACGGCATGGTCTCGCCTTGTTGTTGGGGTCGACGGCCAACAGTATTCTGCATCATGCCCAATGTGATGTTCTGGCCGTGCGTTTACTTGAAGATTAGAATAAATACCTTTAAACACGCGATGTTCAACTTTTTAATAGAACATTTGAAAGCATGACTTATCTTCTCTA
>CAZDXJ010000092.1:0-8076 GCA_964509475.1 uncultured Methylococcaceae bacterium | reverse complement strand
AGCCCAGCCCTTCCACGGAAGAGCTGGGCTTGCCCTTACCCATTGCCATTAAGTTCAGCCATTTTGTTGAATGGATTTATGGATGTAACCGCTAATTTCGTCATAAATCATGCCAATTGCGAAAATCGATTTCCGGGAAAATATCATCCAGTATCTCCAAAGCGCTCAAATAGCGCTCATTGATGCAATTGTTACGGATACTGTCATGCAGATAATTAAACCGCGCCAAATGATCGGTGATACGTTTTTTGGCGTATTCAACCGTGGTTCCGGTTTTCATAATAAAAGGCCAGTCTGAAGCCTGGGCCAATAACAAGGAACGCGCGGCCTGATCCAAAGCCCGCTTTTGCAGTGGCTTGACCTTGACCTTGCAGAAATCACGCGCCAGTTTTTCCATATCGGCAGCGGCTTTATGCAAAAACGGGTAAATCCAGGCATTGGTTTCGTTAAGCCAGTAATGCGAATAACCTTGATCGCCCCAGGTTGATGCCGATGGTGTCGCCAACTGATGTTGGTTTATCCGCTGCAAATAATCAGAACAAGAAACTGTTTGCAAACTGTGGCTTTTATCCGCCAGCCGCAATACCCATTCCAGCCAGACCGGTCCTTCGCACCACCAGTGACCGAACAATTCGGCGTCATAAGGCGCGACAATGATTGGCGGCCGATCCATGGCCACGGCCAGATGCTGAATTTGCCGTTCGCGCTGATCGATAAAATCTTGTGCATGTAACTGCGCCTTGTACAAAGCCTGTCTGGGCTGATAGATTTTTTTGTTGCCTTCAGCGCCTGTTATCCGGTGATATTTTATACCGGTATTGATACGGATATGGCCATCCAGAATATAAGGTGCAATGTAGTCCATTTCCAAATCGAAACCGATATCGCGGTAATATTCGCGGTAATCGGCATCACCTGGATAACCTTCAACACTGCTCCAGACTTGCCGGGAAGATTCGGTATCACGGGCAAATGCCATAACACCGTTACCACAATCCAGGGGTGCATAAGCGCCATAAAGCGGCGCCCGGTTTGCATGGGTAATGCCATGGGTATCGATAAAAAAATACCGAATACCGGCTTCTTGCAAGGGTTTTTCCAGACCGGGGTAATAACCACACTCCGGCAGCCAGAAACCGGCCGGTGCAAAACCCAATTGCTTTTCGAAGGTTTCCACACCGGTCAGGATTTGATTCCACACCGCCCTTTCATTCATGCTCAGCAAGGGCAAAAAACCATGCGTTGCCGCACAGGTGATCAGTTCCAGACAACCGGCCTGTTGATAATATTTAAAGGCGGTTAATAAATTGCCGTCATATTGATTGGTGAAAATATCCAGCGTATCCTGATAAAGCCGCCGGTATAAACGCGCCAGTCTGTGATATTCCGGCGTTTTCCGGGTTCTTTTGATTTCCTTGTCTGCCAATTGCAATTGCTTGTGCAAATGTCTTATGTAACGGGATTGCAAAAGTTCATCACTCAACATTGAAATCAATGTCGGCGAAAGCGAAAGCGTCAACCGGTAATACACCTGATCCTTGTGTAAACGCGCAAGAGTACGAATCAAGGGGATGTAACACTCGGTAATCGCTTCGAATAACCAGATTTCTTCAAAAAAGCATTCATATTCCGGATGGCGCACAAACGGCAAGTGCGCATGCAACACAATATTCAAAAACCCTTTGCTCATAACCACTAAAAACCAAATCCCTGACCGGAATCGTTTTTATTTATCCGTGGAGATTTTATAAGCCGCAATGGAGGGTCGCTATTCTCTCTACACAACAGTCTACTGACTTCGGTCAGGTCTTGTTCGTAGCTGAAAATGACTAAATCGTAACCATAAGCATTGAAGTTTTCCAAAACCAGGGTTCGGGAAGCGTTGTTCAATCCGCTTGTGTTTATCCGTTCTTGCCAGCGCTGTTGTGGGTTGGGGCATATACCTTGCCATTCGGATACTGAAACCGGGTTATCACGCGGTACCTGAATGATATTGGATTGTGCAACCGCCGTTATCTCCCCGTTACGATCCTGTTTTCCGATAATTGCGGCATACGCCATTGCCGAAACAGGCAAAGGAATTTTGTGTTGATTTTTAAGCCCTGTTACCTTTACATCGAATTGTAACTGAATTGGATGTTCAGACTCACTCAGATCGGGTAACGAGTAAATCCTCAATATCCATATTGGCTCATTATAGTCCGCCGGGGTGTCGGCCTGGTTTTGCAGATTCCACCAAGCATACAGATGCAGTGGATCAACCGGCATAATCGCCAGTTCGGGTAAGTAGCTGTTGCAGCGCAAGGCATATTTTTGGCTGATTTCCTGGCTGATATCAATCAACGCTTGCTGTGAAAGGGTATGTATGCAACTGTATCTCGATTGCCAAAATTTCATTATCCGCGCATGTCCGGTCAGGATTGTCAAAACCCCTGGATTTTCAATGTATTCATACTAGCGGCACACAGGGGCGTATAGTGTACATGCGATGCCTGTCCGCTTACAAGATATTGTGATCGAGGTGCCGAGGCGATAAATTCACACCTGCCCCTTCCATCGCTAGATTTAACAAAACAGCCTGGCTTAATAGCGGTGTTGTATTCAGATGGAACGATGATGACTCAATCAAATTCCAGGTGGTATTTGATATCGCTGCTGTGGGTTTCACCACTGCGCGCTTCGATACGGATATGTTTTGTCAACCGGTATTCAACCGCCAGAACCCTATGCGAGGAAAGCACATCCATAATATAACGGACGTACAATTTAGGTGTTATGCGTTTGCCCAGGATCAGCGAGGCTTCGCCAACATCGGTACTTTTGAAATCAAATTCTTCAATACCCAGGCCGGATACCACTTTATTGATGGGTTCCTTGCCATAATACATCGCCACTTTGGCCAATAGTGCTGCATTCGAGCCGCCGCCTTTATTCAACGGCCCGCCGGTCAACAAATAAGCCAGCGCTTCGGTTTCCGGTAACGCCGGCACCGTGTAGATGGATGATTTGGGTTGTTCCAGGGTGCCGGTTACTTTTAAATAAGCCGTGACCGGATCGTCTTTTGCGATAGCCTTGCGGAAAGCCAGTAAATGAATGGCCGGGTTTTTAATATCGCCGGTAAACAGTAATTGACCTTTTTCAAGTTTCAAGTCCTGGCCATAAGACTGATAAACACCTTCACGCAAGTTCAGTTCATTGAACAACTGTATCCGGCCACGCCGGTAAACCGCTTGTAAATCACCCTGCAAGCGGGTTTTCAAGCCATAGCCCTGTACATGCACCTGTTTCCCCAAAGACACCCGGATATCCATATTGACGGGCCAGACCTGGTTTTGCCGCTGCTTTGCAGTGACCGGAACAATCACTTCGTCGTCGCTGACCGCCACCGCCTCCGCAGGCAAGCTTGTCAACACAATATTGGCCTGAGGTACGGCCAGTGATCCGGCCAGTTTCAATCCCTGTTGATTCAGGGTTAATTGCAAACGGGGGGATAGATAAACTTCCGCCTCCGGTAACTGAACGATTTTGAGTCCTTCACCCTGTACATACAATTGCAGCCCTGGCCCGGTTTCTGATTGTATACGGCCTTGTAGATGCAGCTGCCTTTTGCCAATGCTGGCCTCCCCGCTCAGTTGAGCGACCCGGGCCGCCGTCTGGCGGGCGTTGATCGACAGATTGTCAACTTCGCTCCCCAGTGCCGGTATGCTGAAATGCACGTTATGCACATGACCGTTCCAGCCAGTCAAATACGGTTGTGCCAGACGGCCCTGGACAGCAAATTCACTTTTGATGGCACCGTTCAGATCATGCACTGGTAAATCCAGGGCGTTAAAAAACGATAAATCGGCAATATTGATTTTGACTTGTCCATCCAGACGGGATTGCTTCCCGTCACGCCAGTTGGCCAGGGCCACACGGGCCTGAACAAGGGTTTGCTGAATGGCATCAAGACTGAACCGGGTGTTTAAACGCGGCCCCTCCAGATCGCTTTGTACAACAAACCGGAAAGGCAGTTCTGTTTTGTGTCCATCCGAATCCATCAAAAGTCTGCCATCGGATTGCAAATGCAGCACGCCTTGCCATTGGGCATCATGAGGCTGCGTGGTATCCTGCCGTAAATCCAGATCAGCGGACAATGTGCCTTGCAGAGCGGGCATTTGCGGCACAACGTTGACCATCCTGTCCAGCGGCAACGCCTTAATCCGGGCCTGCCAAAATTGCCCGATCCGGGCCTGCCATTGCGCCCGCAGGCACAGTTCAGAGGCGGTTTGTCTTGCATCGAGGCATAAACGGGAACTGTCGATCTGTAAGCCCCCGTCAAGATAAGTCACATCCAAGGCCGTGTCTTGCCGCATAAGCCAATGACCCAATGCTTTACCTGAAACCCGCAAGGCGTGAATATCCCCCCGCCAATGCGATTCGCGGTAACCACCGGCCAACTCCATTTCCAGACCAGCCTGTTGCGATTGTATTCCAATATGCAGTTTATGCGACAACAGTTGCCCGGCAGAATGGATGGACAGACGTTGCGCAGCATTGCCATCGAGCTGCAAACCTTGCCCAAGCACGGATACAGTCCAGCGCTTGTCCAAACCGGTATCCATCTCGCCCCTTGCGGTGAATTGACCCAGCCGGAGCATATCGTAAGCTATTTGTTGACCCTGCAATTGAATCTGTAAAAGTGGTTTACGCCACAAACCGATCAGCTTGCCCTGAGCCTGGACATGGCCTTGCAAACCATCATCAAATACCGATAAATCATCCGCCTGAAGGCGAAATTGCAGGGTATTGTCCGTACCCAGTGTACCATCGATCCAAAGCCGGTTATTGCCGGCGGCCAGCTGCAATTCAGTGATCCGTAACACCCGGTCTTGATAGCGCACCCTCCCGGAAGCCTTTAACGGATAATTCGCCAGTTTTCCATGCAAATGTTGTAATTGAAGCTGTGCCGATGCACCGGAAACGGACACCCTGGCCTGTAAACTGAGCTGCCCGGGATAAGCTATCAAATCGTCCGGCAAAGGCCAGTTCGCAGCGTGTACATCGAACAAAGCCTGCGGATTATCCCAACCGTCCACGCTGCCGGAAACGGACAGTTGCCCCTGGCCATTATCCAGTTGTAATTGCTTGAACTGCAAGCGCTTGCCAGTTCCTTTGGCCGCAACCAGCAAGCGGCTTTCCGGCAAACCGCGCCCCCTGACCAAACTTTGCAGATTGATTTGATATTGCCCGATATGCCCCTGCAAAGTAAGCGAACCCTGACGGCTGATATAGAGGGGGTTTCCGTTTAATGGCCACAATAACCGGGTCCAGCGGGCATGCAAATCAAGTTCCGGTTTTTCCTTGAACGCCAGCTCCCCGGTTATTTGTATATTACCTGGACTGGCAATCCGGGTGTTGAATTCCATGCCGTCCTTATTGCCTTGCAACTGCCAATGACTGTCCACTAAACCCACCGCTTCAAACCGGCCCTGTATCCGTGCCTTCAAGCTAAAGGGCCAGGACGGTGACAGACTGAACCAACCTTCAGCCTGGAGTTTTAAGGTTTGATACTGTACCTGCAAACCACTGAGTTGTACATGCCGGGCGAAACCGGACAAACGGCCTTGCAGAGATTGCAAATGATACGATTGGCCTCCTGTTTGGTAGCGGATATCATCCAATGATATGCGCTCGATACGCCAGGGCAAGGGTATCCAAATTCCTATCTGTATCGACCTGTTTTCCGGCGCGTTGCCCGGTTTTTGCACCAGGTGAATCCCCCGACTGGTCAGCGAGGCAAGCTGTAACTGACCAGCCAATAAATCCAGCCAGCGCATTTGCACCGAAACCTCCTGCACATCGGCGCTGAGGGTTTCACTTTGGTAATGAATGCCCTGCACGCTCAAACGCCGGTTCAAAACGCCGCTAACCCGTTCAACGGTCAAACCCGGTGTCCTGTCCGTTATCCGGTAAATCAACCATTGACTGCATTCCGGCACCGTGATCAGGACAATGATCCCGCTCATCAGCCCCAGGCATACAATGAGACCCATACGCCCCCAAAAAACCAGACTGCGTTTTAAAACGATCCTCATAAAGCCGTACTGAAACTGAAATGCAGACGCGGACTTTGCCAATCACCCTTCGGAAACGCCAGATCAACCCGAATCGGTCCAATCACGGAATACCAGCGCAGCCCGAAGCCCAAACCAAATTTGGGCCGAAAGTCTTGTATAAAAGCATCACCGCCATCGATAAAAACCGCGACGCTCCATTGTTTGTAGACAAGCTGTTCATATTCCACACTGCCCACGACCAGAAACTGCCCGCCAATG
The DNA here is from genome assembly GCA_964509475.1 of uncultured Methylococcaceae bacterium. Classification (GTDB taxonomy): domain Bacteria; phylum Pseudomonadota; class Gammaproteobacteria; order Methylococcales; family Methylomonadaceae; genus CAZDXJ01. The sequence goes on along the minus strand of CAZDXJ010000092.1, from coordinate 1,759 downwards.
ACCTCACCCTGTTGATCAAACGCGCCAATGGCTTTGTATTTATAACCCCGCACGCTGTTATCGCCACCTGCATAAAACCTGAAACTGGTGGGTAATTCGGCAAAATCTTCGACCGCCATGGCGCCCAAATCCGTGCGCAGCAACAATCGGGCTAACCAAGGCAAACGCCGGATATATTTAGCCTTGAAACGTAATTGGGCAAAGTTGACATCGGACAGGACATAGCGGCTGGCCCCTTGAAATTTAAGCGAATATTTAAAACCCTGGCGGGCAAAACCCTGGCCCTGGGCGATAACATTGGACCAGGATAAACTTGGAACCAGTAACCATTTGAATTTATTTTCACCGGCGTTATCGAACGATTCGGCGCCAAAATCCAGATTCGCCATCAGAACCTGAGCTTTTTTGAAATGCTCGCTATAGTGAGCGCCGATCCGATAGGTCTGGCTGAAAACGGTATCGGTATCCTCATGCACAAAATCGGCGACAAAATCCAGTTTTTGCCGGCGGGGGTCGGCCAGTGGGATACGGTAGTCCATAAAAAAATAGGATTTTTTTTGGGAAATGCTGATACGGGTTTCAAAACGATGCCCGGAACGGGTGACATAACGGTTGTGATAATTCGCATGGCCCCGCATACCCAAATCAGTATCATAACCGACACCAAAATCCAGCGCATGGCGAGCTAAGGACTGTAATTCAATACGCAAGGGCAGGCGCTGTTCGAGGGCTTGCCCTTTTTGCTCTTCAATGCGCACATTTTTAAAATAACCGCTACCCTCCAGGGCAAAATGGGTTGCGCTTATCCGCTCGCGCTGATAAGGCTGGCCCTCGTCAATATCCAGATATTTGCGGATAAATGCAGGTTCCAATACCGAGGGCTGCAACCGGATTTTACCAAAATAATAACGTGGACCGGTTATAAAATGCACCATAATATCCGCCTGATTCTGTTGGATATCAACCCGCAATTCATGTTTTGCAAAGCGGTAATCAAAATAACCTTGATCTTCGGAAACACGTATCAAGCGATTTTTGATAGCCTCGTATTTGCCATGATGCAAAACATCGCCAACCTTGATTGCCAATGTTTGTTTTAACTGGCTATAAAAATCTTCCGTTTTACCGGCCCCGCTAATGTCCAGTTCAATGCTGCGGATTCTGACCGGAGGGCCGCGTTCAATTATGGCATGAAAGCGCCAGCAAGCAGGCAGCCATTGTAAATGATAATGAATTTGCGGATGATAATATCCCAGAGCCTTTAAGCTTTGTCGAATGCGCTCTGGCGCTTGCGCCGCCAGTTTTTCGATTTTCCACTTCGCAACATCACAAGGCTCCTTTTGTAAAGGCAGCCAGGCCCGGACATTGGCTTCCAGATCGGTATCCAGCCCCTCGATGAGTACCCGATTATCGGCTTTTGCCCAATCGATCCAATCCGCACAAGCCGGAAACGGCGTCAACATTACCGCAAGCAAGCCGGCCAGGAGACCCCCAAACAGGCGCAACACTAAATAGACACCGACAGAACCCGAAAATGACACAGGCTCCGAATCATTTTGGTTTCGACAACGAAACATGGATGCTGTACCAGCCTGCGACAGGCGTTTGCAAACAGTTTCTGAATATAATGAAATTAACGGGATACATGCTAAAATCGGCAAACGATTGTATACAAAAACAAGCCATCAAGCGGAGGTTTCCTATCATGCGTTATCTGCACACTATGGTTCGGGTAAAAGACCTGGATGAATCGCTGGAT
>CAZDXJ010000091.1:0-8166 GCA_964509475.1 uncultured Methylococcaceae bacterium | reverse complement strand
ACGCTTCTTCTACACAACAATAAACATAAATGATAAAGTCTTCTATAGGCATGACTTTCTCCTTTGCTAAATTGCTTTTGTTAAAACAAATTTAGAGAAGATAAGTCATGCTTTCAAATGTTCTATTAAAAAGTTGAACATCGCGTAGAATATACATTATCGGCATTACATGGTCAGGGTATCCATCAGATCAATCATAAATTCCATTTCTTCATCATCGACGATTTCCCAACGCTTGAACCCCAGACTGTTCAATACCCCCTTGCCTTTTTCATCATCGGTCATCGACAGCAGATATTGTTGTATTTGTGCACGCTTGTCAACCAGCCCAGGTCCGACCAGCAATGAATGGTGAATGACGCTGATCTGACTGCGTACCAGAATACGCAGCTGTTTTTTGATAACGCCAGACAAATCATCGAACGCTTCGGCCAAAAATATACCAACGCCCGCTTCACCCCGTAACAAATGTTTGGCAACCAAAATATACGTATCGCAATCGATCAGCTCAACGTTTTCCTGATCCAGATCACCGGGTTCGAGCATGATCATGCCCATCAAAAATACGTCTGGATCGTCAGTCTTCGCTACCCGGGTACCTGGTTTGAGATCGACAACATCCCGGACATCACTATTGACACTAACTGCCAGAATGGCTTCATCCGAACCACCTTCCGGTTTGACCAGCGGCTGGAAGCCTTTTTCCCGAACCAGCATCGCGGCATCATAGGGATTGGCATAAATCAAGTCGACTTTATCCTGCTCAATAGCCTCTCTTTGGGTTTGAAAATCTTGATACATCTCCAGATGAATCGCTTGCCCGGTTTTTCTTTGCAACCAGGTGTTAAAAATATACCAACCCGACAAATGTTCCGGCGTGAAGTCGGGACTTACAGTGAATAGATAAGGCATAGATCGGCTCCAAAATAAATTAAAACAAGGTTGGATAGAGTTTGATGCACTCTTCGACTTTAGTCCTGGAAGGTTTACGCCGCACGGATGTATAAGCCGCTATGTTTCCATTGCGGACATTGGGAATTACTGTCGCTTTTACCCAATAATAGCCTCCATCCTTGCGCAGGTTTTTGACAAACCCTTGCCATTTCTCGCCTTTCTCGATGGTATCCCATAAATCCTTGAATGCTGCAGGCGGCATATCCGGATGCCGTAGAATCGAATGAGGAGCGCCGATCAATTCCTCTTCACTATAACCCGACATTTCCACAAAAGCCTTATTGGCATGAGTAATCACGCCATCCAAATCGGTTGTGGAAACAATCAATTTTCCATCAGGATACGGCGTTTCGATTTCCGTGTATAAAATTCTTCTTTTGATACTTTTATATAAATTCAGCGTAACTTCCTTGTAATCACCAACAATATCTTCCGGTTTCATGTCTTGAATCATAACGACCCTCTCCTAAATCCATAGTTTAATGGTTTTCAGCGTGCCTCAAATCAATTCCGCAACGCTTTCAGCGGCTCGTTTCACATCAAGAAAAATCAAACCCAGTTTTGCATTGGGTTTCGCCATAACGGTCAAAACCGCCTCACTGCCGGCATAAGTCATCAAAACATAACCATTGTCGCCTTTGATCAACACCTGCTCCAAGCCGCCCCGCGCCAGTTCCTGGGCGGTTCGGTCACCTAATGACAACATCGCCGCGCTCATCGCGCCCACCCGATCTTCATCCAGACCGGCTGGCAAGACAGAGGCCATCATCAAACCATCCGTGGAAATGACGCCCGAGGCCTCAATATCCGCCGATGTACCATTTAGTTCAGTTAGTATAGAAGTCAGCATATCCGCTCGCATAACAATACCCTCTTAAATTATCCGAATAAACAAAAAAACAACTGCTCAAGCACCGGTTTTGGAATAACGAATACTTAAAGCCCAAATTAAAGAAACATAGTCGGGTTGATTAAAATGAGGTACACCCGATAAAACCAAAACAAAACGGGTTCCACCGATAAAGATCGGCCACAATCCCACCTTACTGTTTCCCGCCGCATCAACAATGCCCCAGGCACTGCTCGCCAAGCCCATATTTTTCATCAACAAGCCGGAACGGCGTTGATGTACTGTCGCAATTTCAGCGCTCAAAGCCGATAATTCCTCAGCCACTTCATGTGGAAAACCATGGCTCGCCAAATAAAATCCCTGATCATCAGCCAACAAGATCTTACCGCTCTCGCAAATATTGTTCAGCAACCCGGGCAAAATATCTTCCAGGCTTCCTTGTGGATGCTGCATCGATTCTTCAATACCCTGCACCCAACCCAGTTTTTGGCAATGCAGTAACAAATCCAGACATTTTTGTTCATCCTCCATGTTCATAAAAACTTTCAGGTTCTCAACATCCAGTTTTGGCGTCGTCCGCTGTTTCAGCAAGGCCTGAATAAACCTTCTTGAACGATCTTCGTCAGTCGTAGCCGTGGCAAAATAAGCGCCACCCGGCGTCGGATAAAGATAAAGACCTTCCGCCAAAGCTAAAGCTGTGCTGTTCATGATCAAGCCTCCTCCAATCCGGGATCAAGGGAAAATAACAAGGCCTGAACCAACAGGGACACATCGTTCCGCCGCCTGGCATCGACTGCAAAAACAGGGGGTTTCAAGCTCAGAGCCTGTAGCTGGATATGATAATCATCAATGCTTGGTTTATCGCTCAAGTCCATCTGTGTTACACCAATTGCAACATTGGTTTCATCAATAAAGCGCTTGAATGAATCCAGAAAAAATTTCATATCCTGAAAAGGATCCGTCCGGGTATTGTCCAGCAAAAGAATTAAACCAATACCGCCGGTTGTCAAAATATCCCACATAAAATCAAAACGTTCCTGACCGGGCGTACCGTACAAATGAATTTTTTCACCATCACTCAGGTTCATTATGCCGTAATCCATGGCTACGGTTGTAGCCGACTTCCTTTGCCGAGTCATATCCGTAGCTGAAGCATCGGTACTTACGGGGGGCACATCACTTATGGATGCAATCGCGGTTGTTTTGCCGGCACCAACCGGACCTGTAAAGATAATTTTGTATTGGCTCATGGTCGTGTTCTATTTTCCACGCAGTTTACGCATGATATGGGTTAATAATCCCTTTTTCTTGCTTGGTTTCGGTTTTGATGGCGCAATCATTACATCGGCCTTTCTCTCTGCCTGTCCGGCTAAACCGGTGGCATAGGCGGCGCTGAAAAAGGCAAACACATACTGTGGCTTTATATTTAAAACCTGAGTAATGTTGATTAATGATCGGGGACCATCCATCAATAATGCCGTGATCCGCAAGGAATGAGGGGAAATCATCAAACGGGTGAAGTTAGGCCAGCGTTTCAGATATACAGGCCGCTCGATATCGATACCTTCAGGATAGCGGCCTTTTGATGTCCAGATGGCCAGCTTCCAAATAAACGCCTCCATCGATTGAAATTTATCCAGATCACTGGAAAGATTATGTTTTTTAGGATCAAACGGGGTTACGGTAATGCTTTTTGCTCCTGAAATCGTGTTTATGGGCACGGACGAAAAAGCCCGTAACTGTTTGTCATCGGCATCTACCCAGATTTCCCGGGTCATTGGAAAAATGACCAAGGGTCTCCAGCCTGAATTTAGCTGAACGATCCGTTTTTTTGCCTGTGCCAGTTTGAATGCCGATTGTACATAGCCTTGATAATACTGTTTGGCATTATAGGAAGCCGCTTTTATGGCTGCCGGATCGTTATAATCAACCCCGGCCCCGGAAACCAAACCGATAAACGCAGAAAACCCTTTTTCATCAAGATGTATTGCAGTCTGGTGTTTTGATGTCTTTTTTTGTTCATCGGTATTGATGAAAACCTTTTTTTCAGGTTCTGTTTTTTCATCTGGTGATTGCCGATGTACGCGGGTGACCATCCGGGGACCAGCCGCATTGTCAGGCTTTTCACGATTTGAGCGCACAACGCTCGCATAATGTTGCTTGAGCGCCGCTTTTTTCTTGCTGACTTCGAGGATTTGCCTGGCCTTTTTAAGCGCGGCCCGCATCGACTCGGTTTGAATCGGTTTTTGCACAAAAATAATATCATCCGATGATCTTGCCTGCAGCGACAGTACGATCAAGGGCCGCTCAGGATTCAGCTTTTTCCTTTTTTCGATCAGCGTCTTCGCATTTTTTACATCGGCATCGATAATATCAACCTGCGCTTCTTCATCGTTGACAACCGCAGCGCTGCCTTTACAAGGGCCTTGCAAAAACATGACCATCATTTTATAGGATCGGCCATCCATACCATGAATAGCAACCTTTAAAGGCGCATTGGACGTTCCCTTCATGCTATTCAGCCTCAAATAACGGTAAAAGCGGCTCCCAATGCATTAACATGGAACTGCCCTGTTCCTTAAGATAAACATACATTTTGAGAAAGTTTTCCCTATCCCGGGTTGAACGGTACAATTCCAGCAATTCCCGGTGAATGTCCTTGTCACCAGAATGCTGCCTAACTGCCGTTTCAAGCACTTCCCGGGCTTCATCCAATTGACTGTATTCGATATAATCCCTGGCCAACATTAGTGGTTCATAATCCAGCTCATCTGATTTGCTTTCACTGACCGATAGCAAGGTTTTGCTACTGATTATTCCAGACGCCAGCACCGAAAAACCATTCACTGGTAAACTGTTTGCGTCAATTTCAGGGTGATTGAAAAATTTTTCCAGTATTTTCCTGTCTTTATCATGTAATTTTTTTTCTGCCCCACCAAACATGCGCCTTGCGAGGCCATCCCGTTTGCCCTGTAGCGCAATCAACAGATCAAGCAACGCGGCATACAACTGATCCGGAAGATTTTCCTTGAAACAATAGTAAATACGCTGTATATGAAAAATCAATTTTCGGGGTGTTCTGGATACACGGTGGCTTTGTAAGCTCCAAAAATCCTTGTGGGAGAAAGGAAATTGCAAGGCAAAATCATCACCGGATTGCAATAAAAATATTAATTCAGTGCCCGATACATCATCCATGTGATCTTTTTTATCACCGGCAACAAACAATGAAGCCTTATTCATAGACATCTCACTTAAAATTATTTTTATATCGTAGCTTAGTCGAATTTCATTATTGTTTTTATCTTTTTATATGAAAGATATCTGGAAAACTCAACCGCTATTACACAAATCCAAAAAAAACGTGAACCAGTTATCGTATTTATGGCCCATCAAACAGCCTTTTGCCTGCACGAACCGATTTGCCATCAATGACAATTCCGATGGCAGCCAACAGTCTCATTACTATGAGATGTGAATGTGGCACAAGGCTATTATGTGTTTTCTTGAATAAGCTGTTAGGTAATCAGCCTTTGCAGCTTAACTCATTAGTTGAAACTTAAAAGTCGAACATCGCGTATCTATATATAAATCCGATGTGTCCAAACCGCTCTTTTGTTATGGGCCGGAACCTTGATTTTCAATAAAAGAATCCGGCTCTTAATTTGTATTCAAGCCCCTTTGTTGAATGGAACTATCTATGGGTGTAGGTGCGGATTTATCCAGCCCTTCATTGAAGAGCTGGATTTATCCGCACAGCACGACAAGTCGCACCGGCACCCAAACCACATTTTCTTAACCTGGATGGCTTGGAGGTAACAGTCTACAAAATTTTTCCATTAAAGAACATGCTGTATATCAAAATTAACGGTGATTACCGGCTCGTTACCTCATCAGAATGCTATGAAAACGGCGTGAATTTACTGCACGCGGCCACACCTGCCTGTTGGCAGACAGGTTTGCGGATTTTGAATATCAAATGAATGAACCACGAAAAACACAAAAGATAATGAGTACTGGCTGTGGCGAAAACGCTGAACCGGAAAACTTTCTGTGTTCATTCGTGGTTCCGCCCTGGGCAACGAAGCACCGTTTCACACCCCTGGCCGATCCGCTGCGCTCCTGTCTGCCACCCGGCAGGTGATCGGCCCGGCGCTGTGTCCTGGCTTTGCAGGGCGGTTCCGGCAAACCTGTCTGCAACAGGCAGGCATTTCGTTCCGATGTTTGCTTTGTTTTCCGCATTCGTAACTGCGTAGAGTATAACAACATCCGTAACACAAGCACACAAAGATCAATCAAAACGCCGGGCATCAGCCGGTAATCGGGCAAATATGGGATGTTTGTCCAAACCATAAGCCGGCGGATAGCAAACCGCGCCAAGATACAAACCATCCGGCGCAGCGGTCATGCCGCCTTGCCTGCGATCCCTGGCCTGTAACAAATGACAGACCCACTCAAGCGGTTGTTTTCCGGCGCCGATGGTCATCAATACCCCGGCAATATTACGCACCATATGATGTAAAAAGGCATTGGCAACCAAATCGATAATCACCTGCTCATCTTGCCGGTACACATCGATCAAATACATCCGCCGGCGCGGGCTTTTCGATTGACAACCCTGGGCACGAAAAGAGGAAAAATCCTGCTCACCCAGTAAATATTGCGCAGCGCGGTGCATTTTCTCCGCATCAAGCGGCCAATAACACCAGGTGGCCTGGTTACGTAACAAGGCCGAACGCATTTTTCGGTTAAGAATCCGGTAACGGTAAAACCGCGCTATCGCACTATAGCGGGCATGAAAATCATCGACAGCGGATCTGGCCCAGACAATGCGGACATCATCCGGCAGATAACTGTTACCGCCCATAATCCAGGCATGAAGATCACGTTGCGCCTCGGTGTCAAAATGCACAACCTGCTCCAGCGCATGCACGCCGCGGTCTGTACGGCCGGCGCAGATGACGGTAACAGGCCGGTCGGCGACCCTGGACAAAGCCTGTTCAAGCGCCAATTGCACGGTACGCTTTCCGGCTTGCCGCTGCCACCCGAAAAACGCCCCACCGTCATATTCAATGCCGAGAACCATCCGCATGAATTTTGCCCTCAGTGAATATACACCCGATCACCCGCCTGCACCGCATTGAATAATTGCAACATATCCTGATTTTTCATTCGAATACAACCGTGCGAAGCCGGATCGCCCCGCACCCGATGATCCGGCGCGCCATGAATATAAATATAACGCCAGCTGCTATCCACCTGTTTATAAAGATTCTTGCCCGGCTCCAGCCCCCGCAACCAGAGAATGCGCGTCAGAATCCAGTCCCGATGCGGATATGCGTCCGCAAGCGCCGACGTATAGATTTCACCGGTCGGTCGCCGCCCGACAAACACCGAATACAAAGGTAAGCCCTCACCAATTTTGGCGCAAATGCGATGCCAGCCGGTTGGTGTGCATTCACTGCCCATTGTTTCCCCGGCCCCATTGCGGGCCGTCGAGACTCTATAGGTTTTGCAGACCTGTCCGTTGTTGATGAGCTTCAGGGATTGCCCGGCAATTGAAATTTCCAGATAGCGTTTTGGTTTGAACGTTGTCAATGATAATTCTACTTTCTCAAATTGGGTAATAGGTTGAATATGTTGTTATGTGATGAAACGCCCCAATTATACTGGTCGCGGCTAAAGCCGCTCCTACAGTTTTGACCCGTTACCCTCAAATTGATCGCCTGTATCCGTTATTAACGAATAGCTCAAACACCAAGGTTTCGAAATTCATTTTATACTACACGCGGCCACAATTGCGGTTTTTTTGACATCCTCCCCGCCCTAAAGGGCGAGGCTTCCTGATTCTTATATTGAAGCAGGTTCCAGCGTGCTGCCAAGCTTTCCGGTTTCTGCTGGCAACCCAATCCTCTCCACAGGCCAGCACGCGGCGGCGCCACGCTAAAATATTTAACGCACCCGCAACAAAGGCTGTTTGTTTTCCAGGCGGTACAGATTTAACGCTAACGCCTTGTTCCACAAAAACCGGCCATTACCCGCATATTGCAGCAATAAGTCGTTCCGTCTGAGGGCTGGTATTCAACCGGTATAACAGGCCACAGATTAACGGAAGCGGGGCAGGATACAATGTAGGGCCGATCAAACACAGCGGATCGGCCAAAGGCATGAAACGGCACTTCGTTGTCCTAAAAAATTACGGGTTATAACAATTTTTTTCCACATCCGTGATCGCACAGAGTATAATTCAAAAACCAGATCATTAAAGGCCATGCTATGGATTTATATACAAAACACGCGATGTTCGACTTTTTAATAGAACATTTGAAAGCATGACTTATCTCCTCTAAATTTGTTTTAAC
>CAZDXJ010000090.1:0-8645 GCA_964509475.1 uncultured Methylococcaceae bacterium | reverse complement strand
GTGTTGTAGCCAGCGTAGGTCATTGATTTATCAGGACACGTGCATACATCCCTGTTATGCAAGCCCAGCCCTTCCACGGAAGAGCTGGGCAAGCCTGATAAATCAACAACCTACACCTGCTTTTCAGAGGGGGGTGAGTAGATACCCACGAAAAACACAAAAAGATAATGAGTATGCTTGCTGTGGCGAAATCGCTGAACAGGAAACTTTCTGTGTTCATCTGTGGTTCCGCCTTGGGCAACGAAGCGCCGTTCCAGGGCATTGGCCGATTCGCTACGCTCCTGTCGGCCACCCGACCGGTGATGGCCCGGCGCTGTGCCGTATTCAGGGTTCTGTGCTGTGCGGATAAATCCGCACCTACCCCATTCAATATTTGTTTTTACGGGATATGCCCTGCTCAACCCTGCAGGGCGGTTCCGGCAAACCGGTCTGCAACAGGCAGGCGTTTCGTCCCGATGTTTGCTTTATTTTCCGCATTCGTAACCGCGTAGAGTATATTTGGTGATTATTTTGTATTAAGCCGGTTTTGTATAATTTCTTCGACGACGGAAGGATCGGCCAGGGTGGAGGTATCGCCCAGATTGTCCAGTTCATTGGCGGCAACTTTGCGCAGGATGCGGCGCATGATTTTTCCGGATCGGGTTTTGGGCAAAGCCCGGGTCCATTGGATGATATCCGGTTTGGCGATAGCTCCGATTTCCTGTTTGACTTGATCGAGCAAGGCCTGACGCAGTTGCCCGGAAGGTTCTGCGCCGGCATTGAGCATGACGTAGGCATAAATGCCTTGGCCTTTGATAGCGTGCGGATAACCGACGACTGCGGCTTCGGCAACATCCGGGTGCAAAACCAGGGCGCTTTCCACTTCAGCCGTGCCCAGGCGATGCCCGGAAACATTGATAACATCATCGACCCGTCCAGTTATCCAGTAATAACCCTGTTTATCGCGGCGGGCGCCATCGCCGGTAAAATAATAGCCCGGATAGTTTTTGAAATAGGTGTCGATAAAGCGCTGATGATCCCCGTAAACCGTGCGTGCTTGCGCTGGCCAGGGTTGACTGAATGCCAGCAGGCCTTCGGCTTCACCTTGTAATTCATTGCCCTGGGTGTCCAAAATAACCGGTCTGACACCAAAAAAAGGCAAGGTCGCCGAGCCGGGTTTCAAGTCGGTAGCGCCGGGCAGGGGCGTGATCAGGATGCCACCGGTTTCGGTTTGCCACCAGGTATCGACGATTGGGCAGCGTCCTTCACCGACGACATGATAGTACCATTCCCAGGCTTCCGGGTTAATGGGCTCGCCAACACTGCCGAGGATACGCAGGCTGCTGCGCCGGGTGCGTTTGACATAGTCGTCGCCTTGCGCCATTAATGCGCGTAGCGCGGTGGGTGCGGTATAGAAAATATTGACCTGATGTTTGTCGATAACCCTCCAGAAACGATCCGCTTCCGGGTAGGTCGGTACGCCTTCAAACAAAAGCGTGGTCGCGCCGTTACACAAGGGGCCGTAAATCATGTAGGAATGCCCGGTAATCCAGCCAATATCAGCGCTGCACCAGTAAATTTCGCCGTCATGATAGTCGAACACATATTTGTGGGTCATGGCTGTGTAGAGCAAATAACCGCCGGTGGTATGCAGTACGCCTTTGGGTTTGCCGGTGGAACCGGATGTGTACAAAATAAATAACGGGTCTTCGGCATCCATTTGTTCGGGCGGACAGTCGCTGGAAGCCTGCTGCATGGCCTGGTGATAGCAAATATCACGTCCATCCTGCCAGTTGACCGGATTGCCGCTGTTTTTGATGACAATGACGTGTTTGATATCAGGACATTGGGCAAGCGCTTTGTCAGCATTGGCTTTGCTGGGTAATATTTTGCCGCCCCGGATACTTTCATCGGCGCAGATCAGGTAGCGGCAATCGGCGTCAATAATACGATCGCGCAAGGCTTCGGCGGAAAATCCGCCAAATACAATGGAATGGATTGCACCGATACGGGTACAGGCGAGAATGACAGTGGCCGCTTCGGCTATCATCGGCAAATAAATACAAACCCGGTCGCCTTTTTTTATGCCGATGGATTTCATGACATTGGCAAATTTACAGACCTGTTCGTGTAATTGCCGGTAAGTTATTTTTTTATCCCGGCCAGGGTCATCGCCCTCCCAGATGATCGCGGTTTGATGGCCTCGGGTTTTCAAGTGACGGTCAAGGCAATTATAACTGACATTGAGTTGACCGCCCTCAAACCAGCGTATTAACCCCTGTTTGTAGTCATAGTCCATGACGTGTTGCCAACGTTTGCTCCAATCCAGGAACAATTCGGCTTGTTCCGCCCAAAACGCTTCCGGATCGTCCAGCGAATATTGATACATGGATTGATATTGTTCCCGGTTAATCCATGAATGTTTAACGATTTCAGTATGCGGCGGGTAGATTTTTTGATCGGACATGTCAGTTCCTTAGATAACAAGCAGAAGTTTGTTCATAAACACATAATTCAATTCTGGTGAATTGTATCAATTTTTGTCAGCGCTTCCGGCTTCCAGTGGGTAATTGCCCAGGATAATATTTCGTTGACCGGGTAACGGTCAAGTTCGTTTGGCGGATTTTGTCCCAGATAGCGTAGAAGCTGAAGCAGGGTTTTTCCTGGGTGTCTGCAATCCACGGCGCGGGCAAAGGTTTGTTTGCTCAGCTTCAGGCCGGATGTATCAGTAATGATTGGAGTATGCATGTATTCGGGTGTCGTGTAACCGAGCTGCCGTTGCAAATATATCTGTTTCAATGTGGATTGAAGCAGATCGGCACCGCGAACGACCTGGCTGATCCGTTGTTGGTAATCATCCACGACGACAGCCAGTTGATAGGCGATAATGCCATCTTTTCTTTTGACAATAAAATCGCCGATGTCCCGAGCCAGATTTTGTTGTATCCAGCCTTGCAGCCTGTCGTGGAAAGTCAGGGATTGGTCGGGTGTTTTAATGCGTAAGGCGTGTTCTGTGTCCGGGGTTATGGTTTTGTTTTTGCACAGACCCGGATAGAGAGTACAACCCAGGGCCTTCAGTTTTTTTCTTGAACAGATACAACGGTATAAAATCCCGCTTTGCTGCAGTTCATCAAGGGCAGCTTGATAGGCTTCAAGCTGCTGACTTTGATAAAAAACGGCGTCATCCCAGAACAGGCCAAATGTTTCCAGGGTTTTGATGATTTCTTTATCGGCGCCGGAAACATTGCGTTGTTTGTCCAGATCGTCAATGCGCAGAAGCCACCGGCCTTGTTGCGAACGGGCTTGTAAAAAACTGGCCAGGGCGGCAAATAGAGAGCCAAAATGTAAAGGGCCGGTTGGTGACGGTGCAAACCGGCCGGTATAAGTTTGCTGGTTAATCGGGGCGATTTTAACTCATTTGTTTTTCACGAATTTCATCCAGTGTCTTGCAGTCAATGCAAAGTGTCGCGGTGGGTCGGGCTTCCAAACGGCGCAGGCCGATTTCAACACCACAGGATTCACAATAGCCGTAATCACCGGAATCGATCTCTTTCAGCGCCTCATCAATTTTTTTAATGAGTTTTCTTTCCCGGTCGCGTGTACGCAGTTCCAGGCTGAATTCCGACTCTTGAGTTGCTCGATCATTTGGGTCTGGAAAATTAGCCGCATCATCCTGCATATGATGTACAGTCCGATCGACTTCCTCCATCAACCCCTCTTTCCAGGCATTTAAAATATTCCTGAAATGTTCAAGCTGAGACTCGTTCATATATTCTTCACCCGGTTGTTTATTATAGGGTGTAAAACTGAAGGGCGTTCCAGTTTTAGAATTATCGGTCATCCATTAACTCCTAACACAGATCAATAAAAAAGGCGCATTTTTTCAGAATCTTGTATTCTACGCAAGGTTTATTATTATTTTTTCAAATTTTTGTATCCATCAAGGTTTGATTGACAGTGGTATTGAGTTTGACAAGGTAGAGATCGGATCCATGGTAGTTCATATAGCGGACAGAATACAAGATATAACACCCTTTTATGTGATGGCGTTATTGCAAAGGGTCAGGGAGCTGGAAAAAGAGGGCAGGGATATTGTGCATATGGAAATTGGCGAGCCCGATTTTCCCACGCCGGCTCCTGTCATTCATGCAGGTAGCCGTTGTATTGAAGGTGGAGGGATTAAATATATGCCCGCCGCCGGTTTGCCGGAACTGCGTCAGAAAATAGCGGATTATTATGCCCAAAGTTACGGGGTTTATGTGGCAAAGGAACGTATATTTATAACGCCGGGCGCATCGGGAGCGTTTTTACTGGCGTTTGCCGCCACCTTGAATCCCGGGGGGCGTGTGATGCTGGCTGATCCCTGCTATCCGTGTAATCGTAATTTTATTCATCTTTTCGGAGGACAGCCTTTGCTGGTGCCGGTGAATGAACAGAGTGATTATCAACTCAACGCAGAATTGATTGAGCGGCATTGGTCGGATACAACGCAAGCGGTATTGATCGCTTCGCCTTCAAATCCGGCCGGTAGTCTCATTAGCGCCAAAGCTTTGCAGCAAGCGATAGCGCGTTGTGAGCGCCTGGGTGGCGTTTTCTACTCGGATGAAATTTATCATGGCCTGGTTTATGGCCGGGCGGCTCAAAGCGCGTTGCAATTTAGCGATCAGGCTTTTGTCATTAACAGTTTTTCCAAATATTTTGGCATGACCGGTTGGCGCATCGGGTGGTTGGTCGTTCCGGAAGCCTATTGCGATACGATTGAAAAATTGGCGCAAAATGTTTTTATATCCACATCCAGCATTGCTCAATACGCGGCATTGTCCGCTTTTGATGAAGACAATATAGTAGAATTGGAACGCAGACGGGAGCAATTTGCCGAGCGCGGTGAATTTTTGTTTGCGCAGCTGCAAAAAACCGGTTTTGATATAAAAACGAGGCCGGAAGGCGCTTTTTATATTTATGCCAATTGCAGCCAATTTTCTGACGACAGTTTCCAATTTGCCCGCGATTTATTGGAGCAGGCCGGCGTGGCCGTGACACCGGGCAAGGATTTTGGTCAAAATCAACCGGATCGGTTTATACGTTTCGCTTACACAACATCGATGCAAGGTCTACGCCAGGGTATGGAAAGAATAAACCGGTTTGTCGATAACATGGGTTGAATATCATGAGTGTACAACAACTCGCCCCCGGCAAGTTGCAGGAATGGCTGTCGAAAAAAACAGAGGCCTTGTTTTTACTGGATGTCCGGGAAGTTTATGAATATGAGCGAGCGCGTATAGAAGGCAGTGTCTTGATTCCAATGCAAGAAATTCCGGAAAACATGGCTACATTGGACAAGCAACAAGCTATTGTTGTTATCTGCCATCATGGTATACGCAGCGGGTTGGTTGCGGACTTTTTAGCCCGTAATGGTTTTGCAAATGTTTTTAATTTACAGGGCGGTATTGATGCCTGGTCCTGTTTATGTGATCCGGATGTTCCAAGATATTGAACATTACAATAACGTATGAGCGACTTTATTGAACCATGAGCGATCAAGCGGATTTTTCCAGTTTTCACTTTATAAAGGATTGGGTAAAACGAATTTTACCCGATTCTCAGGCACTGGCGTTAGCCATCATTCTGATTGTTGGTTATTTATTGATTTATTATCTGGCAGATTTATTGATGCCGGTATTCATCTCCATCGTTTTGGCTTATTTGCTGGAAGGTATTATCGCCAAGGCGGAAAGCCACAATATTCCCCGCTTACCGGCCGTATTGCTGGTTTATACAGGATTTTTGACTGCGTTTGCTTATCTGCTCTTTGTTTTGCTGCCGGTTATTTATGAACAATCCATACAATTGCTCAATCATATTCCCGATATGCTAAAAAGCGCCCAGGTATTGGTGATGCGCTTACCGGAAATGTATCCCCAATTTATTTCGGAAAACAAGATTCGGACAATTCTGTTTTCCATGCAGGAAAGTTTATTGAATTACAGTCAGGATTTGTTGACCGTATCGGCCGCATCGGTTGTTGGCTTGATTACCATTATGGTGTATTTGGTACTGGTACCCATGCTGGTGTTTTTTTTGTTGAAGGACAAAGATGATCTGATGACCTGGACGGCTCAATTTTTGCCCAAAGACCGGGTTTTGTCCTTGTATGTCTGGCGTGAAGTGGATGAGCAAATCGGTAACTATGTGCGTGGTAAATTGGTGGAAATATTGATTTTGTGGATAGCCAGTTACATTACGTTTTCGGCAATGGCGATAAATTATGCGATGTTGCTGGCGGTATTGATGGGCTTGCAGGTCATTATTCCTTATGTCGGTGCGACATTGGTGACTTTTCCGGTACTTGGGGTAGCCTGGTTTCAGTGGGGTATGGGTGATGAATTTGTTTATATTTCAATAGCGTATGCGGTTATTCAAACGATTGACGGTGCGGTATTGGTGCCACTGCTGTTTTCTGAAGCGGTTAATTTACACCCCATCGCAATTATTGTCGCAATTTTACTGTTTGGTGGGTTGTGGGGATTTTGGGGGGTATTTTTTGCAATTCCCCTGGCGACACTGGTCAAAGCCGTTTTGAATGCGTGGCCAAGAAGCAGCGCAAAACGTTATGGCGCTTCCTTTTAAGGCTACAGAATTTCGGAAGCATAATCCGCCAGCCGGGATCGCTCACCACGTTTCAATGTGATATGCGCACCATGTGGCCAGGATTTGAAGCGATCAACAATGTAAGTCAATCCGGATGTTGTTGGCGTCAGATAAGGGCTGTCAATTTGTGCCAGATTGCCTATACAGATGACTTTGGTGCCGGGGCCTGCCCGGGTAATCAATGTTTTCATCTGTTTTGCAGTCAGATTCTGGGCTTCGTCTATGATCAGATAACGGTTGAGAAAAGTCCGGCCACGCATAAAATTCAAAGAACGGATTTTTATCCGGTTCATCAATACATTGCTGGTTGTCTGTTGTTCCCAGTCGCTGTCTTTTATCTGGTTGCTCAATAATTCCAGGTTATCGAGCAAAGCCCCCATCCACGGCGCCATTTTTTCTTCTTCGGAACCCGGTAAAAAACCGATGTCTTCACCGACCGGAATAGTTTCCCGGGTCATGATAATTTCCTGGTAAGTCTTGTTTTCCAGGGTCATATCCAGCCCTGCAGCCAGAGTAAGCAAGGTTTTACCGGTACCGGCAGTACCCAGCAAGGTTACAAAATCAATTTCCGGATCGAGCAGAACATTGAATGCAAAATTTTGTTCGCGGTTTTTTGCCTGGATTCCCCAGATATTGTTGTGGGCGCTGCGATAGTTTTTCGCCAGTTCCAGTACCGCTGTATTGCCTTCCAGACTACGCACAATGGCTTCGAAATTGGAATCATTTTCCATATACAGGTATTGGTTAGGGTACCACTGGGAAACGGCTGGATCGTTTAACTTATAGAATGTCCGATCCTGTTTTTTCCAGGATTCCATTGTATGGCCATGTTTTTCCCAAAAATCATCCGGCAAAGCGGCACAGCCGCTATAAAGTAAATCGATATCATCCAGAGTTTGATCGTTGTAATATTCTTCGGCACACAGTTGCAGGGCTGTGGCCTTAATGCGCATATTGATATCTTTCGATACCAGAATAATACGTCTTTCCGGTAATTCCTGGGTCAAAGCCAGGACAATATTGAGTATGGAATTGTCGGCAATTTGTCCGGGTAAATTTTCCGGCAAAAACGAGGACACAGGCCGGGTTTGAAAAAATAAACGGCCATTGAACGTCGCATTGGTTTGCGGGGAATGCTCGATGCGGGACAAAGGAATACCGTCAGTTATGGTTTTCTGATCAGCGCCGCCGATCAATTCATCGAGAAAACGGCTGACCTGCCTGACATTGCGGGCGATTTCAGACAGGCCTTTTTTGGCATGGTCGAGTTCTTCCAGGACAATCATCGGGATGAAAATATCATGTTCCTGAAAACGGAAAAGTGCCGTCGGATCATGCATCAATACATTGGTATCCAAAACAAACAGCTTTTTATGAGGCGTGTTTTTTTTATTCATAAATAATTTTGTATTTCTTGTTACAGTCTGCTCAACCTGAGTAATGAATTCTACCTTACGCATAAAATCGCCGATAGTAAAGACTCTGTCTGATTTAAGTATTGTGTGGAATTGTTAAAAAAGCACAGTTCCACTTTATAATGCAAGGTGACAATTTATCCGCTTGCATTTATACTATCCGTTCTCAAGTCAAGGCGCCCGTAGCTCAGCTGGATAGAGCGCAGCCCTCCGGAGGCTGAGGTCAGAGGTTCGAATCCTCTCGGGCGCGCCACATTTGTGTTCATAAATATCTACCTAAGTCCATAGTCCCATAAATACAAGGCATTAAGTGACCTTGCTCTAAGGGCGGTTCTGGCAAACCTGTCTGCCGCAGCACAGGCAGGCTTTCGTCCCAAAGAAGTTACGCCCGGTATTTCAAGCGGTCAATGACATCCCTGTCACTGGATTCCGCCAGTCCGTAGCGGAATGACGGGCGGGTTCGCGTCATTCCGGCAGGGATTGGCTGGAATCCAGGCCCGGGGATGGGCATCCGGCAAGCCGCCTCACTGCCATTAAGTCAAGAAAATATGATTTGGGTGCCGGTGCGGCTTGTTGTACTATGCGGATAAATCCGCACCTACA
>CAZDXJ010000089.1:0-8927 GCA_964509475.1 uncultured Methylococcaceae bacterium | reverse complement strand
AGGTGACAGGCGTTTCGCGCCCCGATGGCCGGTTCATTTTCCGCATCCGTGACCGTGCAGAGTATTTATTCGGGATTTTTTCCCATAGCCGCGCAAGAACTTTTTTTTTATCCTGTTCGCTTTTTAAATGCGCTTGTAAACGGTTATGATGATAAAAAGAGTCTGTTTTCTCATGGGGTTTTTAGCCTGTTCCGTTCATGCCGGGCAAAATTCAGCGGATGAAATATTACAAAATGACGAGACCGACAAGCGGCCGGTCGAACTGGAAAAACTCGATGTGATCAGCGTGACCCCGTTAGCGGGAAGCGGTATTGCCAAAGGCAAAATTCCAGCGCGTGTACAACAAGTTGATGCTCAGGATTTGGAACAGGCACAGAGCGATACTTTGGCTGATTATATGAATCGTTATTTGGGCAGTGTCACCATCAACAATGTGCAAAACAATCCGTTTCAGCCCGATGTGCAATATCGGGGCTTTACCGTTTCACCGTTATTAGGTTTGCCGCAAGGTCTGTCGGTTTATGTCAATGGCATCCGCTTTAACGAACCTTTCGGTGATTCGGTGCATTGGGATCTGATACCCGAAGGCGCCATCGAGACGATGAGTTTGCAGTCCGGTTCCAATCCGGCCTATGGCTTGAACAGTTTGGGGGGTGCGATTGCCATGACCACCAAAAATGGCTTCAGTGCACCCGGACATTCGTTGCAGGTTTATGGCGGTTCCTGGGGACGGCATTCGGAAGAGCTCAGTAGCGGCTGGAATAATGGTGAAGTGGGTTATTTTGTGACCGGACGTTTTTTTAATGAAGACGGCTGGCGTGATTTTTCCCCGTCCGATGTCAAGCAGGGCTTGGGTGTGTTCAGCTGGCGCGGAGATGATGCCCAACTGGATTTGACTCTGGCCGGTACGGTAAGCCAGTTGACGGGCAACGGCGCGTTGCCGGAAGCCTTGCTGGCGATGGATCGTTCGACCGTTTTCACCCATCCCGATCAAACCAACAATGATATGTTGCTGGCATCCCTGCAAGGCAATGTCTGGTTAAACGATGTGCTGGAGTTATCCGGTAACGCTTATTACCGGCGTAACCGGATTCGAACTCTGAACGGTGATGGCAGCGAGCTTGAGCCTTGTCAGGAGGATGAGACCCTGATGTGCGATGAAGATGGCGAACCTGTAGATGCGGTGCGCGGTGGTTTTGTTCCTGCCAGCGATGCGGTTCAGGGCGGTAGCGTAAATACCTCCCTGTCCAATCAGGACAGTTTTGGTTTTGCCTTGCAATCCGCCTTGAGCAGGGCTTTATGGCAACGTGAAAATCATTTTGTATTTGGGATCAGTTATGATTACAGCCAGGTAAAATACAATGCCGATTCCGAACTGGGCGCCTTGACCGCTGATCGTGGCGTCAAAGGTTCGGGCTGGTTTGCCAGCGAATCGCAAGTGCGGCTGCATACCAACACGGAAACCTTCAGCTTTTTTCTCAGTGATACATTCAGTCTGACCGATAAACTGGATATTACCGCTTCGGGCCGTTATAACCACAGCCGGGTGCGGCTGGACGATCAACTGGGTACGGCGCTGACCGGCCGGCATAGTTATGACCGCTTCAATCCGGCGGCGGGTTTGACCTATGCGTTCATGCCGGAATTGACGTTTTATGGCGGTTACTCGGAATCGGCACGGATACCTACGCCGATGGAGCTGAGTTGCGCCGACCCACTCGACCCTTGCAAATTACCGAATGCCTTTGTCGCCGACCCGCATTTGCAACAAGTGGTGGCCCATACCTGGGAAGCCGGTTTTCGGGGTAGTTTTGAACCGCTGTGGCAGGGACATCTGGATTGGCATCTGGGTTATTTCCATACTGAGAACAGCAATGACATTATTTTTCAAAGCACAGGCGGCGTGGTTAGTAATACCGGTTTTTTTGCCAATGTCGGCAAAACCTTGCGCCAAGGTGCGGAGTTGGGTGTGCAGGGACGTTTTTTTGATATCTGGCGTTGGTCGCTGAATTATTCCTATATCAATGCGGTTTATTTAACCGCGTTCAAGTCGCATAGTCCGGCCCATCCCCTGGCCGATGCCAACGGCGATATCCAGGTCCGATCAGGCAACCGGATTCCGGGTATCCCGGATCATGTCCTGAAGTTTTCCAGCGACGTGGATGTTCTGCCGCAATGGACCCTGGGTTTTGACATGTTTTATAACGGCGAGCAGGTTTTACGCGGTGATGAAGCCAACCTGACCGATAGGCTGCCGGGCTATGTGGTGTTCAACCTGCGTACTGAATACCGGTTTAATTCCCATATCAAGGTATTTGGGCGGGTGGAAAACCTGTTCAATGAAACCTACAACAATTTTGGCTTGTATGCCAATACCGGCAGTGTTCTGGAGTCCATCGGTATCGTTGACCAGGATACACGTTTTCTGGGTGTTGGTGCCCCCCGCGCCGGTTGGGTGGGGATCAAATTGAGTTTGTAAGGGATTAGGGTATAACCAGAAACTCTCTGGGAATCGAATATCCAGCAAAGCGACTCCATGGCGGAATGACGGGTTGGTTAGTGTCATTCCGTGAGTAGTTATACTGCACGCGGCTACATTTGCGGATTTTGAATCTCAAAGGAAGTTTACCCGGTACCCTGTTTTTAGGTGCCGAGTTATGGAAACCTATGCCGTAAACAGGATGTTGGGCGGTTTTGGCAAACGCTTCGTCCCGATGGTTGCTTCATTATTTCCGGTACAAAGAGAAGGAATACGGGGTTCGTCCGGGAATACAGCTACTGCATTACATTATATTGCAATGACGCTGCACCGTTTTCTGCCGCAAAATTATCGTCAGACGCTGGCTATTTTATTGCCGGTCTCCGAGCGTTTTAGCGGTTTTGAATATATGTTTTTCCCGGATTTTGCCGAAATCTATGGCTTGGACGATTTCATGGCCTCAATGTCGGCTTTGGAAACATTTATTGCTTATTCCAGCTCCGAATTCGCTGTGCGTGCGTTTATTTTGCGTTATCCCGATAAAACCATGCAGCAAATGCGTTTGTGGGCCAGGTCGGATTGTTTGCATGTGCGGCGTTTGGCTAGCGAAGGCTGCCGGCCACGTTTGCCTTGGGCAAAATCGCTGGCCGCTTTCAAGAAAAATCCTGAACCGGTTCTGGATATCCTGGAAAAACTCAAGGCGGATAAAAGCGCTTATGTGCGGCGCAGCGTGGCCAACAATCTCAACGATATTTCCAAAGACAATCCGCAGACTCTTATCACTGTAGCGGAACGATGGCTGGGCGTTGACCGGCATACCGACTGGATTGTCAAACATGCCTGCCGGACGCTGTTGAAGCAGGGAAATCCCCGGATACTGGCCTTGTTTGGCTTGGCCGCGCCAGAGCATATCGGTGTACAGGATTTTACCACCGATCCGGTGGTGCCGATGGGTAAATCACTGATGTTTTCATTCCGGTTGTTTGCCCGTAAAGGTAACCCGGGGCGGTTGCGTATCGAATACGGTATTGACTTTTTGCGTAGCAATGGCCGGCATAACCGAAAAATTTTCAAACTGGCGGAAAAGGATTATCCGGACATTGCAAAAGCGTTTACCAAGACCCATTCTTTTCAACCGATTACAACGCGGGTTTATTATCCCGGCAGGCATTATCTGGCGATTATCATCAATGGTGTGGAAATGCAAAAAAAGGCTTTTTTGTTAACTGCGGTTTTCCGTTAAAGTCTGGTTTGGGTTTTTAGGTCAATGGGGGCCGGATTCGGAAATCGAGAGATCGTCAAGGTTTTGTCCGCCCACTGTTTTTTGTTGTTGTGACAGATAGCTGCCAGCGACCAGTATCGCCATAATCAGCAGATAGATTGTTGCGGCGATACGCCGGACTTTTTTGTTTTCTTCGTAAGATGACATGTTTTAAACCTTGCAGGTAGAATGCACGATTGGATATTTATCAATGTATGACGCTCACGAGTCATCCGTTGCCCGGGCCAATGCCATCAATCGGTTCAGGGCGTCTGTATAGCTTTGTTCGTTATCCGTGCGAACCGTTGCATGGGCGATTTTGCGGCCTTTTCTGGGGGCTTTGTCATAAAGGTGTAAATGGACATACGGAATTTCCAGGATTTGCTTGGATTCGGGAAGACCGCCAATGAAATTGACCATCGCGGAAAAGCCTCGTGCCCCGGTTGCACCCAGCGGCAAGTCCAGAATGGCCCGCAAATGGTTTTCAAACTGGCTGGTTTCAGCACCTTCGATGGTCCAGTGTCCGGAATTGTGTACTCGCGGTGCGAATTCATTGGCCAGCAGCCTGCCTTCGACATAGAATAATTCCAGGGCAATAAGACCGACATAATCCAGGGCTTCCAACAAGCGGCTGACATAATGTTCGGCCTGTTGTTGCAACGGGTCCTGGTGGCAACAACGGGCAAGGCGTAAAATTCCGCCTTGATGGGTGTTTTCCGATAAAGGGTAAAAAACGGTTTCGCCACCCGGACGGCGAGCGGCAAGAATGGAGACTTCCCGCTGAAACGGGACAAAACCTTCGACGATGGACGGGGCATCCTGCATGTTTTGCCAGGCGGTTTCAAGTTGACGGGACGATTCCAGCAAGACTTGTCCTTTACCGTCATAACCCATGCGGCGGCTTTTTAAAATCGCTGGATAACCGATATCCGGCATGGCTTGTTGCAATTCCTGCAAATTGTTGACCGGCGCAAAAGGCGCGCTGGCAATGCCTAGCTGGTGGAAGAAATTTTTTTCCTTGAGCCGGTCCTGGGCAACGGCGAGTGCGTTGGCGCCGGGATAGACCCGGGTATGGGTTTCCAGGAATTTTGCAACTTCGGCCGGAACATTTTCAAATTCATAAGTGACGATATCGGATTTTTCCGCGAGCCGGGCCAGCAAACGGGTATCGTTGTAATTGCCGTGCAGATGCTCACCCAGCCGGGCGGCGCCGGCCTCAAGACTGGGATCCAGCACACTGAATTTTAAATTCAGGGGATATCCGGCCAGGGCGAGCATACGCGCTAATTGGCCGCCGCCGAGAATACCAATGTTCATGCCTGAACCTCGCGTGGGTCCGGGGTTGCCAGAACTTTTTCGGTCTGTTGTTGCCGGTATTCATGCAGCCGTTTGCGATATTCAGGATATTGATTGGCGACAATGGCCGCTGCCAGCAAGGCCGCGTTGATAGCACCGGCGCGACCGATGGCCAAGGTTCCAACCGGAATGCCGGCTGGCATCTGCACAATAGACAATAAGGAATCCATGCCATTGAGGGCTTTGGATTGTACCGGTACGCCCAACACCGGCAGCGAGGTTTTGGCCGCGACCATGCCGGGCAAGTGGGCGGCGCCGCCAGCACCGGCAATGATGACCTGAAAACCTTTGCTTTCGGCGCTTTCGGCATATTGAAACAACTTGTCGGGTGTACGGTGTGCGGAGACTACTTCCACGTCATGGGTAATCGAAAGTTGGTCAAGGGTTTGGGCGGCATGTTGCATGGTGTCCCAATCCGATGTTGAACCCATGATAATGCCAATTAATGCCGTCATGCCGAATCTCCTTAGATTTTTACGACCTTGTGTGAGTAAATATCCAGCTTGGAAATTATAAGCTGAAAAGCTGCGAATTATAATATATATTGAACCGGTAGGGTAACGACCCGCCCGCTAAGTTGTTGAGTGGGGTGGCCACT
This sequence comes from uncultured Methylococcaceae bacterium, assembly GCA_964509475.1. Lineage (GTDB taxonomy): Bacteria > Pseudomonadota > Gammaproteobacteria > Methylococcales > Methylomonadaceae > CAZDXJ01. The sequence continues at coordinate 3,233 of CAZDXJ010000089.1, read as the reverse complement.
TTTTGAGGGGGGTAGCTTAAGCCTGTAGTTCACCGCATGGCGGTTTTCATTTTTGCATGTTTGAAGGGGGTAGTTATGTTAATGGAATTGATGCCGGATTTTGTCCGCTTGTTATCGATAGGGCTGTTGTTATTGGTGCCGTTGTTTTTAATTTATAAAAAAGCCGGCTTCAGCCCGTTCTGGGCTTTTCTGGTGTTTATACCGCTTGGCTTGTTGTTTATTTGTGTACACCTGGCTTATAGGCCCTGGCCAAACAGCAAGAATGGCAAGGAGTCGGTCTGATGGATTATGTTATCTTTTTTTTGATCGCATCGGCGCTGGCAATTTTTGTATTGTACAGCTCGGCACGTATTTTGGAAAAAGCCGGCTTTTCAGGCAAACTGGCCTTGCTTTTGTTGGTACCCATTGTCAATATCGGGGCGATCTGGGTTTTTGCCTTCAAAAAATGGCCAAACTTGAAAGCCGATGTGGAACAGGATTTGAAATAATCGTTGGTAACGACTCAGCTTACCCCCTTATTTGCGCCAACTCTGCGTTGGAAGTGCTCATTTACCCCTGTAAACTGCGCCCTTCCGCCTTGATTTGTCGCAAAACGGGGGCAATCCGAGCCGTTACTGGACTTTTTACCAATACACTGAAATAGTTACAGTTGTTGATAAGGTTACAAATGGAACAACGCTGGCAATTCTGGATTGATCGCGGCGGTACATTTACCGATATTGTCGCACGCAGTCCGCAAGGTAAACTCATTACCCATAAACTTTTGTCAGAAAATCCGGAACGTTATCGGGATGCCGCCTTGCAGGGCATGCGTGATGTTCTGGGTTTGCCAAAGGAAGCGGCGTTAAGCCGTATGTCGCGGTGGTCAAGATGGGAACGACGGTTGGCACCAATGCCTTGCTGGAACGCAAGGGTGAAGCGGTTGCCTTGTTAATCATTCACGGACTGAAGGATTGTCTGCGTATTGCTTATCAAAATCGTCCGGATATTTTTGCTTTGGACATTCAAAAACCGCAACAATTGTATCGACAGGTGCTGGAAATCGATGAGCGTATCGATGTCCAGGGACATATACTGCAAGCATTGGACCTTAACCAGGCGAAAGCGCAGTTGTTATCGGTTTATGAGCAAGGCATTCGTTCGCTGGCTATTGTTCTGATGCACGCTTGGCGTTATCCAAAGCATGAATTGCAGTTGGCGGAACTGGCGCGGGAACTGGGGTTTATCCAGCCCTTCATTGAAGAGCTGGATTTAGCCAGATTTCCGTTTCCCATCAGCTCAGTCCGTTGATGAAGATAATCAGCCGGGGCGATACCACGGTTGTGGATGCCTATTTATCGCCATTGCTGCGGCGCTATGTCCGGCAGGTGGTGGAAGGTTTGCGTGCGGGTGAGAACGGCGCCGATACCCGGCTTTTATTCATGCAGTCGAATGGGGGGCTGGTTGCCGCTGAATGCTTTCAGGGCAAGGACAGTATTTTATCCGGCCCGGCCGGTGGTATCGTCGGTGCGGTTAGGGTTGCGCAAAGAGCCGGTTTTCAGCAAATTATCGCTTTTGACATGGGCGGAACCTCGACCGATGTCGCCCATTATGCCGGTACTTATGAGCGCCGTTTTGAAACCGAAGTCGCCGGTGTCCGAATGCGTGCGCCGATGATGGCGATTCATACGGTGGCGGCAGGCGGTGGTTCGATATTACATTTTGATGGCTTGCGTTACCGGGTCGGGCCGGATTCGGCCGGGGCCAATCCCGGGCCGGCCTGTTATCGGCGCGGTGGTCCGCTAACCGTGACCGATGCCAATGTGATGCTGGGGCGGTTGCCGCTGTTTCCAGCTGTTTTCGGAAAAACCGGAGATTTGCCATTGGATCGCGAACGGGTACAGGTTTTGTTTGAACGTCTGGCGTGGAATATTCATCGGCAAACCGGTGTGCGGCAAACGCCGGAGCAGGTAGCGGAAGGTTTTTTGCAGATTGCCGTGGAAAATATGGCGACCGCGATTAAAAGTATTTCCGTGCAAAAAGGTTATGATGTTTCCACTTATACCTTGTGTTGCTATGGTGCCGCAGCCGGCCAGCATGCCTGCCGGGTCGCTGACCGATTGGGTATGCGGCGGGTTTTACTGCATCCTTTTGCCGGTGTGTTGTCGGCTTATGGCATGGGTTTGGCAGACTTCAGACTGATCAAGGATCAAGCCCTGGAAATACCGCTCCACAGTATGGACGAGGCGGCTTTGCAACAAACCTTCGAACATCTGAAACAGGCCGGATACCAGGAAATGCGGCAACAAGGTTTGTACAGCCATCAGCTTGAACCGGTTTGTCAGGTTTTTATCCGCTACCAGGGAACCGATACGGCCTTGCCGGTCGGGTTGGCGGATAAGGCGTCGATGCGTGCGGATTTCCTGCAACAGCACCGGCAGCGGTTTGGTTTTAACTATCCCGGCAAGCCCTTGATTCTGGAGAGCGCCGTGCTGGAAATGATCGGGACAAGCGAGTCCGTTCATGAATCCAACCCGTTTTCCGCGATAAGGGAAAACGGCGCTACCCAGACCTTGCCAGGGTGTGTTCGCGTCGAGGTTGAAACCGGTGACCGTATACAAATTGCAACACCCGGGGGCGGTGGTTATGGTTCTAAAAACGATGATTAATGATAAAGGCCAATAATGAATAACAAAAAACGTACGCAATTACCCAGTCAATATCAATCACTGGGTACCCGGGTCGAACAAAGCAAAATCGCTCAGGTGTATTTTGCCTATAATGAGCGGCTTTTAGATGCCAATGACCGGGCGGTATTGGATCGTTTGATTCGAGAACACCGGGAAGCGGCGATCCGTATTGAACGGTTGGGAGGGAAAATGCACTTCCAGATTGTCGGTCATGCCGATCGGCGAGGTTCTGCAAGTTATAATCAACAGCTCGCTTTAGCACGGGCACAGGCAGTGGAAAAATACCTGGACAGCCGGTTTCATCGCCCTTGTTGTACGTCCAGGCCTTAAGTCAGGGTGAGTCGCAGGCAACGGGAAAACATGCATTTGACCGGCGGGTGGATATTTACCGTAACATTTATTTCAGAAGGCCTCCTGTTTTACAGATGCCGCCGGTTATAATCAAAGGCAAGGTGCCTCCGCCGCAATACCGCAAGATCGGGTTTTGGGTCGAAGGAAATTATCTTGATATGGCTTTGTTGCATAAAAAATTGACAGCGTGATTTCTGAGTGTATTACCTATTA
>CAZDXJ010000088.1:0-9408 GCA_964509475.1 uncultured Methylococcaceae bacterium | reverse complement strand
GGTGAATGGAATAATTTTTTTTAAAATTGTGTCTTGTGTTTTGGGGTGGAATAAACGCTGCACCAACTTAAATAAATACGGTCAGGACACGTTACAGCCAGACCTTGAATGCACGCAAGAGAAGCGGAAGACTTCGGTTTCTATCGAAGCGGCTTTGGTGACGGCGTGAATAAGATTATGCTGGATTTTATTGAAAAGCATAAACTTTTAGTAACGGCAAAACGGCTTGATTTAAATCAATGCCCCTATCCCCCAGGATACGTTATAACAAAGTTAAATTAACAGTCTCAAAGAGGTTAACGTTATGGATTTTAATGGTTTAAAAGAAAAAATGCAGGCTTTGTACCAGGCGGATGAACGCATCGAGGCTTTATGCCTGACTTCCAGTGATGGTCTGGCATTGCACAGCCTTCCGGAAGATTTAAATGAAGACCTCATCAGCGGGCATGTGGCGGCTTTGTCCTATTGCTGGCGGCAGATGAACCGGGACATGGACATGGGGCAGGCCCAAAACTTTTGGCTGCATGGAAGCAAAAGCTCATTGTTACTGCGGTTTGCGGCGATAGACGACAGTATTCTGGCCATCAAGATCAAACCGCAAGGCGATTTTGTATATCAGGAGATTGAACAGACCTGCGCCAGCAGTCTGGCAGTGGATGGCCGCGATCCGGAATGTTCGGCCGCTTGCGCAGACTGACAAATTTTGCAGGCTTTTTATGACAAGAAAAATAATTTTGATATAAAACAATGACATTTAACCTGGCATTAAAAATGCCTTAAGTTGAATGACGATTTATTCACAACAGGAGATAGTAAAATGGCTTCTTATAGCGTAAAACTAATCGGTTTCGACAGCATGGCAGTGGACAAGTTTGATGCCATTTTCAAGATGACACAGACCCGCAGCGTCCGTTATCAGCGGCTGCCGGATCATCAGCAAGCGCCTGTGCATTGTGTTATTGTCAATCAGGATGCCGATGTGGAGCCGGCGCTGGAAAAGGTTTTGGCGCAACAACCCGGTTGCGCGGTGGTCAGCTACAGCCGGAACAAAACCGCAGATCAGGACTCCAGGCCGCATATCAAGGGGCTGTTGCTGGCTTCCCGGGTGATCAAGGCGCTGGATGGCGTCGAGATGGCTAAAGTCTCCGCTCAGGCCGCCTTGCCGGTCGAAAAAAAGGTGCAAACGCTTGCCCAGGACGGTTGTTTTCAGGTTCTGGTGGTCGATGACAGCGAGATCATGCGTAAAAGCCTGGCTATTGAACTGGCCAATGCCTCGCAACCGATCCGGGTGGATTTTGCCGAAGACGGTGAAACCGCGTTGGACAGGGTGCGGCAGGGGCAATACGATTTTATATTTCTGGACGTAATGATGCCGGGCATTGACGGGTATGAAACCTGCACCGAAATCCGGAAAATTGAAGATATGAAAAAAACGCCGATCATCATGTTGTCGGCCAAAACCTCACCGCTGGATGAAGTCAAAGGCGTTATGGCCGGCTGCACCAGCTATCTGACCAAACCGATCAATAAAGCGGAGTTTCAGAAAATGCTGGTTCGGATCATGGATTGGCTGACAGATTTTCAATACCCACAACGTTCAAAAAAAAAGGTAGGTAACTTATGATAAAAAATATTCTGATCGTTGATGATATGCCATTGGAGCAAAATAATATGACCAGCCTGTTACAGGAATCCGGTTCCTATCATGTGGAAGTATCAAATTCTGGCGAAGAGGCCTTGAAAAAACTGGAATCCTTCCATCCGGATTTGATTTTTATGGATATCGTCATGCCGGGCATGGATGGTTTCCATGCCTGCCGGAAAATCATCAATAATGAAAAAACCCGCGATATCCCGGTGGTTTTTGTTTCCAGCAAACATCAGGAGGCCGATAAGATATGGGGCAAGTTGCAAGGTGCCAAAGGTCATATTGGCAAGCCCTACCGCCAGGAAGAAATTTTATCAACCATAAAGCAGATCGAAACCTCGGTTCATTAAATCATGACCATTTCCGAACGTCCGCCGGCGCAATCGATATCCCCCAGGCCGCCTGATCTTGAACAAGCGCGCTACGGTCTTGCAATCGGTTCGCTGGGTTTGGTGTTTGATCCCTTGCTGAAATACGAAGTGGTTAAACATCTTGCCGTGTGCCGTGTGCCAATGACCGTCGATGGCTTTGAGGGCGTATGCAATCATCGGGGACAACTGATTCCCGTATTTGATTTGCAACGGTTTTTGTTTGACCGGAAAACGCAAGGTTCTGTTTTTGTGATCCTGGATGAGGGCAGCCGTGCGCTTGCCTTGCGCCTGGCGCAATATCCCCGCTTGCTTGGCAAACTCGAAACAACGGCACGGGCGCTATTTTTGCAGCAACAGCGTTTGCCCGAACCGCTTGACCCTTGTATTTTGCATTTTTATCAGGCTGAAGATCGGTTCTGGCTGGAACTGGATGTTGAAGCCTTTTTTTCCCGCTTGAAGGTTTTTTTCCAGAATTAATTATGAAGAACATTAGCATCCGTACCCGCCTGTACGTATTATTCATCGTCATCATGCTAATCCTGTCCGTATCGGGTTATTTTGGCATCGAAAAAATGGCCGCCTTGACCAACTTGCAAATGAAAAAGATCGATCAGGTCAATACCATCAGCTCTGATGCCTTGCGGGCCACGATTCAGTTTAAAAAACAGGTGCAGGAATGGAAGGATATATTGCTTCGCGGGCATAATCCGCAAGATTATAAAAAATACCGGGCTTTGTTTGAAAAACAAAGCCAAAGCGTGATCCAGGCTGTTAAAAAGCTCATACAGGAAAGCAAAGACTATCCCGAATTGCAACAAATCGCCAGGCAATTTTTATCCCGGCACCAACAGTTAAACAAAAAATATCAGGAAGCCTTATCTTTACTGAAGGCCCGGGAAGATGGCCTGGGTTATCGTGAAGTCGATGCGCGGGTGCGCGGCATTGACCGTCTGCCAAGCAATATGATCGAATCGATCAAGGATCTTGCCGATCAGATAAAAACCGGCATCACGACGAAATCCAGACAGAACATCGAGGATTACCGGCATCAATTTCTAATTGTTTCCGGTGGCCTGTTTGTTGTTTTTGCGGCGCTTTATCTGGTTTTGAACGTTATTTTAATCGACCGAAGCATTTTGAAACCGGTGCATACTTTATCGGAAGTGGTGCAAAAAATCCAGCAAGGCGATTATTCGGCCCGCAGCCATATGACCTCCCAGGATGAAATCGGCTTGTTGGGACAAAGTTTTGATGCCTTGCTGGATGAACGTCTGGAAACCCAAATCCGGCTGGAAAAGGAAAGCGAACAATTGAATGCCTCCATTATCGGCTTGCTGAAAGCGGTATCGGTGTTGAGCAACAAGGATTTACGGGTTCATATTCCGGTATCCGAAGATATTACCGGCGCCGTTTCCGATGCTATCAATCAGCTGGCCTCAGAAACGGCCCAAACCCTGTTGGCTGTAAACCGGGTGGCGGCACGGGTCAGCGACTCTTCGGAAAACATCAAGGCGCAGTCGCATGCGGCGATTGAACTGGCGCAAAAAGAGCGCCACGAAATCGAGTCCATGGTGGATGAACTGAAGCATACGGTTGAGTCCATGCTGGAAGTGGCGCAGTTTACCGAAATGACCCAGCAGTCCTCGGAAGCGGCGATGTCAACAACCGATAGCGCATTACATGCAGTCACCGATACGGTACACAGCATTGATAAAATTCGGGATATTGTCCGGCAGACCGAGAAACGGATCAAGCAGCTGGGCGAGCGTTCCCAGGAAATTGGCGTGGCTGTCAACCTGATTAACGATATTGCTGAGCGCACTCACATTCTGGCCTTGAATTCCGGCATACAGGCGGCGCAGGCCGGCGAGGCCGGCAAGGGCTTTATGGTAGTGGCAAACGAGGTGCAGCGCCTGGCTGAAAGCGCCCGCGATGCGACCGATGCCATATCCGGCCTGGTCAAGAATATTCAGGTGGATACTTCCGACACCATGGTAACAATGAATTCGGTGATCAGCCAGGTGGTTGAAGGAACCAAACAGGCTGAACTGGCCGGTGAACGCATGCAGGAAACCCGGGACGTTACCCGTAAACTGGTGGCTTCGGTGCATCAAATTGCCCAGCGCACCCAAAATCAACTGGATTTAAACACCCAGTTGCAGAACCGGTCGGAAACAATTAAAGACATGGTAAGCACAACACACCGGCATTTGCAGCAGCAGCTTGAACTGGCCGATGATCTGGCCGGGAATGCGTCCGATCTGGTTGCTTCGGTTCATGTCTTTAAATTGCCGGCTGCGTAGACGTCATGACCGGTATCACGCTGACATCGTTGCGCTCTGTGCTGGCACAAGCCTCGGAATTGTTTTTGCAAACAGCCGAAGCGGAAGCGGACTCTGAACGGGCCGCATTGTTGGCCCGGCAACAATCGCTTTGGCAGCATCTGGCCGACAGGTGTTCGCAGCAAGGATTCCTGGGATTGGCGGATATATGCCTGCTTTTTGCCGAGTCCTTGCAGAGCTTGCAGGCAAACCCGAAACTCAGCGATGAGCAATGGCAAAGGCTGGATTGCTGGTATACCTACAGCGGCATGTTTTTTGATGCGCCACAACAGTTCACCGGACTGAAGGACTGGCTGGCGTGTCTGGAAGCACTGGATGCAGACGATATCGACGAATTACTGACGGCGCTGCAAACAGACAGCCAAAATTTGCTTGAATCCGGGCAGGAAGAAAAGGCGCCGCCTGCGAGCAATCCGCAAGACGGGATGGAAGGGGAGCCTCTGCAACCAAAGATCAGTCAGGAAACACTACGCTCTGTGCTGGCACAAGCCTCGGAATTGTTTTTGCAAACAGCCGAAGCGGAAGCGGACTCTGAACGGGCCGCATTGTTGGCCCGGCAACAATCGCTTTGGCAGCATCTGGCCGACAGGTGTTCGCAGCAAGGATTCCTGGGATTGGCGGATATATGCCTGCTTTTTGCCGAGTCCTTGCAGAGCTTGCAGGCAAACCCGAAACTCAGCGATGAGCAATGGCAAAGGCTGGATTGCTGGTATACCTACAGCGGCATGTTTTTTGATGCGCCACAACAGTTCACCGGACTGAAGGACTGGCTGGCGTGTCTGGAAGCACTGGATGCAGACGATATCGACGAATTACTGACGGCGCTGCAAACAGACAGCCAAAATTTGCTTGAATCCGGGCAGGAAGAAAAGGCGCCGCCTGCGAGCAATCCGCAAGACGGGATGGAAGGGGCGCTTTTGCAACCGGAAACGGATGCAGAACAAGCGCAACCGGTGCCGATGACATTTATCGAGCTGATTGCAACGGAACTCAATCTGTTTATCGAAGAATTTTCCGAACATATGGGGTCTTGCCTGGACAGCAGCCTGGATGCTTATCAATCGGCGCTGAATCCGCATCGGGATAAATTGAACAATTTTCAGGCGGCTTGTCAGGCGGCAGGGTTGTTTGGGTTGGCTCGGGTATTCGGCTTTATTGGGAACAATCTGGCCGCTGACCCGCCCCGGGATTTTGATTTTCAGCAGGAGTTCAAGCTGTTAAAAAGCAGCTTGCTGTTGATCCAGGATTATTTGGCTCATACCGCTGATCCGGAAAAGGCAAAAACACTGGTTTCGTTTTTGCAAATGGCGGGCTGGCGGCAGCCGTTAGGCCAGCAAGCCGCCGCTGCCTGGCCGGATTTACTGCGTGTCTGCATTGATGGCGAAGAGGCGCATGACGTTGATCGGGTTGTGCTTGAAGCGGAAGCGCTTGATCTGAATCCTTCGGATCAGGTCGATGCCGCCTTGCTGGCGTCCATATTGGCAGAGCTGCCGGTATTATCGGAAAATTTTTCCCAGGTATTACAGGCGGTGCTTCAAGGCGACCGGAACCGCTTGCAGGAAGCCCAGCGCATTGCCCATACCTTGAAAGGGACAGCCGGTATGGCGGGAATTGCCGGGATTGCTACCTTGACCCATGCCCTGGAGGATATTTTTGAATATCTTGCCGAACATTCGGTCTTGCCGCCCGCCGCCTTGTCGGAATTATTGGTGGATGCTGCGGATTGTCTGGAAAGCATGTGTGAAGCCGTGCGCGGGGAAGGGCCGCCGCCCGAAAACAGCCTGGCCATGGCACAAGCGGTACTGGACTGGCATCATCGCATCAAAACAGAGGGTCTGCCTGAAGATGATGCGGCCAAAACGGCATCGGAAACCGCGAACCAGGCCGCAGAACCCGCATCCCGTCCTGAGCCAAAGCCGGCAGCGATTGCGCAAACCGATCCGGACGCCGACAATCCGATAACGGTATCATCGCGTTCACTGGATACCTTGATGCGCTCCATTGGCGAACAAGGGGTCTTGAACACCCAGCTTGATGGCAAATCGGCGGCGATGTTTGCCAGTCTCCAGCAAATACAAGGCATGAACCGGCAACTGGAGCATTTGTCAGCCGAGCTGGAACAACTACTGGCCGATCAGAAGCATTATGCGCCGTCGTCTTCGACATTGACAAACCATGCCTTCGATGCCCTGGAAATGGATCAATACAATGAATTGCACACGTTTGTAAACCGGCTGGCCGAAGCCGGCGCGGATATTCGGGTGCTGAACGGTGTGGTCGAACAACAATTGCGTGATTTTAAAAGCCTGTTGACTGAACAGGCGGCCATGCAGAAAGAAGATTGGGAACGCTTGCAGGCAATCCGCCGGGTTCCGGCTGAAAAAATTGTTTCCCGCTGCCAGCGCATTGTCCGGCAAACGGCCCGGGCAACGGGTAAAACGGTGGAACTTGTGGTCAAGGGCGAGCAAACCCTGATCGATACGGATGTCTTGAATCGTCTGGCCGAACCCTTGATGCACTTGTTACGCAATGCGGTCGATCACGGTATTGAAACCAAAGAACGCCGTGTGCAGGCTGGAAAACCGGAAACCGGCCGGATAACGCTTGAATTTGCCAATTTGGGTCATGCTATCCAGGTGTGTTGCCGGGATGATGGTAGCGGCCTGGATCGGGCAGCAATTCTTGAGACGGCGTTGGCAAAAGGCTTGATCAATCCGGAAGAGGCCAAACAACGCAAGGACGATGAGATTTACCCGTTGATTCTGCATCCGGGCTTTTCCACCCGCAGCACCCGTACCCAGGTATCGGGCCGGGGTATTGGTATGGATGTGGTCAATCATCAAGTGAAACAGATGAAAGGAACGATGAGCCTTGTATCCACGCCTGGCCAGGGGCTGGAAGTCAGGATGGTCTTGCCGTTGTTAATGGCGACAACGCCTTCGCTATTGGTGCAAGTGGCAAATACCGTGTTTGCCTTGTCGGAACAGGGCATCCGGCAAATTTTTTCTTCACGGGAAGGGCGGGTTATCGAGCGGGATGGGCAAGTTCTGTTTCAGCATCGGAATCAATATTATCCCGTTGAGTATCTGAACGCCCTTCTGGGTTTGCCGGATATCAATCCAGAAGCCAAAAAACCAGCGCTTTTGCTGTCATCGGAACAAGGTGAGCCACAGATCGTTTTTGTGGACAGGATTTTAGGACGGCAGGAGCTTTTGGTTAAGTCCTTTGGCGATTATGTACCTACCCAATACGGTATTTTGGGTGGCGCCGTTCTGGCCGATGGATCGGTCGCCATTGTATTGGATTTATCTGAACGGATCGCGCTTCAACAGGACGTTCCATTTGATTCGGCGGCTCTGGATGAAGAGGCATTGGCCGCTTTGCCCCGGATTTTGGTGGTGGACGATTCATTAAGCGCCCGTCAGGCCACCGCGCAATTGCTTCGTGATAACGGTTATGAGGTGGACACAGCCATTGATGGTCTGGATGGCATTGAAAAGATTGAACGGCAACGGCCGAATTTAATCCTGGCCGATATGGAAATGCCCCGCATGAATGGGCTTGAATTTTCGACCCATATCCGTAACCAGGAGGCATGGCATGATATTCCCATCATTATGATCACATCGCGTTCGGCGCGTAAACACCGCGAGCTGGCGCAGCAAGCCGGCGTCAATCAATATCTGACCAAGCCATTTACCGAAGACGATCTGATGGAATGGGTGAACCGCTATACCGGCAACGCGGTTTCCTCCTGAAACCGCAGCCCGATCAAGCACAGCGGATCGGACGGGTAGTTCATAGGGCGGGTCAAGCGCAGCGGATCCACCTTGGCCAACGAAGCGCCACTCCAGGACATTGGCCGATCCGATGCGCTCCTGTCTGCTACCAGGCAGGTGATCGGCCCTGCGCCGGGTCGTATTCATGGTTCTGCGCTCGCTGTGCGGATAAATCCAGCTCTTCAATGAAGGGCTGGATAAATCCGCACCTGCCCCATTCAATATTTGTTTTTACGGGATATGTCCTACTCAACTCTGTAGGGCGGTTCCGGCAAACCTGTCTGCAACAGCAATATGTATGCCGAATACTATTGGTTCATTGGATAAGGGGCATACAAAATTTGCTTTTTGAAATTTTGACACCAGAAATTAAGGGCATAATTAGTGCCATGAAATAATTGTGCCGAACGGTATTGCTGCAACAGGCAGGTCTGTCTGCCGTAATACAGGCAGGCGTTTCGTCTCAATGGTTGCTGCATTTTCCGCATTCGTAACCGCGTAGAGTATAATTGTGTAGGGGCGTATTGCAATACGCCCCTACTATAACGCAGGCTTTAAAGTCCTACCCTCAACCCGAAAAAATACCACAGCGAAATATTGCCCTGGCCAGACAATCAGGTTTGAATAAAATGAAATCGATGCTGGAATATTGCCGTAGATCAAAACAAGGATAATTCTGAACATCATGTCCAAAACAGCAAAACACCAACAACCATCGAAGGAAACCCAGCTTGAAGCAATGAAAATTGCCAAAAGCATACAAACACCCGGACAAACCAAGCAACAGACCAAGCTCATCGCCAAAGGAATTCAAAAAGGTATTCAGCAATATAAAAAACAATATAAAGCAAAAACCAGAGAATGGGATAAACGACACAACAAAATGGCTCGTAAACAAGAAGCCGTGAATAATTCAACCCACAAAGAAGTTGTTATACATTATAAGCAGCATTGGCTACCCTGGTTATTGCTTGCACTGACTTGGGTCGGGATAATCACATTTTTCCTCTTGTTCCGTTATACCTCTGGAATCTGACAAAATTCAGGTTCTTCCCGATTTCGTGGAGTAAACCCTATATTTGGCACTCGTTTGGGTGTAGGGGCGTATTGCAATACGCCCCTACGCTGAACAAGTAGTGGTTACCCCACAAAGTCGGGAAGAGTATGTATACTCTGCGCGGTCACGGATGCGGAAAATGAACCGGCCATCGGAGTTGTACTATGCGGATAAATCCGCACCTACATCCATAAATCCATTCAACAAAAGG
>CAZDXJ010000087.1:0-9513 GCA_964509475.1 uncultured Methylococcaceae bacterium | reverse complement strand
AATAGGTAATACACTCAGAAATCACGCTGTCAATTTTTTATGCAACAAAGCCATTATCAATCAGAACAAAAATGGTGCTGTACTAGCCCATCGCACCATTGATACCGATAATTTGCCCGGAAATATAAGCGGCATCGTCGGAACAGAGAAACGCGGTGAGTGCGGCGACTTCTTCGGGGCTTCCTGCCCGCTGCATCGGTACGATTTGTTTTATTTGCTGTTTTGTGAAGCTTTGCTGAATCATATTGCCTGCAATGATGCCGGGGGCGATGGCATTGACGGTAATGCCGCGTGAAGCCAGTTCCTGGGCCAGCGATTTGGTGACGCCATGTAAAGCTGCTTTGGCGGCCGCGTAATTGCTCTGTCCCCGGTTCCCAAGTACAGCCGCGACCGAGGACATATTGATAATTCGTCCCCAGCGGGTTGTTATCATGGGGAGTAACAAAGGCTGGGTTACATTGTAAAAGCCGTGCAGGGAAACATCGATAACCTGGCGCCAGTGCCCGATGGCCATGCCGGCTAACGGTGCATCATGATGTATGCCGGCATTGTTGACAATAACCTGTATGGGGCCGGCCTGCAACAGCTTTTCCAGATGCTTGTTCACTGCTTTGGCATCGGTAATATCGAATTGAATGCTTTCCGCGCTACCGCCTTGTGCAAGAATCTGAACGGCCAGATTTTGGGCTTTTTCAATATTTTTGTGACTGTGCACAATGACGTGAAAGCCTTGTTGGGCCAGATGTTGGCTTATGGCGGCGCCGATATCACCGCTGCCGCCTGTGACAATTGCTCTTTTCATGCCGATGCTCCCGTATTGATGACCGTTATACGGGCGCTGAGTAATGGCTGCGCCTGGATAGTGCCAATATCAATGTCGTAAACTGCGCCGTCTTTGCTATTCATTTGCAGCTTTGCGGTAATGGATAATTCATCTTCAATATCATGGATTGTATCGACAAAGAGTTGTATATGCCGAGCCGCCGCAAAAAATCCCGGGGTTACCGCCTGTTTTAACAAACCGCTATGCAGGGCCATGGCTTGGGCGCCGTATTCCAGCAAATGCAATGCGGAAAGCTGGCCATCCAGGCATAAGGGGTTGTCTGGATTTTTATGGCTGTTGCTGGTGCAGTGGATGCTTTTTTCGTCCCAATATTCAACACGCTCCAATAGGCACATGGCCCCCTGGTGTGGGATCAACCGGCGAATCTGCTGTTGATTGAGAACGGGTTTGGCCTTATTTGCGGACATCCGGTTTTTCGTCCTGCCAGTAATCAAAAAAATTGAACCAGTTGTAGGGCGTTTGGCGAATATGTTTTTCCAGGCTGTCGGCATATTTTTGCATCCACATTTGCAAATCGCGTTGCCGGTGCGCACGCGATAACGGGATGTTTTCGGCCAGTAATTCAAAATGCAGGCGGTACTTGTTGCCACCCAGATAGATGCCGAAAAACAAAATAACCGGTGCTTGCAGCGACGCGGCGATTAACAGGGGCGCGGCGGGCAAGGTAACGGTATCACCCAGCAATGTGCATGGTACGGTTTTTTCGTGGGCGCCACCCATAACCCGGTCGCCGAGCATGCCAACAGCCGCGCCGGATTCGATGGCATCGCGGATCTGCAACAAACTGTCCGGGGCGCCAATCGGGATGATCATATCCGCCAAACCCGGATTCAAGGCATTGAGAATTTGCACAATCATCGGATTCTGGCCTTCGTACATCAGGATTTTTATCGGCAAGGGACAGCGGCGCAGCGCGTAACTGCGCAGAACTTCAAAGCTGCCGATATGGCTGCCCAGCAGGATACAACCGCGCCCTTTTTGGCTGTATCTTAGCGGCATGTTTTCATTGGGAAAGGTAATATCCAGTTTGTCAAACTGCCCGGTCATCAGATAAACCCGATCCAGGATGGTCGATGCGAAACAATGAATGTGCCGGGCAACATCGATCAGAGTCGGCGGTTTATCCAAGGCCCGCCTTAGATACGACAGAGAGGCGCGCCGTTGTGAGCTTGCAAATAACAAATAATAAACGCTAATGGGCCACAATAAACAGCGGGCAGCGGGGCGGCCCAAATGCAGCGCAATCCAGCGGATTGTCTTCAAGGCGAGCGGGGTGCTGCGCTCCTGATGCCTTCGCCAGATGGTATTCACGATGCCGGTTTGACTTGAAATTGACCGGAAGCCAGTTTTTGTTGATGGCAACGGCATTCAAACTGAATCAGGCCGGTATTTTTCTGACGGAGTTCAATCATGAATGCTTGCTCCGGTTTCAGTGGTTGATGAAATTTTGTCCATGTCATGCTGGTAATCCGTATTTCGGGGCGCCATTGTTGTAACAAGCGCCGGCTATAATCCAGAATCACGACGCCTGGAACGATGGGGTTGCCCGGAAAATGACCGGCAAGACAGGGATGATGCGCCGGTATTTTATAAGTGCACAGGATGGACTCAGGCAACATCATATTCTTCGATTAGGTGTTGTACTTCACGCAGCATGATCTTGCCGGTTTCATTTCGGGGTAATTGCTTGACCCGGGTCAGTGGACGGGGCAAAAATACTTCATCCATGGCCGTCCGCAATTCATCGAGCAACGCTTTTTTGCTTAACCGGCTAACGACAAATGCACCCAGACGTTCGGATACCGTGCGGTAGTAAACCGCTTCTTCAACACCTGGAATCGAATTGATGATACGGTTCAGTTCCATCAGTGAAGCTCTTTTACCGGCTATTTTTATCATATCGGTTGAGCGGCCAATAAGCTCAAATGTACCATCCGCTTCGATATAAAATTGGTCATCGAGGGCTACCGACCGGGGCAAATGGCCGCCGTACAGGTGAAAGCGCTCATTGTCGGTAACCAGCCGGATGCCTGGATAGGGTTGCCAGAGTCCGTTTTTTATAGGCCGGCGCGAAGCATAGGAAAGGGTTTCGGTACTGCCGAATATTTCATAAAGCGGGGCCTGCATCTGTTGTTCTATACGAACCGCCAGATCAAAAGGCATGGGTGCTGTTGAGGATAAAACCATGGCAATATTGTGCCAGGTTATGCTGGCCTTGCTGCAGCTGCGCAGATGTATGGGTGAGGAAATCAACACACAGCGGTACGGTGATGATTTGCTCAAACGGCGTATGTCTTCCGGAAAAAAGGGGCGTTCACTGGATATTTTGATAGAGCCGTATAACGGCCAGAAAACGGATGTTTCCAAACCATACATATGTTGGGGTGGAACCGTGGACAAAATCATCAAGCCGTTATCATCGAGTTCCAGGCGCCGGGTCGCCAGTTCGGCGGATTTTCGGAATTCTCCCCAGGTTTTGGTAATTTTTTTGGGTTTGCCGGTACTGCCAGACGTAAAGGATATTGATGCGATGGCCTGGGGACTGAAATCGGGCCAATCGGCAAGCGGCTGATCAGGTATAGCCGGGTCGATTACAAAAACCGCTTTTTGCCCACTTTCAGGGTTGTCGCTCAGACAATAACTTTGCGGGTATTCCTGCAAGAGCTGGCTGATATCACGCTTTGACCGGTTCGCCGGCAACAGATTGATTTGTTGTTTGATGAGGACAGCCAGATAAGCGACGGTAAACAAATAGCGGTTCTGGCACAGATTGATGGCATAATTCCGATCGGGTAATTGCTGACTCAGATAAACAGCATGAGCAAATAACCGCTCTCGGGTAACGGGCGTGTTATCGTATAGATAGATAACGGAATCAAGCGCTGGCGGGGAAGATGGAAGGTATTTTTTGTCAGTCATGGTCCAATATAACAACATAGATATCTACTCGTCCGGCAATTGTTTGCTCAGTATATACACCTGATAAGTCAACTGTCCGGGCTTGTTTTGCAAAGGCTTTCAGCCATTGCCAAAATATAAAAAATCATTGCACGGCCGGATGTAAAAAAATTATAGCGTAATTTGGCCTGGTGATTTCCAAATTATTTTTTCTGTCTGCCAAGGCTTTTACTCTGCGGTGTCGCCGAATAGTATAGTATTATACCGGTTCTGGAACTTGTCTTCAGATGAGCTTTTCCTTTTACCCCCAGGGGGAATGCCTGTTCTAGCGGAACATGAACCAAGCATCTGCGTTCCCGATGGACAGAACTGAAAATAAAATAACTTGCTGAATAAGGAGGAAAGGGCTATGCACTCTATTATGCGTGGGTTTATGATAATCCTGCTGGCAATCAATATTGCCGCCTGTAACAGAACAATCAAACCGGAAGAACTGCCGGCGACCATGCAATTGGGGCATGATTATTATACCCGGTTTGTAATCCGTTATGAAAAAGGCAAGCACAGAACCACCAATTATCGCCGGGGCTTGAGCATTCCGGTCAATACCCGGGTGACCTTGCTGGAAGTGACTCAAAAGACGATACGGGTCGAACTGCCCTCGCACCAGGAGTTGTTGATCGAAAATGCCAGTAAATATAGCGGCGATGATATTTATCAGGCGTTTGACAAATTATTCGCGGCAAAACGGGTTGACCTGTCCCGGTTTACAAAGCTGGAAAGACAACATATCAAAAGCGGTACGGTCGCCAAAGGGATGCGTAAAAAAGCCGTACTGGTGGCGATTGGTTATCCGCCCAAACACCAGACTCCCAGTCTGGATATGGAGCAATGGACTTATTGGAGTTCGCGTTTTAACCGGTTTGTCGTACATTTTAACAATGGCAAGGTTTATCGGATTCAACAGTAGATGTATAAAGTAACCAAATATATTTCTTTTTGTTATGGTCACCGTTTGCTGGACTATGATGGCAAATGCGCCAATTTGCATGGTCACAGCGCCAGAGCGGGCATTACCTTTAGCGGTACACAACTCGATGCCCTGGGTATCCTCTATGATTTCAACGAAATCAATGCTCTGGTCAAAACCTGGATTGACCAATATCTGGATCATAATATGCTTTTACAAAAAGGCGATCCTTTGATCGATATCTTGCAACAGGCGGGTGAGCGTTATTATGTGACCGAAAAAAACCCAACCGCCGAACATATCGCCTGGATGATTTTCAGCTACGTCAAAAAGGCCGGTTATCCGGTCACTGAAGTCAGCATCTGGGAAACTGACAGTTGTTGCGCAAGCTATAGCGAAGAGGTTTTAAGGTCATGAATTTTCCAACGATTGAATCCTTTGTCGGTCATACGCCTTTGGTCCGCTTGCAGCGTTTACCCGAACCGGGCAGCAACACGGTTCTGGTCAAGCTGGAAGGCAATAATCCGGCCGGTTCGGTCAAAGACCGGCCAGCCTTGAGCATGATCCAACATGCCCAGGAGCGGGGTGATATCAAGCCGGGCGATCGTTTGATTGAAGCCACCAGTGGCAATACCGGCATTGCCCTGGCGATGGCGGCAGCAATCAAGGGTTATAAAATGACTTTGATCATGCCGGATAATATGAGTGCCGAGCGGCGTGCAGCGATGAAGGCTTATGGTGCCGAGATTATTCTTACGCCGGCTGAAGGCAGCATGGAAGCGGCGATTGATTTGGCCCGCAAAATGGAGCGGGAAGGAAAAGGGAGGGTTCTGGATCAGTTTGCTAATCCCGATAATCCACGCGCCCATTACGAAGGTACGGGGCCGGAGATTTGGCGCGATACGCAAGGTGAAATCACTCATTTTGTCAGTTCGATGGGGACAACGGGTACGATTATGGGCACATCACGCTATTTGAAAGAACAGAAGCCCGATGTACGGATTATTGGCGTGCAACCTAAAGATGGCGCCAAGATTCCCGGAATCCGGCGTTGGCCGGAGCAATATTTACCTAAAATTTATGATGCCCGGCGAGTGGATCGCATCATTGATGTCGATCAACAATCGGCGGAACGAATGACCCGGCGGCTGGCGGCTGAAGAAGGTATTTTTGCCGGTATTTCATCCGGGGGGGCGGTTCATGCAGCTCTGTCTCTGGCAAAAGAACTGGAAAACGCGGTGATTGTGGCCATTATTTGTGACCGGGGTGATCGTTATTTGTCGACCGGTGTTTTTCCGGGCTAGGTGTTGTCTTTTCTTTTTATTTGGATTCAGTGCAACGCTTGTCCAAGCACTTGAAACCATCGCCCTGCATCTTGATCGGGTTCAGGCAGGCAATTGGTCTTTGCAAGGTGTTCACATTGGCCTCGATGGCCTGAATGAGTCCAGCCAAAAACTGGTATTGCGCATTGAACGGCTGGTTTTGCCGAAGCCGCTGGATGTGACCTTTGTCAATTTGTCTTGCCCGCAATTTTCCTGGCAAAAACAGCGTTTGCAATGCCGGAAGGGTTATGTTGAGCTGCAATCGGGCTGGATCCGGCCTGACCGGATTGAATTTTCCTTGCTTCTGGATGAAAAACGCAGTTGGCTGAAACTTGAAAATATCGGCATTGCTGGTGGTAGCGTGTCGGTGCTGGCCGAAGCGGATGTACATAATTGGCAAATGCGAATATCGGCCAACGCATTGCAGTTGAAAGACTTGGCAAAAATGGCAGGATTGTCCGATGCCGAAATCGGAAACGGCCAACTTGATGGTCAAATCACAATAAAGGGTGATTCCGGCGCATTGCGTATTGTTCAAATAGACCTGCATACATCCGATGTGAATGCCCAGAGTATCGATGGCCGTTATGCCATGGATGGGGCCGCCGCCAAATGGCAATTGCAAGCGCAAAATCGTAACAATATCTGGCATTGGCAAGCGCGGGTTTTGTTGGAACAAGGGGCGGTTTATGCCGATCCGGTTTTTATCGATGTGCAGACAATCGCGCCAAAAGCCATCGAATTGGCGATGGCGGGCTCCTGGCAAGCCGGGCGAAAGCGTCTGCAGATACAGCATATTGCTTATCATCATCCGGGTGTTGTATCTTTGCAAGGCGATGGCAATCTTTATCGGCAGGGCCAGGAGGCCTTGCAAAACGGCCAGTTTTCGTTGCACTCTGAAAATCTTGAACTGTGTGCCCAAACCTATCTACAGCCTTATTTTATGGCAACGGCGCTGGAGGGTATTGGCTTGTCCGGGCAATTACAGGCCCAGGTTACGGTTGCCCGGCAACGCATCCGCATGGCCGAGATCGCTTATCAAAATCTTGCGGTTACCGATGACCAGGCAAGGATTGCCATGTCCGGCGGTTCGGGCCGGATTCATTGGAGCGATTCGGCTGACCAATACAGCCGATCCCGAATTGCCTGGCGGAAACTGACTGTTTTTGGCCTGCCTTTTGAATCTGCGGAATTGTTTTTGAATATCAGCGCAAACCGTTTATCGTTGCTACAAGCGGTACGACTACCGTTATTGGGGGGCAGTTTACAGATTCAAAATTTCGCTTACCGGGCGCGATCCGGTAAAGAACCGGATGTGCATTTTTCCGGCAAAATACAGCAGCTTTCCCTGGCCCGGTTGACCAAAGCGCTGTCCCTGATACCGCTCGATGGTACGATAAATGGGGATATTCCCGGTGTCAATTTCCAGGATGGCCGCTTATCCCTGCAAGGTGGACTGAAAATCAACGTATTTGATGGTGCGTTGCGCATCAATAAACTGGTAGCTTCCGGTTTGTTTTCCGAATGGCCACGATTTTCAGCGGATCTGGAAATCGATAACCTGGATTTGACCCAATTGACCCGGACGTTTTCTTTCGGGTTTATTGAAGGGCGTTTGAGCGGCTTCGTGCATAATCTGTATATGGAAAACTGGCATCCGGTAACGTTTTATGCCTGGTTGGGAACACCCGATGACGATAATTCAAGACATCGTATCAGCCAGAAGGCGGTACAGAATATCGCCAGTATTGGCGGTGGTGGCGCGGTTGACTTGTTATCGCGCAGTTTTTTGCGGTTTTTTGAAACCTTCGCCTATAAAAAACTGGGTATGGGCTGTTATTTGCATCGAGGTGTGTGTCAGTTGATGGGGGTTAAAGCGACGCAACGGGGGTATTATATCGTCGAAGGCGGCGGTCTGCCCCGAATCGATGTAATCGGTTATAATCCGCGTGTGGATTGGGATGTTTTGTTACAGCGTTTACAGCGGCTGACAAAAGCCGATCAGGCGGTCATTGAATAATTGTGAAAAACGGGTCAAAAATCATGCAAATATCAAGAACAACGCTTTCGATCACGCACCTCGCACCCTGGTTAAGTTTATTGTTATTATCCGCTTGCGTGACCATTAACATTTATTTTCCCGCCGCGGCCGCCGAACAAGTTGCCGATGAAATCATTCAGGACATACAAGGCAGTGAGGAAAAAACACCGCAACCGGACAGGGATTCGGGGGCTTCGATTGCTCCGTGGCAGCAATGGACTTACCGGCAAATCGACCAGGTTTTACAGTTATTGGTCGGTTCCGCACAGGCGGCCTCGGTCAATCTGGAAGCCGACACACCCGTAATCCGGCAATTACGTGCAGCCATGAAAAAACGCTATGCGCTGTTGCGTCCCTTTTATGAGCAGGGTTATATCGGTATTCAACGCGATGGTTTTTTGACGGTAAGAGCACCCGCGCAAGTGCCATTAAAAGATAGAAACCGGGTCAACAAACTGGTTCAACTTGAAAACAGCGACCGGAAAAAGCTCTATCAGGCCATTGCCAATGCCAACGGGCATCCGCAATGGTTTGCCGAGATCAAGGCAACATTTGCCGGGCGTTGGGTTGCGCATGCGCTTTCCGGATGGTGGTATCAAACCGCACAGGGCGATTGGAAGCAAAAATAGATGGCGCGAAGACGGGGCAGAAAACGTAAATTACCTGAGCATCCGGTTCGGGTTGTGATTGAAGGTCTGGCCCATGATGGCCGGGGGATTGCGCATGTCGATGGCAAAGTCGTGTTTATTGATGAGGCTTTACCAGGTGAAGCGATCGAATTTGTCTACACCGATGAACGCCGTGATTATGCCGAAGGCAAAGTTGTCAGATTGTTAACGCCATCAGACGATAGAATGCAAGCGCAATGCCCACATTATGGGGTTTGTGGCGGTTGCAGTTTTCAGCATGTAGACTCTGAACGGCAAATTTTCCTGAAACAGGGCTTGCTTGAACAACAATTTGCCCGCATTGGCAAATTGCAGATAGCGCAATTATGGCCGCCCTTGCAAGGGCCTTTCTGGGGCTATCGGCGCAAGGCCCGCATGGGGGTTAAATATGTCGCCAAAAAGAAACGCGTATTGGTGGGTTTCAGGGAACGGCGGCATCCTTATCTTGCTGAAATCGAACAATGTATCGTTCTGCATCCGCAGGTTGGATTGCGTTTGCCGGAATTGGCGGAAATGCTGGGTGGCTTGACGATCAAAGCGCGTATTCCCCAGATTGAAGTGGCTGTCGGTGATGAACAATGTGTATTGGCGATTCGGGTATTGGATCCTCCCACAGAGGACGACAGGGCGCGGATGCGGAAATTTGCCCGGCAACACAATATTTGTTTGTATTTGCAACCGAAAGGCCCGGACAGTATCACCCCGTTATGGCCGTTGCAGCCGGCTTTACCGACTTACGCCCTGCCGGATTACGATATCGTGTTTCACTT
>CAZDXJ010000086.1:0-9648 GCA_964509475.1 uncultured Methylococcaceae bacterium | reverse complement strand
TTTAAGTATCTATAAACTAAAGTTTTGGAGTTCGTATAAAGAGAATAACACATTGATTATTAAGGCATAGCGCGTTCTAAAGAGGTATAATATTGGGAACTTGAAACCCAAACTGCGCTTCAATAGAGCGCTTATGCATGGCGCCACAAAAATAACTGAACTACTAGCCCTGACGGTTGATTTTCTCCATCACAGTGGATTGTTAATGGATAACATTTTTGCCAGTCTTTGGAAACAGATTGGCATGAAGAGCTTGTTGAGTCGAGCCGGTTTCAAGAAACGTTCAGGGAGCGCAATTGATGAAGTGGTTTATGTTTTGTTCCTGCAAGCACAAGCAGCAGGGTCAGGTCTACAACTATTATAGACCTGACCCCGAAATCTTGACCCCGAAATCTGCAGCCGGCTTTACCGACTTACGCCCTGCCGGATTACGATATCGTGTTTCACTTCAGGCCGGCGATGTTCACCCAGGTCAACACGGAAATTAACCGTAAAATGATTGATCGGGTGATACACACGTTGGAACTGAATGCCAAGGACCGGGTTTTGGATTTGTTCTGCGGTTTGGGCAATTTCAGCCTGCCGATGGCGCGCAAAGCAGGGCATGTCGTGGGTATCGAAGGTGACTTGCCACTGGTCAATCATGCCCGCGCCAACGCCCGCCTGAACGGTATTGATAATGTCGAGTTTTTTGCTGCCGATCTGACCCGCGATATCCGTCAGATGCCCTGGGCACGGCAAACATACAACAAAATCGTATTGGATCCATCGCGGGCCGGGGCAGCGGATATTTTATCCTGGCTGCCGAAATGGCAGGCCGAACAGATTGTTTATGTGTCCTGTAATCCGGCAACCCTGGCCAGAGACGCAGGTATTCTGGTGCATGAATTGGGCTATCGCTTGGTGAAAGCGGGGGTAATGGATATGTTTCCACAAACCGGGCATGTCGAATCCATTGCCCTGTTTGAGATTCAATGACGGACTCCAGGAGGCAATGACGATTCTGGCAAGCCTGGCGGATCAATCGGATATTTTATCCAGCAAGTCTGGTTTTTTACCCATCAGGCAAAAAGCATGTTGATAAATGCCGAGGCAGAATAAATATACAACAAGCTGAAACTCAAACCGATACTCCAGTGTTTATCAAGCGCGTGGCGCAAAATATGGCCAATAACCAGCCAGTACCAAATCATGAGTAGCAATATCAGCACGTTGGCGAAGGGAAAAGGGCGATCTGTGGAAAACGTGCTGAATATTGGCAGGCCAATAAAGCTGATTACTATATCGCTGCCCAACAAGGCGGTTGCGGTTTGATAAAAACGCCCGGTTTTTTTAAAAAACCATAAGACAGCGTAAGCAAAACCGAGTGTCATTGTAATTTCAACAGCGATTTGCTGGAGTGTCTCAACCCAGCCGGTCGATAAGTGCAAAAGCAAAAAATTAACCAGAATATTTAAAACAATGGCAAGCTGTAGCAGGAAAAAAGAATAAGGGCAATCCTGCGGGCCTTTTCGCAATAAACAAATGTCCCAGAATAAACGAATGATTTCAAACATGTTTTTTACGGCTCTGCGGCTTCAAGGTGTTCGCTGATTTGCAGCCAGATCGTTTCAGCATCAAGCAGGGCGTTGTCAATATCGGTTTTTTCCCGCAGCAGGGTCTTTAAACGCTCTTTTTCATCGGCCTGATAAAGACTCGAATCCGCTAATTGCTGCTCTATGTGTTGTTGTTTGCGATGTAAGGTTTCAATTTTTTGTTCTATTTTGCCGAGTTTATCACGTAAAGGTTTTAATTTTTGCCGTAATTCGGCATCGATGCGGCGTTGCTGTTTTTTTGAAATGCCGTTATTGGGTTCGGATTTGCTCTGTGGGATCGGGTTTCTGCGTTCATCCAGCCATAGACGGTAATCGTCCAGATCACCATCAAACGTTTGTACGCAGGAATCGGCAACCAACAACAGGTCGTCAGTAACCGAACGCAGCAGGTGGCGGTCATGGGAAACGACAACCACCGCGCCTTGATATTCCTGCAAAGCCATAATCAGCGCCTGGCGCATTTCCAGGTCCAAATGGTTTGTAGGCTCATCCAGCAGTAATAAATTCGGGTTTTGATAGACCAGTAGCGCTAATACCAGGCGGGCTTTTTCACCGCCGGAAAAAGGTGCGACGGCTGCCAGGGTTTTGTCGCCATGAAAATTAAATCCGCCTAAATAATTACGCAGTTCCTTTTCGGTGGCATCCGGTGCGATACGCTGTAAATGCCGCAGCGGACTTTCATCAGCGCATAATTGTTCCAGCTGGTGTTGGGCGAAATAACCGATTTTGAGTGTTTCAGCACGGTTTGTTTTACCGCTTAAAGGTTGCAGCTGACCAAGCAGTAATTTAACCAAGGTTGATTTCCCGGCTCCGTTGGGACCCAGTAAGCCAATCCGGTCACCGGGTGAGAAGGATAAACTGACTTGACGCAGAACCGGTTTGTCATTGTAACCCACGTCGATCCGTTCCAGTTTTAAAAGCGGGTTGGGTAGGGATTCAGGCGGTTTAAAGTGGAAATTGAAAGGCGAATCAATATGCGCCTTTGAAATCAGCGTCATTTTCTGTAATGCCTTGATGCGGCTTTGCGCTTGTTTGGCTTTGGTGGCTTTGGAACGGAAACGTTGGATGAAATCCTGAATATGAGCGATTTCCTGTTGTTGTTTTTGATAAGCGGATTGTTGCTGAGCCAGTTTTTCCGCGCGTATTTTCTCAAAGGCGGAATAATTGCCGCTATAAAGTTGCGCCCTGTGTTGTTCGATATGCAGAATATGATCAGTAACCGCATCCAGAAAATCCCGATCGTGGGAAACCAGCAGCAGGGTTCCCGGATATTTTTCCAGCCAGTCCTGCAACCAGAATACCGCATCCAGGTCAAGGTGATTGGTCGGTTCATCCAGGAGTAGCACATCCGATCGGCACATCAAGGCCTGGGCAAGATTGAGACGCATACGCCAACCGCCGGAAAACGTGTTGACCGGACGCTGCTGTTGTTCCAGGCTAAAGCCCAGTCCACTCAGCAAGCGGGCGGCCCGGGAAGGCGCACTGTAAGCGCCGATATCGTCCAGCCGGCTATGCAACCGGGCTTGCCGCAGGCCATCGTCCTGAATTTGCGCCTGTTCCAGTTGCCGTTGTAATTGCCTTAATTCGCGGTCGCCGTCCATGACATAATCCAGCGCTATCTGGCTGACCGCAGGGGTTTCCTGGGCGACATAAGCGATTTCCAGATTGGGCGGCATTGAAAACGTTCCGCTATCGGTCTGCAATTGTCCACGAATCAATGCAAACAGGCTGGATTTTCCGACTCCGTTGGCACCGGTGACACCGACTTTCCAGGTGTTGTAAAGGGTAAAATTGCTTTGTTCAAGCAGAACCTGACGGCCACGCCGCAGTGTTATCCCGTTAAAATTCAGCATAGCGCCGCAAATTCGTTAAAATAGATTTCATGCGCAAGAAAAACAAACGCCCATTATTCACGCCACAGGACAGATATTTTGTCAACCGGCAAGGCTGGTGGTTTTATACCGCCGAAATGATCAGCGGGCCTTTTCCAAGCAAACCGGAATGCGTCGATGCCTGCCGGCGCTATATCCAGAAGCGTGACGGTGTTTTATCCTAAGCGTTCGATCATGTCTTCAACGCGTTCGGCAAATTCTTCCAGATTGCCTTTGCTGACGGTTTCGACCGGAATGATCAAGGCCGCGTCAATATCGACATAGATATAAACGTATTTATCACCGTATTCAACACGCAACAATTCTTTCCAGGGCATTTTGTGTTTTCCGGATGGCGACTTTTCCACCAGAGCATCTGGAGTAATGGTCAATTTGTAAGACCCGAACATATTGGCCTTTTCCTTATTGGTGTAACTGCTCAGAATCTGGTGTTTGAAACTCCATTTCATGACCATCGGTGAAGTTATGGACAGACCGGCGGCCAATAATGCGATATAAGCACCGGTAACGCTGTCACCGTAATAGATCACATAAAATGTCGCAATCAACGCCAGGATGCCGGGTACGATCAAGCGGCTGTTGCGGATTTTTTTTTGTAGGGCTTCGGATTTTTTATAGCGTTGTTCATTGAAATGGATTAAATCCTGTTCGCGAAATTCGTATTCTATTTCCAGCATTTTTTCAGGTTGTTTGATTTCAGGTTATAGGTTTTAAGTCTGGCGCAAGCGCCAAAGGTTTGTGTCAGGCGGTATATACTGCATTATCTATTGCAATAGAGCAACTGGAAAAACTAGAATACAGCGTTCGTGTTTTTTATATAAAAAAGGAAAAAAACAATGCCTTATCTGAAATTGAATACCAATGTTTCTGTTGATGATTCTCAAACAACACAATTACTGGCCCGTCTGTCCGGGCTGATCGCCCAGGAAACAGGCAAGCCGGAACGCTATATTATGGTGGACTTTTCAGCGGACAGGCCGATGTTGTTTGGCGGCAGTGATGCGCCTTTGGCTTATCTGGAATGCAAAAGTATCGGTTTGAATTCCGCTCAGGTCAAATCACTTGCGACCTCCCTGCCGCAATGTCTGCAAGAGGTTTTGACCATTCCAGCCGATCGCATTTATATTGAATTCAGTGATTGCCGTGCGGATTTTTGGGGCTGGAACAACTCAACCTTTGGCTGATTCAGCCCTGGCAAACAGCCGATCTGCTACGCTCGACCCTAGGCAATAGCGCATTCCTGGCGTTGTAGTTTGTGACACCAGCGGTTATAACGTACATAAACCCGATGCCAATGCCCAAAGCATTCGGGCAAGTCCCCCTCACCTAGCCGGTGATAGGTGAGGGGTGCCGGTTCGGGCAATCCACAATACGGCTTCTACAAACCAGCCTGCCGCCATACCGGCACTGGCAGATAATCGGTTATTCGCTGCCGTGACCCCGCAATCACTGGCTTTGCCGGGTAAATAAGGCTTTATCCGATCCCATGGATCATCGCTTAAAATCATCCGCAACATCGTTTAAATCTCAAAAAGTCGCTACCATACACGATTCTGGAGTGTTTTTTAACTGATGTTACGCGGTTTTAGATTTTTGGCACTCTATATTGTGGAAATATACTCTACAGAAGCACAAAATACAGTAGGTCTGCGTAACATCAGTTTTTAAATTGTGTGAGAACGCCCCCTAGGTTGCGGTATAAACTTTTACCGACTTGTTTCGATAAGTTCAGCCAGATGCCCGATGATTGCGTTTTTTACATCTTCCAGAGGACGAGCTGCATCGATCACCCGAATACGCTGTGGTTCCTGTTGGGCACGCGATAAATAAGCTTGCCGGACTTTATCGAAAAATTCAAACTGCTCCGACTCAAACCGATCCACCGGCCCTCTTTTTTTGGCCCGTTGCAATCCAATAGCAACCGGCGCATCCAGCAATAACGTCAAATCCGGCCGAAAATCACCCTGTATCATGGTTTCCAAAGCCTGAATTTGTCTTAGCGCCATACCGCGTCCTCCACCCTGGTAAGCATAACTGGCATCGGTAAACCGGTCACAGACAACCCACTGGCCTTGTCTCAAGGCCGGCCAAATCACATTGTCCAGGTGCTGGGCACGGGCTGCGAACATCATCAATAACTCGGCCTGACTGGACAGGGTTTCGGCATGATTTTCCAGCAACAAATCACGGATTTTTTCGGCCAGTACCGTACCACCGGGTTCCCGGGTCAGGACAACATCGATACCCTGTTCGACAAGATAATGTTTTATAAAACCGATTTGGGTAGTTTTACCCACCCCTTCACCGCCTTCCAGCGTAACAAACTGCCCCCTGTTCATCGTTTTTTCCTTTGAAAACGATCAACCGCCCGATTATGTCCGGTCAATGTATCGGAAAAAACATGGCTGCCATCGCCGCGAGCAACAAAATAGAGGCTGTGGCCTTTTTCGGGATGCAGGACCGCATGAATGGCCTGCTGGCCCGGCATGGCAATCGGTGTCGGAGGCAAGCCCTTGATCACATAGGTATTATAAGGCGTTGCGGCATGAATATCGCGGCGGCGGATATTGCCCTGATAGTTGTCGCCCATGCCATAAATAATCGTGGGATCCGACTGCAACAACATACCCTTGCGCAAACGCCGACTGAATACACCGGCAATAACGGGACGTTCGCTGGCCTGGCCGGTTTCTTTCTCGACAATCGAAGCCAAAATCAGAGCCTGATAAGGCGTTTGCAAAAACACATCGTCTGACCGGTTTTCCCATTCTTGTTTTAAAACGCGGCGCATTCTGCCATAAGCACGTTTGAGCAATGACAGATCGGTCATGTTTTTTTCAAAATAATAGGTATCGGGGAAAAACCAGCCTTCCGGGTGTTTTTGTTGCGGGTCAATTTTTACCATGATCGCTTCAGGCTTCAAACCGGACAGGCTGTGCACAAGATAAGGCGATTTTTCTATCGCCTGCATCATTTGCCGAAAATTCCAGCCTTCTGGAAACGTAATAGCATATTGCCGGGTTCGGCCCAAAACCAATATATCCAGTATCTGCGGCGCAGTAAGTCCTGCGTGCAGTTCAAACTCACCCGTTTTCAATTTGTGAGCCAGTTGTTTTTGATGGGCGAGATAACGGAACCAGTGGGGTTCGATAGCAACGTGTTTGTCCAGAAGTTTTTGGGTGATACGTTTGAATGTGTCGCCTTTTTCAATTTCGATAACAACCGTTCCATCAGCAATGACACTACGGGTCAGAAAATTCTGATAATCACGCCGCAACCAGAACAATATGACTGCCAGCAACAACAGAACTATCAGGAATACTTGACAGGCGATTTTCCAAGGTCTTTTTGGCGGCATGAAGCAAGCAAGGCAATAATTTTATCGGTTATGGGACCTGTTTTATAAGACATCTGTTCAATTTGCCGTACTGGCCACACGCCAATCAGTGAATTACTCAAAAATACCTCATCGGCTTGCAGAATGTCTTTCCGTTCAAGCCGGGTTATTCGGGTTTGAATCCCCTGCAAGTCGGATTGCCGCAAAATAATTGAACGGATAATGCCTTCGATACCGTTTACATCCAGACAGGGTGTCAACAGAGTGCCGTCTTTTACACAGAAAAGATTGCTCATCGTCCCTTCAATCACATGATCATGAATATCCAGCATCAAACCTTCGTGAATATCACTGTCCTGCCATTCAGCCCTGGCCATGATCTGTTCCAGACGATTGAGATGCTTCAACCCGGCCAGATTCGGATTATGTCCCAAACGAGTCTTGCAAAAGCGGACTCGTATACCTTGCGTTCTCAGACTATCCAAATAATCGGGAAAAGGATAAAGCGAAAAAACACGTGTCGGCAGAACCGGTTCCGGTGGCCGATAGCCCCGGCCACCGCTCCCCCGGGTAATAATCAGTTTTAGCACCGCCCGCGAAGTCTTTCCATCGATCAAATGCAAAAGCTCACTTTCAAGCAGACAGACATCAGGAAAGGGAATACCCAGTTTCCGGCACCCCTGCTCCAGCCTCGCCAAATGCTGCCGCCAGAAAACCGGCCGACCCTGTTCGATTTCCAGGGTTTCAAACAGGCCATCGCCATATTGAAAGCCCCGATCAGAAATTTCGACAGTGCTTGTTTTTTCGCCATTAACCAGGGTAACTGGCATTGACATGGCGCTTGTTTTCTATTGAAAACGTTTGAAGATCAAAGTCCCGTTGGTACCGCCAAAGCCAAACGAATTGGACATTGCGGTGTCAATCTTCATTTCCCGGGCGCTGCCCGGTACATAATCCAGATCACAAGCCGGATCAGGATTATCCAGATTAATCGTTGGTGGTGCGATTTGATCACGAATGGCCAATACCGAAAAAACCGCCTCGATACCACCCGCAGCGCCCAGTAAATGGCCAATCATGGATTTGGTCGAACTCATGGCCACTTGATAGGCATGTTCACCCAAAGCTTTTTTCACCGCTTCGGTCTCGCACAAATCACCGGCAGGTGTCGATGTACCATGCGCATTGATATAATCCACATCTTCGGGGTTCAAACCGGCATCACGCAGGGCATTACGCATACAACGGGCCGCGCCTTCACCGCCCGCGGAAGGCTGGGTCATGTGATAAGCATCCGCACTCATGCCATAGCCCACCAGTTCGGCGTAGATTTTGGCGCCGCGTTTTTTTGCGTGTTCCAATTCTTCCAGAACAACAACCCCGGCTCCATCGCTTAACACAAAACCATCCCGATCCCGATCCCAGGGCCGGCTGGCGGCCTGTGGATCATCATTACGCCGCGATAAAGCCTTGGCGGCGGCGAAACCACCCATCGTCGTGGGTGATGTTGTACAACGTTCAGCACCGCCGGCAACCATGATATCGGCATCACCGTATTTGATAATCCGGGCCGCATCACCAATATTATGGGTGCCGGTGGAACAGGCTGTGACAATCGCGAAATTCGGTCCTTTCAAACCGTATTTGATGGAAAGATTGCCGGCAATCATATTGATGATATTGCCTGGAACATAAAAGGGCGAAATACGCCGCGGACCGCTTTTCGCGTAAGTCATCTGGCAGTTTTCAATGCCAGTGACGCCGCCGATACCAGCCCCGATTGCGATACCAATACGCTCGGCATTCTGTTCGCTGACTTCAAAGCCGGAATCTTCAATAGCCTGTATACCCGCAGCCAAGCCATAATGAATAAATCCATCCATACGTTTGGCATCTTTTGCCGGTATGTATTGGGTCACATCAAAATTTCTTATCACACCACCAAATCGTGATGCAAAAGACGATGTATCAAACGTATCAATGTCACTGATACCGCTTTTTCCGCCAATAATGCCATCCCAGGTTTCCGGGACTGTATTTGCTAAAGGTGTAACCGCGCCTAAACCGGTTACGACAATTCGCCTTGAATTCAATTCGGGTACCTGACTTTCAATAAACAAAAAACACCGCTGAATCGAGTGAACCATTCACACGGTGTATACAAAAAATTACGCGTCCACCGGCATCGACATTTTGCTGGTGTTAAAAATCCGGTCAAAACTGCCTATTTGGAGATAACTGATGCAATTAGTCTAAAAATGAACAGCACTAAAACCGTAAATAGGTACGCGCGAGCTGTGGGAGGTGTTTACGTGTTTGCTTCCACGTAATCAATCGCTTGCTGAACAGATGTGATTTTTTCAGCTTCTTCATCAGGAATTTCGCATTCAAACTCTTCTTCCAAAGCCATGACGAGTTCAACGGTATCCAGTGAATCAGCTCCAAGATCATCAACAAAAGAAGCTTCATTAGATATATCTTCTTTGACACCTAATTGTTCTGCGACAATCTTTTTAACACGCTCTTCAACATTACTCATTTTTTATTTCCTCAATTTATGTAAGACGGTTAATGCGCCGTACAAAAAAATACTAATTGTTATTGTATGAACACCAAAAGGGCGATTCAAGACGGAAACGAATTATACTTGATAATTTCTTTGGCCTGCAATATTAACCTGAAATCAAAACCTAAAAAACTTATATTCTATACTACATTCGGCGTAACGGCTCACCCGGTTGTGTTGTAGCCGGCGCAGGTCATTGATTTATCAGGACACATGCATACATCCCTATCGTTCTGCATAGCATCCCAAGTTAGGCAA
>CAZDXJ010000085.1:0-9741 GCA_964509475.1 uncultured Methylococcaceae bacterium | reverse complement strand
AAACACTCTTGAATCCCAACAACAGCTATTTTCAAAATCCGCAACCGTGACCGCGTGAAGTATAATATCTGGATTCTTTTATTGAAAATCAAGGCATAATAATAAAATAACTGTTTGGACACGCCTGGTTTATAATTGATTGATTTTATAAGATTTCTATTTTTAGCTCTCAATTCACATTTAAACGGTCTTGCCTGAGAAGCTGTCAACTGAAAAGCAATGCAGGATATTGATTTTTCAGGTTTACACGACTTGGGATGTTATGCACAGCTACACAGATGTATTCGCCTGTCATTGGATAAAACCGGTAAATTTATTGCTTGTTCAGGATAAACATAATCCGCTATACTTCGTGCGGTTACGGGTATCACACGGCGTTAATTTTGGCCAAAGGCAAAATTCTCAAAACAGACGCATACTGATCGATCAGCTGCCGAAATTCTGTAATCATGGACTGTACAAGATATATTGTACGCCTCACAATCCAGCCAATATCATACAAAGTTAAACACTACTTAAAATAATGGAATTAATTCATATAGCCGCCGGAGCGGTTGTTGGTCTGATTATAGGGCTTACTGGAGTTGGTGGTGGTTCTTTAATGACTCCGATATTGGTACTCGGTTTTGGTATTACACCATCCATTGCGGTCGGCACCGATCTTTTATATGCTGCCATAACCAAAAGCAGTGGTGTTTATTTCCATCATATACACCGCACAGTCGATTGGAAGATTGTTTCATTGTTAGCTTGTGGCAGCCTGCCCTGCTCGACTGTCACGATTCTGCTACTCGAACATATCCGGGCTTTGGGGTTCAATTACGATGCCCTGATGATGCAAATACTCAGCATCATGCTGGTTCTGACATCACTTATCATATTCGGCAAAACAAGACTGCTGGCATTTATACACGACCGGCACACGGGCAACCCGATTATACATTTGATCCGCACCCATCGCGCCTTGATTACGGTCTTCTCCGGTTGTATGCTGGGAATTTTGGTGACTATTTCATCCGTTGGCGCAGGTGCGATAGGTGCAGCTCTTTTGCTGATGCTTTATCCAAAGAAAAAATCGATCATGATCGTCGGCACCGATCTGGCCCATGCCGTACCGTTGACTGCAATCGCCGGTATCGGTCATTTACACTTCGGCACAGTGGATTTCAGTCTACTGGGCGGTTTATTATTGGGCGGCATTCCAAGCATCTATATGGGCAGCTTTATCGGCAAAAAATTACCCGATCATATTTTGAGACCCGTGATCGCAACATTTTTGTTCATTATGGGCGTTAAATTGGCAATATAACGCTTTAAGCTGTTTTTTCAGGGCAATGATTCTGATACTATAGCCCGACGGATTTTTATCATAAATTGTAAACACTTTCTTCAACACATTGTAACTGGTAAAGCCCATGACTTTTGTAGTCACAGAAAATTGTATTAAATGTAAATTCACGGATTGTGTCGATGTCTGCCCCGTTGACTGTTTTCACGAAGGTCCGAATTTTCTTGTCATTGATCCGGATGAATGTATTGATTGCACCTTATGCGAGCCGGAATGCCCGGCTGAGGCGATTTTCGCAGAAGATGAAATACCCGAAGGGCAAGAAGTCTTTATTGCAATCAATGCCGAGTTGGCCAAGAAATGGCCCGTCATTACCGAAGTGAGCGATCCTTTGCAAGATGCCGACGAATGGAACGGTAAACCGGGTAAACTGGATTTACTTGAAAAATAAACGTTGCAAGAAAAAAACCGGTTACATCCGGATTTTCATCCCGTCCTCAACGTCGCCGCGTTGAGGACGGAACGATCTACAATTACGGTTCGCTGTTTTTTCCCGTCCGGGGCACGGATCGAATCAGAACAGGACAAAATAAAAAACCCATAAATACCCCAGCCGCAACAACACCACCCAGAGTCTTCAAAGCAGCGGTTTGCGCCACCAGTAAACAAGCGAAAACCAAAACACTGGTCAACATCGAAGCCAGCATGGCTTGATAGGTCAAATGCCTGTTGGCGGCACGATTTTCCCGGTAGAAAATACCATAATCAACACAGATGGCAACCGCCAGCAAAAAACCAATCAAATGTAAAAAACTAACGGCCTGACCACTTAACGACCAGCCTGAAAGAATAAATGACGCGGCCAGGACGGCAGGTGACAAGGTCTGCAACACAGCCCGGAGATTACGATAGCGGTATAACAACAACAAGCCGATTAGAACCAGTCCGATCGACAGCAAACGTACCGCCTGTTTTTGATAATCTTCTGCCATCCGGTTAAGCATATCCCGCTGACTGAAATAACGCACGCCTTCGAGACCTGACAAAGCGGTACGCACCAAACCGGGTTGATGTTTGCCAAGCCAGATGAGTAATAACACCTGCTTTTTCTGAACAATAATCTGGCTATCGATGAAACGGTTTACAGGCGAGTTCAGCAATTGTTCCAGAGTCAATATCGAGTCGCCGGAATATTGCAAAGCCCCCAACCGCGCAACGGACAAGCCTTCATTTTGCAACGCATTTCGCCATAGAGTACGGTTTTGTTCGGTTAACTGGGCCTGCAACAAATTAAAATTACGCCGCTGTTGCCGTTCTGACAAAAGCCAGGGATATAAACCAAAATAACGGTCCACTACCCCATCGTCACGCAATGGCTGCAACACCTGATAAACCTGTTCCGATTTCTGCAAGGCGCTTTGAACGGTTGGCGCCCTGATTAGAATAAAACGCCCAGGCTCGATGCTGCTTAACATACGCGCCCGGATTTTCCGGTCATTGTCCTTCAAATAGGCCATCTCTGGCGTCAGCTGCTCAAGATCATGCAGCCAATGCAACGACGGCAAGACCAGCAGGGCGCATGTCCCGGCGACAAACAATACGGTCATCAACAATCGGCGCCGGCGAATGCAAAAATCCACCCAGACAGAAGCCAGCGTGACATTGCTGCACCGGTAGGTCATATCCTGTATAAGCCCCGGTAATACATAACGGGTGATGCACAACGCAAACAAAATCCCGCTCCCCACATAAACCGCGATCTGCTGAAATCCCGGATAACCGGAAAAACCCAAAGCCACATAACCGATGAGCGTGGTGATACCACCCATCAATAAACTCGGCCAGATTCTGTCGATGCGTGTAAAAACCGCCTGGCCTTTCAAACCGTTGGCATGTACCAGGGCATGGATGGGATAATCCACACAAACCCCAATCAATGTGGTTCCCATGGCCAGGGTCATACCATGCACAAAACCAAAAACCAGCTGGGTAATCAAAGCCGCAGCGCAAACCACGGTCAGCAATAGTAAAGCAACCTGCAACAAAGCGCTCAATGAACGGAACAAACCGACAAACAAGCCAAGCAAGGCGATGGACGACAAAACCGTCACCGTTTTGATATCCCCTTCAATCAGGCTTTGGGTCGCCACCGCGAACACAGGAACCCCGGTCATTGCCAACGTGTAGGGCTTGTTGTCGTGCTTTCTGAAAGCGGCAAAAACCTCTTTGATACGTTGCTGGATAATGCTTTGGCGTGCATAATCAAGACCTGGGCGATCGGTTTCAAGTAATAAATTCCGATAAGGCGATGTCTTGTCCGGCAAGGTGGTATGATCAAAAAAACGCTTAAATCCACGCAGACTCAGCAACAGCGGATCCTGTAAAACAATTTCCTTCAACACCCCTCCTTGTGGCGATAACAACGCCGCCTTTAACACGCGGGCCTGCCGTTCAAGGCCTTGTCTGGAAAAAAGCGTTTTCAGATCGGCTTCCGGTTGCAGGCTGTACATTTGTGCGGCATAGCGGGGATAAAGCGTTTTTATGACATGAAGCACTGAATGCGCTTGATCAGGCCGCCAAACAGCCTTGACGCCTTCGATCTGTCGTAACGGCTCAATCAGTGCATCAAGCGCCATTGCGCTGATCGGTGTTTTGTCGCCGGAGCCAATGGATAAAACATAGCGCCGGGATAAACGCCCGGATTGCATTTCACTGGCCAGCAGCGCTTCTTCCAGGCCATCACCGGTAATGATAAATGCCGAGATATCACTTTTGATCTGTACATGGACAAACACCATGATGATCAGTACCGGCAACAAAATGAAATAAAGCCGCTGCCGCCACCGCGATGACCGCTTCATTGGCCGAATAATTCCTGTTTCAGCTGTGTAATCGCATCGGTGATATAAGGGTTTCGCACCGCTTTGTCCAAACTATAGACGGTTTTATCACCATCGGTTTGCAATACGCGGATTTCATCGGCAAGCTGATCAGGCGGCCCGCTGACTTCAATTTTGAGCAAAATCTTTTTGCCGGCTTCGGTACGGGGTGTCAAAAGTACATGCCAGAACCCGGCATCATTGGATACATCAATCCGATAAAACCGTTGCAAGCTGTTTTTATCACCATTCAGTAATGCCTTGAAAGCGGCAACATGCAGACTGAAGGTATCGTCAACGCGCAGTTCAGCCTGTTGACGGATTTGCTGACCCGGTTGGTAATAGTACATCCTCTGTCCTACCACGCCCATCAACTCCCGGTAGGGATGTATCTGTTCCTTTAACAGCACATCCGGCGGCAGGCTATAAAGAAAGCCGGAGCCACGCCAGGGACGATCAAACAAGGCCATTGTCCGAACCTCCTGATAGCGGATACGTGTTGCCTGGGCCGTTGTCATACGCGCCATAATCGCTTCCAGCGTATCACCGGCCTGTACCGCCAGGGACAGCAATAAAGCGCAAACCATAAGTCCCGGTTTTGTTTTATTGTCCAAACGCAGGATTCTAATACCGGTTTTATTTTTG
This sequence comes from uncultured Methylococcaceae bacterium, assembly GCA_964509475.1. Lineage (GTDB taxonomy): Bacteria > Pseudomonadota > Gammaproteobacteria > Methylococcales > Methylomonadaceae > CAZDXJ01. Next base: position 4,929 of record CAZDXJ010000085.1, on the reverse strand, counting down.
GCCATACACATCCGTCCAGATACTGCGTCCATTCACGATCATGTTTCTCAGCATGGCGCCGGGCGAAGGAATCTCCCGATCAGGAAACCGAAAAGGACGGTAAATATATTCACCCACCACCAACGCGGCGGTCAAGACATAAATCATTACACCGTTATAAAAGGCCCAGCCGATATCCGATCCTCCGATCGCCAATACGGTACAGACAATGGCATTGAATGCAAAAAAAGCCGTCCATATCAAGGTCAACTGCCGTGCATACACTTTGAAAGGTTCCGGCAATACCGGATAATCAAAACGCATAAAGCGCTCTATCAGCGGTGCCCCATAAAAAAGTGTGCGCCCAAATACATACATCAGCATTAACTGAACAAGAACCGGAATCAGCTTGGCCATCAGCGCTGGCAGCCACAAAGCGCCCGATAAAAACAAACCGGCAATAACCGCCTTGACAAGTTTAACCGGTAAATTCTTGCTCAAAAAAGCCTGGCGCAAGTAAAACAACGAGAAAATACTCGGGGCCAGCCAGGCCATGCCGCCCGCGATACCGCGATAAACCAGATAGGGATAGGCGAAAACAAACAAAGCGGCAATGACAGAACGAATAAACGCCAACACCTTATTTCACGCGGTTTTCTTCAATAAACCCAGCCAGGGCATTCAATGAAGAAAAAATATCGACATTACGCTCATCTCCAGATGAGATACGTACACCGTATTTTTTATCCAGCAACACGGCAATTTCCAGCGCATCGATGGAATCCAGGCCCAAGCCCTCGCCAAACAGCGGCTCATCAGCATCAATATCTTCCGGTTTTATATCTTCCAAATGCAAACCTTCAACCAATAGCTGTTTTAATTCGATAAGTAACGATTGAGTCATGGCGCTCTCAGTGAATAATTGTTCAAAAAATTTTATCATTTTATCTAAAATAGATAAAAACCGCACATCCATTGAGAATTGCTGGAAAATTATTGGATCGAGACAGATTTTTTTACAAGCTGATTACAAACAGCTAGAATAGTCCCCGCGATAGCTGAATTACCTGGAGTTCTATCAATGACACTTCCCAATCTGATTGCGGACACCGGCAAACGGGTAACCGACAGTATGATCTCTGGAATTACCCATGGGCGGGGACGCTTTACCCTGATTCAGCCAGGAAATCCGTACAGACATGGCCGCGGTAGCTGGATTCCAAGCCCGCAAGGAAACGTTGCGATACAAGAAATAAAAAAGCAAAGTCGCACCAGCTATGTAAGGCATCTGAAAACCTTCCAGCAAAGCAATGACTTAAAATGGGTCAACAAGGATTTGCTCGGCGGCGATAATTATCCGCTTGTGGAAGGGCTTCTATCTCTCATCCCCGGGCCAGGTATCGGGTTTGGTCTGTCAACGCTGGGCGTTAACCAATTGAGCGCAACCCACCCCACAGCCCTGGCAAGGTTGTATGACAAAATTTATCAAATAGAAAAAATTGGCCTGTATGCTGGCAAACCAACGCATGTAGCTTATTTTTTGTTGGTCGATCCTTACCGGAAGACGACTCGTGGTCCCGGTATGGGCTGGCTGTTTCACGAAGAGCGGCATACGCTCACCCTAACAGGATAAACCGCTGATCAAACATAAAATCCGTGGCCTTTGGCAATATCCGGCGCTGCTTTATGTTCCGCATCCGTTATCGTGCCGGATATAAAGGCGATACGTTAATCGTCGATACGCATTCATTCGCACGCTGGCTGCCCGTTAAAATACCGCCATCTGTAAATTCACTTTTTTATCAATACAATCTGTTGCAACTGATCGTCAATCGTGAATCGGTAGTGATCCAAAAAACTCATGCCCAACAGGCTGTGTTTACCGATTAAATTGTCTTTTACAAAAGCGACTGCCACGTTTTCCACGACTTCATCGGCAATCGCCACCGCCTGTAATTGACCGGCAAAAGCACTGACTTTGCCATTAATGGTTTGCAGACGGGTCTTGCGCATATTTTGTTTGGCAAGCCCCAGTTTATCCAGCATCGACAAGGGCAATACCAACACATCGGCACCGGTATCAATCAATAATTCCAGATCGATCCAGGCATTGTCATCACCCATTATCGAGGTCTGGACAAAATAATGCCCCTGCCGCTTGACAACCGGAGCAATGATCCGGGCAACGTGCTGGCTGGATTTTTTATCGAGAATAATCAAACGTTCAATGCCGGAACGTTTATTCTGAATAATGATGTGGTTATATCCCACAAGCAACTGCTCAAGCCTGTGCCGTACATTCCCCTTGCTGTTTGTTGCCGCTTGCGCACCGCTCAGCTTTGCAATGCCTTTGACAACAAAATGGTTCTCTTTGGCTAATCTGTCAATCTGTGTATAAAGATCGACAACTTCCTGGCCGTTTTCAGCCGAAACCGCAGCCCCGCATAAACACACGCTTAAACAACCGGACAGGTATCGTTTGCGAACAGAAAACATGGGTTGTTTTTTCATTTCTGGCACGCTCCAAAAAGCGTAATGGCATTGCAACAGCGATTACATTACACTACCGGACAGGCAATAACAAATCCCATCTAAAAAAATGAATCTTGCATTTTTTGACTGGCTTAATATCGGTGTCATTATGGTTACCTGCACCGGCGGAACGGTACGTATTCAATATCTGAACCCGGCGGCCTGTGCTTTATTGGGCTTCGACAAGGATGAATTGAATAATGCCCCAATTGACATTATTTCATGTAATGGAATTGGCCAGAATTTCTGGTTTTCAATGCTGAATGAACTGCATCCAGATGCAAAAAACCACAACTTTGAGTTTGAGTTCATATCCAAACAGCATCAGAAAATTCCAGTACTCATCACACCCTCCTGTTTGCCCGGACAAACGGCAAATCGTCTGCTGTTTGTTCAGAATATTTCCAGGTTTAAAAAAAACCAGGAAGAACTGTTATTGATGAAAATGGCGGTAGAACAAACCGCCAATGCTGTAGTCATCACCAACCCGAAGGGTTATATAGAGTATGTCAACCCAAAATTTACCGAGCTCACCGGTTATTCGTCAGAAGAGCTCATCGGCACCAACCCCAGAATCCTGCAATCGGGTGATACATCGCCGGAAGTTTACCAGGCGCTGTGGCAAATATTGAAAAAAACCGGTAAATGGAAAGGTGAAATCAAAAATAAAAAGAAAAACGGCAGTTTTTACTGGGCCTATGAAAGTATCAGCGCGATAAAAGATGAAAACGGGGAAATCACCCACTTAATCGCCATCGAGGAAGACATAAGCCAACGCAAAAAAGCCGAATCCGCCCTGGCCGAGAGCGAACAGCGCTTCCGGCAAATGGCGGCAATGACCGGCGAATGGTTGTGGGAACAAGATCCGGAAGGTTATTATATCTACAGCAGTGTAGCGGTGAAAGCCATACTCGGCTTCAGCCCCGAGGAAATTATCGGCAAACATTATACCGAACTGATGATTCCTGATGTTCAGGCAAAACAACAGCCTGTCTCGTTAATCAAAAAACCGTTTTTCGCATTAACCAATCTTTACCGCCATTGTAACGGACATAAAGTCATTACCGAATCCACGGGGCTTCCTATTAAAAACAGCGCCGGAAAACTGCTCAAATGGCGCGGCGTCGATCGGGATATTACCGAAAGAAAATGTTTTCAGGATGCATTGATCGAAAGTGAAAAACGCAAACACCTGATTATCGAAAGCGCGTTGAATGCCATTATTATCATGGATTCCTGCGGCATCATTACCGATTGGAACAACCAGGCTGAAAAAATGTTCGGCTGGTCGCGTGACGAAGCCATTGGCAAGCGGTTGGATGAGATGATTATTCCACACCGGTTCCGGCAAGCCCATCGGCACGGTTTAAAAAAATTTCTGCTCACCGGACAAGGCTCCATTCTGAATCACTTGATTGAACAAACCGCCCGGCGCCGAAATGGCGATGAGTTTCCAATTGAACTGAGTATTTCCCCCCTCAAACTGGGTAACCAGTATATATTCAGCGGTTTTATACACGATATTTCCGCACGCAAGGCGGCTGAAAGAACCCTGCGTGAAACCCAGGTAAAAATGGCGATAACCCAAAAGGAAATGGAAATCGCCCACCACATACAATCTTCCTTGTTACCTTCCAGACCCATTCAAACCGATGAATTTGAAGTGACGGGACTGTGTATTCCGGCCGATCACGTTGGCGGTGATTATTTCGATTTTTTCTATCAGGATGAAAATAATCTCGATATGTTGATTGCCGATGTTTCCGGACATTCCATTGGCCCCGCCCTGTTCATGGTGGAAGCACGCAGCGCACTGAGAACCCAGGCCAATTGGCAGGGTTTACCGGCACAGACCTTATCGGCATTGAATAATGTCCTGTTCCAGGATCTTTATAATGCCGACTATTTCATCACCATGTTTTATCTGCAATTCAATATCCAGGACAAAATATTGAGCTTTGCCAATGCCGGCCATCCCTTGCCTTTATTGTATGACAACAAACAAAATCAGTGCATTCAACTGAATGCGGATGGCTTGATTTTTGGTGTCCGAAAAGATGTCGTTTTTGAGCAAAAGTCGATTGCATTCGGTTGTGGTGACATGCTTCTATTGTATACCGACGGTTTAATCGAAGCGGAAAATGAACAAGGAGAATTTTTTGGTAGCGAACGTGTTTGCCAGGTATTCAGCCGCAACACCCATATGAGTCCGCAAGAACTCATTGATGAGATCATCAAACAATTAAAACAATTTTGCCACACGGATTCGTTCAATGATGATATTTCGTTATTGATTTTCAAACACAAATAACGCCAGTTTATTAAGCTCTCCCCAACTTTGTAAGGCAACCACTACATATAGTGTATTAAAGCTGAACTAAATTTAGAACAAACTAAGGTAGCTTAATAAATTTTGGA
>CAZDXJ010000084.1:0-10055 GCA_964509475.1 uncultured Methylococcaceae bacterium | reverse complement strand
TTTTAGCTTGTACTGTTGTTTCTTTTTACTCTTCATACTCTGAAATATTATGGGGGATTCTGTTGGTTTATGCAACAAAGCCGTTCAAATGTGGAAAAAATTCCTTCGTAGTAATAAAAAATAAAATTAAAGAAACTTATTATTATTAGTTTGCCAGTTTTTTGTTATTAACTATATTTTTTATATAAATTTCAACAAATTATGTTGTTATAAAGTATGTTGATAAATTTTTATGAAGATTGTTGATAATCTGTGGATAAAATAAAATCAGAAATTTATCCACAGATTATCAACAAATAATCTATAGTTTTATGCACAGAGTTATCCACAGGTTGGACTGACATGGCCAACATTGCCGTTAACCCGTTATACTCTGCACTCCGAGCGCGAAAAATGAATCCTGCATCGAGATGAAACACTTGCCGGAACGGCTGCGTTTGTTCCGGCCTACGGAATAGAATGTAGGGTCAAGCAAGCGCAGCGGATTGAGCTTGAGTGCGAAAATTCAGCGATGTTCAAAATCCGTAGCTCTGGCTGCGTGCAGAGTAGTTAGGTATTTCGTTCGATATTAGGATTACTCGCTGTCTTCAAACTCGGCGTTATTAAATTTCAAGACATTACAATTTTCCTTAATCGTACGTTGCATTGCCTCATCAAACCCTTCTTTTGATTTAGCTTGTATTTCAACAGAAATAGTCACATCAACCCCAAGCTTTGATGTGAATTGTTCAACCACTTCATCAACAATCATCGCAAAATCCATCTTTGCCTTGACCGGATTTAAATCAATGGTGCCGTAAAATTGTTGTTTCTGCTTCCTATCAGGATGTGGCGTTGGTGAGGGTTCTACTGGAAACGTGAAGCCAGGTGGCATACCTGTATCACCACCTGGTTTTAATGGTGGCTCTGATATATCTGATTTAATACTACTCTTGTAAGCTGCTGCGGCACTACGCTCAATCAATAACGACGCTTCATCCAAAATAACGCTTACATTATGACCAAACACAAAGCCCAAATATTTTCCACCCTCTTTGCCACTGGCAAAGCCAAAGAAATCTTCTGATTATAAGTTTCGCGCACCAGTTGTTGCAAAGACTGTTCGGCAGAATCTTTATAACGCCTGGCTTGCTTTGCCTGAAAAAGATCCAGATTAAGTTTCTCGTTATTAATATCAGAGACAATGGATTGCCATGCAAGATATGTTTTGGCCTGATCTCTCAAGCGACTGACCACATCATAATCTGCGGCCAGAAAAATCAACCGGTTTTGTTTCTGTCTGGGCTGTTCTCCCCGATAACGCAGGATTTTTTCTGCTGCGGTAAATGCCATATTGCCCGCCCCTCGGCTATAACCCGCCTGATGGGGTGGCAATACGACCAGGCGCGGCCCTATACCATAATCATCCGGCACATCAACCGAAGGGGTAAACACATGAATGCCGGCAAAGCAATGGTTACGGGCAAATACCCGAGACACATAATCTTTCAATAGCGGTTGCAGTTCTTCCTTGTCATTTATTTTTTGCTTGCGGCTTTCCATTTCCCGGCGCAAATTGGGTTTGGTATCAAACCAAAACCGGTCTTCTTCTGCATACAAATAATGTAAACGATCCCGCAAGCGCTTTAATACATCTTCAAAAATCCCGATGGTTTGCCCCGGCTGAACACTGCCCAGCAATACATGCTCAACCTTGATACCCCGTACCATTTGCTCAGAAGTAGACGGTGCACTGCCTAAAAAAATCGTGCGGGCGGTTCTTTTTGCGGCATGAACACTGCCAAAGCGTGTGTCTTCAGAGTCAATGGCATAAGGTTCCGAGCGAATACCATCAATTTCTTTCTCAATCACCGGCTCCCAGCCCTGGGGCAAATAATGAATGCTTTTGTTACGCACATTACTATCATCCAAAGGAATGGAAGCCGGCATAATCAAAGCATCGCGATTATCGGAATTCCATAAGCGATGAATCACCATGGCCATATACTGCAACACCCCGCGCGTGCGCTGAAATTTATCCAGTGTTGACCAGTCCTCATAAAGCCTGTCAAAAATTTCCGGATGTATCGGATAAGACTGGCGTAAACGCTCCTGGTAATGGTTGTTTTGAGTTTCGCTGGGAAACTTGTTGCCATACTGACGATACAGGTCTGAAAATTGCTGACACACGCAATCGAGTTCCGAGCTATCCCCGACGCTATCAAACAAACGCCGACGCACAATTTCAAAAGCCTCTTCAGTCGCAACCGGCTTCCAAACCGACTCGACACGGGCAAAATACTTTTCCAGTAAATTTAAGGTGCGCTGCCCCATCACGCCACCGACCTCCAGGTCGGATTCCGGCAACGATGCCAATAACAAGGCATTCGGCACGGCTTTCAAGGCTTCAGTCAAGGCCTGGATAAAGGAGATATTACTATCAAAAGTTCCTGCCAGATAATGTTGACCCGGTTCAAACTGGCGAATGAAGGCCACCAATTCGTCAATTAAAATCACGCAAGGCGCGGCCCTGTTCAGCAATTCGATCAATACCTCTTTACCCGGCGATGTACCATCCCGATCGGCATCCTGAACCAATTCATAGCCTTGTTTGCCCAACAATTGCCAGGCCAACTCACCCCCATAAAGTATTCACCTGCAAGCCATCATGAATTTGCGGCTGACTTGGCGACAGTTTAATACCATCCAGAATGGCGACATGGGCCTGGGGTAATTCCGCAATACCCGCTTCATCCAAAATGGGCGGAATGCCAGCCAGTTTATTGGTGTTGACATGGCGTGCAGCCAAATGAAACACAGCCAGCATGGTATGGGTCTTACCGCCGCCAAACGCAGTCTGTAACTGAATGACGGGATCACCGCCCTGGCCAGTTAAACGCTGCACGACCGACGTTAATAACAAACGCATCCCTTCGGTAATAAACGTCCGGGCAAAAAACTTTTCTGCATCCTGATATTCTTCGGCCGCTTTTCCGGCAGCGACCTGGCTAATATCTGCGGCAAATTCTGATTGTTTAAAGGTACCTTCCAGTACATCCTTATGCGGTTTGGCGATTTCTCGCCAGGGTTTAATGGTCATGCGGGCTCTCCATTTTTTCTATAAGTCGCAGGATGCCAGATATAAAAACGTTAAAACTTGTTGACTGGTTTTGGGCCAGTGATAAATGACGTGCGATTTCACGTGAGCCATTCACTGGCTGATACTGGCCTTTTGTCAATTTGCGTAGTTCTTGCTTGGGATTTGCTAAACGATCAGGGTTTCTGAATTTTTTATTATGTTGTTTTTTTGCTAACCCACAAATGTCCAAAGCTGATTCAACGGCCCTTAGGTCACCCAAGTACCAGCTTTCCAGCTCATGGCAGGCGATGCGTACCAAGGTTTTGGGTTTTCCTGCATTCTGACAAATTTCGACAAGATTCTGTTTTATTGCTTTACAATCCGCACTATCCTTGTCTCTAAGCACAACAAATAAACAATCTGGCTTTCTCCAGGCACGAAGCCGTTTACCTAATTGCTTTTCCATATCCTGCTTTCCTTCAAAAGGAATACACCGAAAGGTTACATCTACTGGTAACAACCTTGGTAGTAACTGACCAAGCAGTGCTTCAGCCGATTGTTCTTCCAGAAAAAGCACCAACTCCATCATTGGGGATCAACCCCCTCAAAAAATCCCTGTTTCCACAAATAACCCATCTGGTCACCTTCGGCCATGTAAGCTGCAAGTTGTTCGTCATCTTTGGCGCGAAAAACCTGGGTATAACCGTCTTTTTTAACTAACCAGAATACCTCATCAAGTTCGACCGCATTCAGAAAATCAGGCGAGTGTGAAGAAACAAAAACCTGTCCACCACGATTCGCATAAGCTCGAAACTCTTCGGCCAGCTCTGTTAATAGTTTCGGGTAAAGCTGATTTTCCGGTTCTTCTACGCATAATAATGGGTGTGGTTCCGGGTCATAGAGCAGTATTAAATAGGCGAACATCTTGATCGTGCCATCCGAAACATATTTATCAATGAATGGATCGGTAAAGGCACCATCCTGAAAACTCAGTAACAAACGCCCGTCCTGGGTGGGTACCGGCTTGATTTCACTAATCCCCGGTACGCGCTGTTTCATCACGGTAACAATTTTTTTAAAAACATCGGGGTAGTTTTCATGGATATTTCTGGCGACCAGTTGCAGGTTGTCACCAGTAATGGAAAGATGGTCATCGTAACCCACCGCATCCTTGCTGCCTCGCGCCAGGTTGATATGAAAATCTGATACATGCCAGTTTTCAATGAGCTGGCGGAAGGCATTGGCCGCCTTGAAGCGCTCGAATTGTCCCAGTCCCTTGATCGCCAGCACATCCTTGCCGATGGTTTGCTCTTCTCGTTCCAGTTCTTCATCGGGTTTATCGAAATCCTCTTCATTGATAATGGCATATCCCACACCTCTCGAAAAGTCCAGGAAATGAAAGGGAGAGCCATAGCGACCACGTTTATAGCGAAGTATCTCCCGTTCGATAACGGGTTTGTTACCTTGTTGGCCTACTTTGACGATGTAGGTGATCAAGCGATCAATGGATGCAATTTCCATACGAAATTTGATTTCAATCTCAATCAAGGCATTTTTGTCGGCACCTCGACTGATCACTTCAGAAAAGCCACCGCGGCCCTGTAAAGCTTGCCGAACATTAAAGGTCAGGCAGTCTTTCAGAAAACCAAATACATCAAACAATGTGCTTTTCCCGGTTCCATTAGCGCCTACAATCACGCAAAATTTGGGAATATCCCGCATTTGCGCATTTTTAAAACTTTTGAAGTTTTTTAACTTAATGGATTCAATATGCATGGTTACCCCTATAAAAACATATCACCTTGTTCACCGCGAAGCCCTGCCTCCAATGAAGCCGCAACAATCGCATGCCAGGCGGCGATCAGTTCGTTGTAGGATCTGGCGTCCTCGGCCCAGCCTTTGCGCTCACACAAGGTATATAAATGATACGCCAACTGACGGATGGATTCGCCGCGTTCGGGCATTCTGGCCAGTAATGCACCGGCTGCTGATTCCCCCTGTTGATTCAAGGCGCGAATCAGTTGATGGGCGGACTCCCAGACCGGGGTGCGGTTGTCTTTTTCCGGTGACCAATCGGCGGGGTATTCGGCCCATTTCAGCAAGCGCACCTTGCCGCCACCCGATTCGATGACACCTGCATCACGAACGCCATCGACTGAAGTGCCCTTGGCGCGGGCGAGGGTGTCGGCCTCACCAAAGGCGCCGCTGCTCCAGCCGTACTGGTCGAACCAGCCTGAGCAGAACTGGGTATCGGCATCGAAACTGCCGGACTCGGGGTTGAGGTAATCGGTAATGGCGCGGTTAATCAATATCAGCGCTTCATGCACGCTCATGTGGCTGCCATCGGCTTCCAGTATGCTGTCGTATTGGGAATAGATCGCCATGCCGGGGCCAATGGCGGCCTGGGCCAGGTCCACCGGCGCAATCGGGGTCTGGCCGGTTTCGCCGCCAATCATTGCCTCCAGCGCTTCGGGCATTTTTTCGCGCAGTTCTCGCTGGAACTGGCTGCGGGAGAGGGTGTTTTCCCCCCTCCCCAGCCCTCCCCCCGCTGGGGGGAGGGGGCGTTTTTTGCAGACTAGCACGACGGAAGAAGCGAGCGCATTGGTGCCAGAGCCAATCATGCGATTGGCCATTTCGGTACGCATGGCCAGGTGCCATCAATGGAAAACCCGGCACGGATGACAGCATCCAGAAAGGTCTCCCAGCCAGTATTGGAGGTGCTACCGTCTTTGGTCTCCGATTGTTTGAAGGCGTAATAAATGGTTACCGGAAAGGCTGGATGACCTTTCTCTGCCATATTGTGAATGGCCTGAGTCATGCCATCCAGAAAAAAGGTTTCCGCCTTTTCCTTGCTGCCATGCCGATACGGGGTGGCCACCAGTTCTTCGGCTTTGGGTACCGCCATGGTCGTAAACAGAGCAGGATAGATGCTGCGCAGTGAACGGCGCATCCAGACATAGAAAAAATCAGACAGGTCTGCATAACCGATATTGTCGTAATAAGGCGGGTCAGTAGAAATGACTTTATCAATACTTATTGATTGAGTTGCAGCATCTCCCTGAACTGCACCGCCTGAATTGGTGGCAGGCATTAGTTCAATGACTTTATTGATCCAGTTAATGCCGCTACCAAAATGCCCGGTTGAATCAGAAAAAGGATTGACTTCGGCAAAATCCCAAACCATTGGCAAGGCTTGGCGAGAAAAAGTATTCCGAATGGTGTCACGCTGTGATGTCCAGCTTGAAATACTCGACCAAGAGTCTGAAGCTCTATCAACAGCAAACCCCAAATAAACCGCCAAGGCATCCCCGTAAGCCGTTGCGCCTGTGCCACCTTGACATAGCGGCACATCGCCCGGATCAATCTCTTCCTTACCCAACGAGCCAGCATCTCCTCCCCCCAGCGGGGGGAGGCCGGGAGGGGGGAGAGCAGCACCCTCAGCCCCATGTAAAACCTCCCACACCCGCTGCAAAACCCCTTCCAGGTTTTCAAACACTTCATTATTCCAGAATCTCAGCACTTGAATACCTTGCTGAGCCAACCACTCGGTTCGCTGTCGGTCTTTATCTATTGCCGCAGACTGATTATGCTGGCCACCATCCAGTTCAATCGCCAGTTTCCGTTCCGGGCAGTAAAAATCAAGTACAAAATGTCCTATGGGGTGTTGCTTGCGAAACCTGAAACCGCCTACCTGCTTTTTACGCAAACATTGCCAGAGCCGTTGCTCTGCGTCAGTCATGTTTTTTCGCAAGGCACGGGCGGCAGCAAGTAACTGGCTGGGAATTGGGGTAGGGTGCCAGTGTTTTTCTCCCTTGCCGGTTTTATCCTCCCCCCTCCCAACCTCCCCCCGCTGGGGGGAGGGGCTTTTGCGGGCGGCTTTGGCATCCTGAATGGCTTTGTTACGCGCCTCGGCTACCAGATCTGAGAAGGTGGTCAGGGCAACCAATTGGCGGGGGGTGAAGAGGTCGCCAAAACTGTCCATGCCATAGTTGGGTGTCTTGAAGTCACGAGGGTTTACTGGCAAGGCATGTTCCGGTTTCCATTCTGGTTGTGCGGATCGAGCTATATCCAGCATTTCCTGTGTGGGCGAAAGATACACCCGGCCTTTTTTCCCTTCTGCAACAATGGCCATCAGTCTTTCACCCATGCGGCCTGCCTTGCCTTCTGCGCGGATATAACTAAACGGCATGGCGGTTTGCGAGAGAATACAAGTGCCACCGGTTCTGACCACCGTGCCATCAATAGCATCTTTTGGTTTTTTGCCGATGCGCACTTCAAAGCGATAATTGTTATTCTCAATTACCGGTTCCACCCAGGCTTCCTTGCCCTTCTTGCTGGACAGGACAAATGAACGCACCAACGGCACATCCACCTGACTAAAGGCCGGATTGGGGCTTTTTACGGTTCTTGCCCACAGCCAGGCAATGACGGTGAGGTCCTGCCCAATATAGCCCTTGAGATCAGGCCGGTCTTTTGCCATGTCTTTGGTAATCCTGATTTTAGGGTAGAGATGGCCAATGCGTTTCCAGGCTTCTTCGCGCATCCAGTGGCCATAGCGGCGCACATCTTCGGCCAGCCCCGTAGCCCCAGGCCACGCATCCAACAAGCTCCCTCCCCCCAGCGGGGGGAGGGCTGGGGAGGGGGGCGAGGGGGAACCAACCGGCGCCTGACCCGCAAATCTGGGTGGTATTTCAATCATTGCCTTGTTAATCATCACCGCCACCGGGTTCAGATCACTGGCATAGCTTTCCAGACCCAGGCGCTGGGCTTCCAGTGGAATGGCACCGCCCCCGGCAAAAGGGTCGTGAAAGGCGGGCAGTTTGTCAGGATTAAACAGTTCATCCGCCTGCGGGTGGTTCTTGTTCAACTCGCAGGTCTCGCGCCAGCTTTGTTTAATAGCTTCACGGGCACGATTCAGGACTTCTTCATTATTGCTGTTTTCCCATTTCACCAGATCACGAATAATGGCAAACAGCTTTTCCCGCTTGATTTCCGCTTCTCTTTTATTAACACCATATTTGAACCCTTCACCCTGCTGGTAGCCGGGGTCATTGACCATTTGTGCAAAAATCACCGCCCGCGCCGCCGCCAGTGGCCGCCTGGCCCACCATAAATGCAGGGTGGAGGGATGACCGTGACGGATGGATTTTTCCCGTGCCGCCGCAGCATTGATGTCGTCCAGTGGCAAGGCAACTTCGATGAGTTTTTTGGGGGTTTTTATTTTTTTACTCATAATCCCTTCAGCAGTTGACTGAAATGTTGTTCGAATGATGCTTGATCGTAGCTTGCTAATTGACCTAAACGGCTAACGATTAAACGATGATCCAGGGTAAACAGTTTCAAGCGGATTAATGATGGCGCCGGCAGACCTGCGCTGTTTAAATCGGTGATGGCTGTATCTAACGGCCAACCGGATTGTTTTGCCGAAGTAATCATCGCCATGACACTATGACCAATGGTGTTGTTAAAGCTCTTTGCTGAGGAAATAATCAATGCCGGGCGATATTTTTGCGCTTTGCGGTCGGTAAATGGAAACGGGACCTTAACCACATCATAGCGATCATAAGTCATTGTATGCCTCATCATCTTCCACGCTGTTCCATTCCGACAGCGTGCCATGCAAAGCGCTCAAATAATCCACATCAACGGGTTCGACGCGATGCACAATGATCTTGCCATCATCTTGTATGTCCCATGCCAGGGTATCGCCGGCATGCAAATGCAAACGTCGGCGCACTTTTACCGGGATGGTAACCTGGCCCTTGCTGCTGAGTTTGGCTAATTCTGCCATGACTTTTTCTTACTGGTAAGGAGTCTTTACTGTAAGCCATTTAACCACCTTTAGCAAGCCAATATGCGCTCTGCTATCACACCAAAACGTTGACGTGTTGCGGTAAAAAAATGCGGTTTAGCGGTAGTCGTTCACTTTCATTGTTATTCTGCCTTTGCCAGCAGTTCTTTTAATTCATAATTAATGCTCGCCACACCAAAATCCGGTTCCTGACTAAACGGGTTTTTAATGTAAAACGGGCCTTCGTAGTTGTCACCATCGACAATGACGATAGCGAGGATAAATTGCTTGGCTTGGTTCAAGGCATAGATAATTTCGTTGCGGCTGACGGTAATGGCGCTTTGTCCTTTGGCCCGACCCTTGACTTCGATATGCCGGGCATCGGGAAGTCTGCCATCAATGATGGGCGGTTGCGAGGTAATGTCCCAACCGCATTTTTCGGCTGAGACATCTTTGATTTGGTTACCAAGGCTTTTTTCTTTTTCAATAACCGCTTGCATGGCGATTTTTTCGATGTGTGTTCGTGCTGAAGAATCAACACTAAATAATGGTTCGCCTTTCCTTTGAGCAATGAGCCCTTGTGGAATGATCAGTGCGCCACCCATTATTACCGGATTGCCGGATACCACGTTGGCCATGTTTTCCAGTTCTTTTTTTCGTTGTTCCAACCTCGCAGTCAATTCTTCAACCCGGCGTTTGGCATTATCCGGTTGTAAACGAGGTTGTTTTCCGGCTGCGACATCCGCTGTCAATTTAATATAGCGATCCGACCAGTAATTGATTTCCTTGACCAAGCGTTCATTGACTGCAGAGAGGATTTTTTCGGCTTGTCTTTCCCTGCGCTGTTTAACTTCCTAGTAATGGTCAGGCAGCAAGTGTTGTGTAGCATATTCCAGTGCCAGGACATCCAGGTTATTATTCAACCATTCGGCAGATAATATGTCCCGAGTCAGGTTTTGATCATTTTCAGTGATGGGCTGCAAGTCGAGATGCGGCGCCCAGCCAGCATGGCTGGTTTGGCCTTGCCGGTCTATGGTTACAAATTGCAGCCGACGGGATACATTGATGGGGTTATCATGATGGCTGTTGCTTTGGCGAACGCAGTGATCCACCATGAACAATACTTTCGGCTCCAATCCTTCATCATTAGGATTATACTACCCCAAGAAAAAGGACAAAATAAATTTTAAATTATTACAATACAGC
>CAZDXJ010000083.1:0-10087 GCA_964509475.1 uncultured Methylococcaceae bacterium | reverse complement strand
GTAGCCGGCGCAGGTCATTGATTTATCAGGACACGTGCATACATCCCTGTCGTTCTGCATAACATCCCAAGTTATGCAAGCCCAGCCCTTCCACGGAAGAGCTGGGCAAGCCTGATAAATCAACAACCTGCACCTGCTTTTCAGAGGGGGGTGAGTAGATACGAAAAATGTTGCCCTTGTTCCGCTTTACAACAGAAACAAGGGCAATTTTTTACCCCTCATCTGACAAGTTCTTTCCTTCGGCCCGTGGAAACGCAGACCGGCGCTTGATTATGGGAAGATTTAATGTTCAAGAAATATCTCCAATGCAAGGCATTGTATTGCAGCTTGCTGCCCGGCAATGCGTTTGTCCTGTTCGGTATTGTAACCCCAGTTGGCGAAAAATAATTTTATATCATTCAGATCCGGGTTCTTCAATACGTTGAGCAAGGTTGGCAAACGATCCTCGACAAAATGAATTTCATGTTCGGGATGTTTGTTCAATAATTCAAGCAATATTTCCACTTTGCTTTTGTTCCGCTCCAGGCCGAAAATCCGCTCTTCGGCGATTGGGATTTGATTGGCTGCCAGTATGGACGCGACAAAGCGTTGTTGTTTGGTGGTGACGATATACCAGTTTTGCCGATCAAGTTGGTTCAGTTTATCCACAACTCCGGAAAACAGCGGGTTCATTTCCAGCCATTGCCGGGAATTATTGTCAATCCAGGTATCCCGGGTCTGGCCAAAGAGTTGTTTGAGCAAAGCAATATCGTTGCCGGATTGTTCAATCAGTTGTTGTGTTTTTTCAGAAAAATCAGCAAAAATATCATCCAGGTCATGACCCAGAAATAACAGGCGCATAACCAAAATGGCTTCATAACCGGTTTCGATGACAGGCCGCAATAAACGGAACCGCTCAATCATATCGGACGCCGGTAAATCCGCTTTCATATCAGGCCAGATATGGGTTGCTGCTTTCCAGCCGGTGATGCCGGTTTCTATTGCGCTATCGCACAGAACACCGTCAAAATCCAATGCGTAAATAACTGTATTTTTCATATTCGGATTCAGTTTATCGGGTTTTTAAAGCCTGATTCTAGCATAAGCCTGTATGAGAATAACGGCTGTGATAGACTTGTATTGATTATTTCTGCTAAAGTTGTAAGGTAAATATTTTGAGTTCAATATTGAGGAGGCAAGTATGCGTAATTATTTCCTGATGATTCCTGCGTTATTATTGTTTATAACAACCCAGAGCATGGCGGCGGTAGCGCCTGCCAAAGTCATTGGTGCGACAACGGTGGATACGATGTTTGCCAAAGGCCTTTGGGATAAAGGTGATATTATTTTTATCGACGTGCGGCCGCAAGAAAAATATAAAGCGGGCCATATTCCAAGAGCAAAAAACCTGCCCCTGGATAACTTCACCCCTGAGACATTGAGCGCTATTGCAAAAAAGAATGACCGGGTCGTTTTTTATTGTACCGGTGTGCCTTGCCTGGCCAGTTCAGAAGCAACCAAAAAAGCACTGGAATGGGGATGGACCAGCGTTTTTTATTATCGAAAAGGCTTTTCTTCCTGGAAAGGCGCCGGCTTGGCTGTTGAAAAATAAAAATGTGAAAAAAAGCCCCGTATATACAACGGGGCTTTTTTGTGCCTTACAATCAGGATTGTAAGGCTTTCAATACCGCTTGCATGCTGTCGTTGGCATCGCCAAACAACATCTGGGTATTCTCATGCACAAACAACGGGTTGTCAACACCGGCATAACCCGAAGCCATACTCCGCTTCAGTACGATGGTGTTTTTACCTTTCCAGCACTCCAGTACCGGCATACCGGCAATCGGGCTGTTTGGATCATCCAGGGCGGAGGGATTGACAATATCATTGGCTCCGATGACGATGGTGACATCGATATCGGGAAAATCATCATTGATTTCATCCATTTCAAAAACGATATCATAAGGGACTTTCGCTTCCGCCAATAAAACATTCATATGGCCAGGCATACGCCCTGCGACTGGATGAATGCCGAAACGCACATTTTTACCTTTGTCGCGTAGCAGTTTGGTGATTTCGTTGACCGTATGCTGGGCTTGGGCAACGGCCATGCCATAGCCTGGAATGATCATGATTTCCTTTGAATTACGCAAAAGTTCTGCAGTTTCCTGAGCACTGATTTCCTTGACGTCACCTTCAACCTTGGCAGTGGAGCCGCTGCTGCCGGTGCCGAATCCACCGGCAATAACGCTGACAAAGTGGCGGTTCATTGCCCGGCACATGATATAACTCAAAATTGCCCCGCTACTGCCAACCAGAGCGCCGGTAACGATGAGCAGATCATTGTTCAGCATGAAACCCGTGGCCGCCGCCGCCCATCCTGAATAACTGTTGAGCATGGAAACCACAACCGGCATATCGGCGCCGCCAATGGCCATAACCATATGCACACCAAAGGCCAGCGCGACAACCGTCATCAGCAATAACGGCCAGAAACCACCACCGGTTTCAGCACCAGCCAGAAACAGTTTACCCAGCCAGATGGAAATCAACAACAGACCCAGATTCAACCCGTGCCGGGCCGGTAACAAAACCGGTTTGCCGCCGATTCTGCCGCTTAACTTGCCAAAGGCAATCACCGAACCGGAAAATGTAACGGCGCCAATCAGAATACCGATGTAAATTTCAATTTCATGAATGGTCTTTTCGACGCCGGTGAAAACCGCGTCCGGGTCGATGAAATTGGCATAACCGACGAAAACCGCCGCCAGGCCCACAAGACTGTGCATGATGGCGACCAGCTCCGGCATTTGCGTCATTTCCACTTTGAACGCCGCTTTTGCACCAATAGCGCCGCCAATCAATAACGCCATGATCAATAGGACATAGGCGCTGACGGCATCGCTCATCACGGTTGCCAGGATGGCGATGGCCATACCAATCATGCCATAAACATTACCGCGCCGCGCGGTTTCCTGATGACTCAAACCACTCAGACTCAAAATGAACAGGATCGATGCGGCAATGTAAGACATTGTAACTAAACCTTGAGACATGTTTTAACTCCTCACTTATTTCCTGAACATTTCCAACATACGCCGGGTAACCAAAAAACCACCCGCAATATTGATTGACGCAATCAATACGGCAAGTCCTGCCAGTATCGATATGAGTACACCGGGCGCGGATATTTGCACCAGAGCGCCAATGATAATAATGCCGCTAATGGCATTGGTTACACTCATCAACGGTGTATGCAGGGAAGGCGTGACATTCCATATAACCTGATAGCCGACAAAACAGGCCAGAACAAAAACCGTGAAATGCGACATAAACGAAGCCGGAGCGGTTGCGCCGACGCCATATAATGCAAGACCACCAAGAATCAAGGGTAGAAATTGTTTCACCGGTTCGGGTAACCAGGATTTTTTGACTTCCTCTTCCACCTTTGCCGGTGGTGCTTCGGTTTGTGGGGCCGGAGCCGCTGAAATTTTTGGCGGTGGTGGCGGCCAGGTGATTTCGCCTTGTTTGATCACGGTTGTGCCGCGAATGACTTCATCGTCCATGTTGACATCGATTTCACCATTTTTTTCGGGGCATAATTCGGTCAATAAATGACGCAGATTGGTTGCATAGAGTTGGCTGGCTTGCGCGGCCATGCGGCTGGGTAAATCGGTATAACCGATAATGGTAACACCGTGTTTTTTGACCACTTTGCCGGCCTCGGTCAATTTACAGTTGCCGCCTTGCTCAGCCGCCAAATCGACTATGACGCTGCCGGGTTTCATGCTTTCCACCATGCCTTTGGTAATCAACTCCGGTGCGGGTTTACCGGGTATCAAGGCGGTCGTGATGATGATATCGACTTCCATGGCCTGACGGGCGAACAACTCCATTTCAGCTTTGATGAACTCATCCGACATGGTTTTGGCGTAGCCGCCTTCGCCGGTGCC
Organism: uncultured Methylococcaceae bacterium; assembly: GCA_964509475.1. Classification (GTDB taxonomy): domain Bacteria; phylum Pseudomonadota; class Gammaproteobacteria; order Methylococcales; family Methylomonadaceae; genus CAZDXJ01. The sequence goes on along the minus strand of CAZDXJ010000083.1, from coordinate 6,155 downwards.
ATCCTCTTCAAATTCCAGCATCAGGAATTCGGCATCCATGCTTTCGACTTGTTCCTTGACCGCCGGGCGGGTATCAAAAGCTCTAACAATTGCCCCCATGCTTTTTGCAGCGCCAATCGCCGCAAGACCTGCAACACCGGCGCCAATGACCAGAACCTTGGCTGGAGGAACCTTGCCGGCTGCGGTGATCTGACCGGTAAAAAAACGGCCAAAATGTTGCGCCGCTTCGACAACTGCCCGGTAACCGGCAATATTGGCCATTGAACTCAACGCATCCAGCTTTTGTGAACGGGAAATACGCGGTACACTGTCCATTGCCAGCACAGTAGCTTTTTTTGCGGCCAGTTTTTCCATCAACTCCTTGTTTTGTGCAGGCCAGATGAAACTGATCAGATTGCCCCCCTCCGGCAACAGTTCAACTTCATCAATGGCCAGTTCCGGGTGTTTTTCCGGTGGTCGGACTTTCATGATCAGGTCTGAACCACCCCACAGCGTTTTGGCATCGGCGACAATTTCCGCGCCTGCCTCCCGGTAAGCTTCGTCGGAAAAATTCGCCAAATCACCTGCGCCAGACTCAATACATATTTGAAACCCCAGTTTTTGCAATTGCTCGACGACCGGGGGAGTAGTCGCCACCCGCTTTTCGCCGCTGTGAATTTCTTTCGGTATACCGATTTTCATTATGTCTCCTCTTCAATCGTATGAAGGTTAAGGCGTGAAAAACAGCCAGATTATTATTCATTTTTTATTTCGAGAAGATATTGTCTGTTTGTTTGAAGCACATACAATGGCTCTTCTCAAGCAAGAGCATAGGGGATTGCCTTTTAATTTGCAATGTGCTGCCGGCTTTTTTTAGCGGCTGGTTGGAAGGCAGGGGATTATTTGGTCTGGGACGGCGTCGATAGAGGCAAGCAGCCAGGCTTGCCTCATGGGAAGCGCAAAAATTACATCATTGCGTCAATAATGGCCTGGGCCATTTCGGATGTGCCGGTTTTTGATGCCGGGTTTAGATCCGGGGTAACCGATTGGCCTTCATCGATCACTTTGATAACGGCGTTTTTGATACGATCTGCGGCTTCGGTTTCACCCAGATGATTGAGCATCATCACACCGGCCATAATGACGGCCGTTGGATTGGCGATATTTTTTCCGGCAATGTCCGGGGCACTGCCATGTACTGCTTCGAACAGGGCTGCGTTTTCACCAATGTTGGCGCCTGGAATCAAACCCAGTCCTCCGACCAGGCCGGCTGTCAGGTCGGATAATATATCACCAAACATATTGGTACAGACAATCACATCAAATTGGTGCGGATCCATGACCATGTGCATACAGGTTGCATCGATGATTTTTTCATCAAACTCGATATCCGGGAAACGAGCCGCTTGTTCACGGGCAACATCAAGAAACAGGCCTTGCGTGTATTTCAGGATATTGGCTTTATGACAAACCGTGACCTTGCGGCGATTGTTTTCGCGGGCGTATTCGAACGCGTATTTGATAATACGTTCCGAACCCTCACGGGTAACCACGGCAAGACTTTCGGCAATGTCTTTTTTACGGGTGAGATAATGTTCCAGGCCGGCGTACAGGCCTTCGGTATTTTCCCGGACAATGACAATATCGACCTGAGCAAAAGGTGTTTTGATGCCTTTCCAGCTTTTCGCCGGTCGCACATTGGCATACAGTTCGTATTGTTGCCGTAATGCTACGTTAATACTGCGAAAACCCTTGCCAGCGATTGTGGTCAAAGGACCTTTAAAGGCCAAGCGGGTTTTTTCAATCGAGGCCATGGTTGCATCGGGCAAGGGGGTGCCCTGTTTTTCGTAGGCGGCCATACCCGCATCCGCTTCTATCCAGTTGATTTTCGCGCCGGATGCGTCAATGATTTTAACAGCCGCCTCCATGATCGAAGGACCGATACCGTCACCTTTGATTAACGTAACGTCGTGCATTAATAACTCCAAAATTATAAAAGAACGCATAATAATACACGATTTATAAGACCTTAAATAATGCAATTTCAAAAAAGGGTTTGTTTTCCGTCTTGATTTTGCTGGCGTTTTGCTTGCAAACTCCCGTTGCAGACCAGGAACTTTAAAATGCCGGGAATCTTTGCGGGTTGAGTTGTGTCGTGATGTAACACAGGGCTGAATTTAACCGTCTTTTTGCCAAGAATTGGCCCAGAATTTTAAGCTGTGGGTCGGTCGTGACATCCCTGTCACTGGATTGTGCCAGTCCGTGGCGGAATAACGACGGCTCGATAAACATCATTCCGGCAGGGATTGGCTGGAATCCAGGTCCATGGACGGAAATCCTGAAGCCAGTGCTGTAACCTTGAAAGTATCCTCTTGATTCAATCAAACCTGGTGTAGAATGACCGGGAGGTAGCGGAATGATTGGCGGGTGCGACTGCCTGGCAAATCCGCCTGATAAAGATAATCTTGTCCGACGCAATAGCATGAACGAGACAAGCGTTGTCATTAACAAAAAAACACGACGGGAGCCCTTTATGGCCGACTTTGAATTGAAACCGCCCACCGATGGTGAGCGCATTGTTATGCATAATGGCAAACTGCGGGTACCGGATTACCCGATTATTCCTTTTATCGAAGGCGATGGCACAGGCCCGGATATCTGGCGGGCCACGGTTCGGGTTCTCGATGCTGCCGTTGCCAAGGCTTATCAGGGACAAAAGCAAATTCGCTGGCTGGAAATTTATGCCGGACAAAAAGCCTATGACCGGTTCAATTCCTGGTTGCCGGACAGCACGGTCGATGCCTGCCGGGAGTATTTGGTTTCGATAAAAGGTCCCTTGACGACGCCGATTGGTGGCGGCATACGTTCATTGAATGTGGCACTTCGGCAATTGCTGGATTTGTATGTTTGTTTACGTCCGGTGCGCTGGTATCGGGGCGTTCCATCACCGGTAAAAAACCCGGCTGCGGTCGATATGGTGATCTTCCGGGAAAATACCGAAGACATTTACGCCGGCTTGGAATTTGAACAAGGCCGTGAGGACAACGCACGCTTCCTGGATTTATTGCGAGAACATTTTCCTGAACGGTTCGCCAAAATCCGTTTCCCGGAAAGCTCCGGCATCGGTATAAAACCGGTTTCGCGGCAGGGTACAGAACGCTTGGTCAAGGCGGCGATTGAATACGCGCGGGTCAATCAGCGGCAAAGTGTGACGATTGTGCACAAAGGCAATATCATGAAATTCACCGAAGGCGCATTTCGCAACTGGGCTTATGAGTTTGCGGAACGTGAATTTCCCGGCCAAACCTATACCTGGCTGCAATGGGAGAGGACCCGCGAGGCATCAGGAGAAGAGGCGGCCAATGCCGAGCAGGCGCAGGCTTTGCAATCCGGCCGCATTCTAATCAAGGATTCGATTGCCGATATTACCTTGCAACAGGTGTTGACCCGTCCGGAAAGTTTCGATGTCATTGCCACCTTGAATCTGAACGGCGATTATTTATCCGATGCCCTGGCCGCGCAAGTGGGTGGTATCGGTATTGCTCCCGGTGGCAATATCAATTACATGACGGGTACGGCGATATTTGAAGCAACGCATGGTACGGCGCCAAAATACGCTAACCTGGATAAAGTCAACCCCGGTTCCTTGATTCTTTCCGGAGAAATGATGCTGCGTTATCTTGGTTGGCATGAAGCGGCCGATGCCATTGTGCGGGCAATGGATGCGGCTATCGCCAGCCGGCGGGTAACGTATGATTTTGCCCGCTTGATGGATGATGCCACGGAAGTGAAATGCAGTGAATTTGCCGATGTGTTGATCAGTTGTTTATAAAGTCGTCAGGCTTCGGCTCCGGCCATACAGCTTATTTTCTGCATGGCTGGCTTTAAAGGTTTTTATTTGGGTAACGGGTCAAAACTGTAGGAGCGGCTTTAGCCGCGACCAGTATAATTGGGGCGTTTCATCACATAACAACATATTCAACCTATTACCTTTATTTGTAACAGACTGTTGTCAACAGGATGCCTTGCTTCATGGAATAACGACAAATTGCCCCATCATGCCGGCATCTTCATGCTCCAATATGTGGCAGTGGTACATATAAGGCGCATTGATATCGGCAAAATCTTCAAACCGGGTAATAATCCGAACGCTTTCATCAGGGAAAACCAATACCGTGTCTTTCCAGCCAGTTTCGCCAGGCGGCGGTTTTTGGCCGTTTCTATCCAGAATCAGGAATTGAATATCATGGATATGAAAGGGGTGCGCCATATCAGCCTTATTATTGATAGTCCATATTTCGGTATCGCCTAAACGTATTGTTTCATCAATGCGCGTTCGATCCATTACTTTATCATTGATACGAAACATGCCCATACGGCTTAAATTGGCAAAGGTTTCGGTATTATCGGATCCGATCATGCCGCCCATTGAATTATCCATGCCATTCATTTGGCTTCCTCCCATTGGAGAATCCATGCCTCGTTCCTGCAACACGAAGGAACGATTAATAACCGCTTCCTCAACCGGTATTTGAGTTATCGGGGTTAATGCATCTGGAATGGATAAGTTATTATCTCCTGAGGCGCCTACACGGATACTCAGGATTTCAAAAGTGCCTGTATCCAGTTCATCCCGCATCATGGCGTTTTTTATGGTCAAGTCTGATAATTCAGCCGAAAAACTTTGCAATAACAGGTATCGTCCGCTCTCCTGCCGGAGATCGAGTAAAATTTCCGCCCGTTCTCCGGGGGCAAGACGCATACGTGTCAAAGCCACCGGTTTTGTCAGTAAGCCACCGTCACTTGCAATTTGATAGAATTCACGATTATCGGAAAATCCAAAATTGTAAATCCGCGCATTGGAACCGTTCAGCAAACGCAGGCGAATAACCTCAGCGCGGCTCTCCAGAGTAGGCGTTATATTCCCATTCACCAGAATATACTGGCCACGCAAGCCCATGATATCGCCCATATTTTCAAGCTGGCTACTCATATCACCGTTTTCTGCAATACGGCGGTCTTGTACAATGACTGGAATGTCATCAATACCGTATCGTCCAGGCAAGGCCAGGCGATTGGATATATCGTCATCAATAATCATCAGTCCCGCCAGTCCTTTGTAAACCTGTTCAGCCGTTTTACCTTCCAGGTGCGGGTGATACCATAAGGTTGAGGCAACCTGTTTAATCTCAAAAGAAGGCTTCCAGGTTTCATCGGGCTTGATAATCTGATGTGGACCGCCATCCATTTTTGCCGGAATATGAGCGCCATGCCAGTGCAGGGTTGACGCTTCATCCAGGCGGTTGCTGATGTTAAAGGCAACCTGATCGCCTTTGGAAAGGCGTAGCGTGGGACCTAAATAATGACCATTAATGCCATAGGTTGCCGTTTGGGTGCCGGGTAAAAAACTTTTTTGACCTTTCTGCAGGGTCAAATCAAAAACCTTCTGTCCCTGGGCATTGATTGTGCCGGTTAATTGTTCCGGAATGGCCAGAAAATGATCATTATTGATATACATGATCTTCTTCTGTGCCAAGACCGTTTGCCATGAACTTGTCTGAAACACGTTCGCACCCGGGCGGGTGACAACCGCATAGAAATGATACAGGCCATTGGTCAGTGTTTCGGATAATTGGGGGATTTCCAACACGGAGCCAGTGATTTTCTGATTAACGCTGATGTTGGCCATATAGGGCACAGGCATTTCCGTAAAGCGGACAGGGCTGGCAAACAGAGCGGATGCCTGCATAAAAAGTAACCGGCTATCGGGCAATTGCACGGCAACATAAACATCGGCCTTGCTTGCATCATCGGATTGGAGTTCCAGCTGGAGATTGAACGGTTCGTGTTGTTTTCTCAGGCTATGATTAAGGGTATTCAGCCTGATTTGCCAATTGGCCTGGAGCGTAAATGCAGGACCCAGGAAAAGCAATATTATAAATAAAGGTTTCATGTCGCATTTAGATTAATTATTATATAATTGTTTGCTAATTATATGTCCAGAAAGTTTTTTTGTCTATACTCTGCTTGAGCATGGATGCGGAAAATGAACCGGCCACCGGGCGCGAACCCTGCCTGTAACCTGGAATATTCAGATTGCGGGGGGGGGGGGCAGGTGGTTTGCCGGCCCTGGGCCTTCCGCGGGGGGGAGAAAATGCGGGCAGCGGGGCCGCGTG
>CAZDXJ010000082.1:0-10096 GCA_964509475.1 uncultured Methylococcaceae bacterium | reverse complement strand
GGGGTTTTTGATATGTTCCCGAAATCTGTTTCGGGAACATCTAATTCAGAAATGACTTCTTTTAGTGTTTTCAGTCGCTTACTCTTCAAAAGGAATACCTTGAATACCAGCGGCCTTTTCAATTTCGGTCACAGAAAGCCATTCATGCAATCGCGCCTTTAAGAAAAGTGTTTTGCTATCTCAATATCTTTTCTCAATAAATCATTAACCAGTGTTTCCAGATTTTCATCGCTTTTCGCACGTTGTTTGTTTAAAAACTGCAAAATATCTTTATCAAGATAAACCGGCGTTTGAATATCCTCGGCTGGGATATAGAATTTACCTTGTTCAGCATTTGAAAAATCATATTCTTTTTTCATTTGGTTAACCTCTGAATATAACGTTTTTGTTCGTTTTTCGTCGCTTTCCGCGCTGAAATAATCCGTATTACATTATGGCTACGATCTGTATGGACCACCAACAATAACGTATCGTTTAAATTTTTGCCTAAAACAATCCAACGTTCTTCATGATCTGAATGATCCTCATCAGCTATATTTAATTGGAAAGGGTCTGAAAATACATAGGCAGCATCACGAAAATCAACGCCATGCTTTTGAATATTGACTTTGTTCTTATTTTCATCCCATTCAATCCGCATGATAAATCCCCTTTAAGCCTTTACTCATATTAGCTATCCTGTAATAACCATGAAACACATGAAGAACTTGTAGGTTTTTTCTTCATTCTCTTCATGTGCTTCATGGTGAAGTGTTATCTGACATTGCAGGCTTTACGTATTCAATGTCGTATTAGTCTAATAAAACATCAATCCTTTTAATACGGTACATCTTTCTTAAGGGAATTTTTTATAAAAATCTTCACGCCGCCCAACACGCAAAAATTGCAGTGTTTCATCCTCAAGATAAAGCCCCATACGATACCGATAATCAAACTTTAGTCGAAAATAACCTGTATGACCTGACATTTCTTCTAATTGAGACAACTCAGAAATATGCATGACCGTTTGTGCATTTTCCAGGGTTTTGCGTATTTTAGCCACAATACGTGGATCATTGATTTTTTCACAATCCTTAACAAATCGCTTACTAATCTGAATTTTCATTGGGGCAAATGATCAACAAAGTCTTGCGCTTCTTGTTCAGTTAAAAAGTCATTTTCCTCTTTTGCTTGTTGGCAAGCCAAATACAATGCCTCATTTTCAACGGTTTCTTGTTGTTGCTCCATCAGTTCATGTAAAAATGCTTTTTTGTCAGACTCCGGTAAGGTCTCGAACAGCACATACAAACTATGGCCAATGTTTGATCTTTTAAGTTGCATGATATTTTCCTCTAATATAACTGTTTTTAATCACCATAAAGCACATGAAGGAGTTGAAGGTTTTTTCTTCATCCTCTTCATGTCCTTCATGGTGTAGTACTTTGTTAATGTGTAGAGCTATTTTATATAGGTTGTGAATGCATGTTTTCCTTGGAGCCGATAAACATCAAAATCCCGATCAATGGTTGCCACTTTAGTGATATTCATTGTTTCACCCAGCAAGACCAGACAAGCATCCGCGAAATCCATGGGCAGGTCTGAGTATTTTGTTATCAGCTCTCTAATTCTTTGGAAATCATTGCTTGTAATTGTCACCACAGACACCGCACCGGCATCGACCCAGCTTAGAAAGTCCGCTTGAGCATCTCGACTAAAATCAAGTAAATGCATCACTTCTGTAATGGAGGCCAGGGTAGTGATCAATTCACAGTGATTTTGCTTAATGAACGCCAGTGATGCTTGATGATACTTATCGCTTCGATCAAACAGGGCAATCAATGGGCCAGAGTCAATCAAAATTTTATTCATCTTTTAGCGCTTATCTTTTCCTTTAGAAGTGCTTTCCTATCTTTAGATAAATTGCCTTTACCACTGGCATATCTGCCAAACATATCGTGACCTAACTCCCAAGGGGAAGGTTTTTCCAGTTGTTTGATATATTCGGTAACACTTTTTCGTATTAGCTCCGACTTGCTCAAGCCTAGTCTATTCGCCGTGTTGTTGATGGTTTTTTCCAGTTCTGGGTCAAGCCTAAGGGTAATCATGGGTTTTCTCCGACACAACAATGTATTACTGATTGTAATACAATAAACCTGACTGTCAACATACGCATCACATTATTTTTAAATATTTGTTATTCACCATGAAGATCATGAAGAAAAAATCTTCAAGCGCTTCATGTCCTTCATGGTGAAATAATTTTTCTGGCATTACAGACTCTTCACATCATCAATGCCGTATTTTTTCAAAATCTGGATCGCATTGGTTTTAACCACATCATCCTTAAAACCGCTATCCTTGAATACCACGCGCATCACTTCTGGAGCCAGTTCTTTTTTTAAGTCGCCGATGCCTTCCACCACATCCAGGGTAATCGCATCATCCAGACACACGACTAAGGCTCCCAAACCGATGGAATAAACCGTTTTACCGTTAATCTGACGTTCCTCAATCGGTACAGTTAAATCAAGCCCGTATTTGAGCAGGATTTCATACAGCACATCGTCTTTACTGCGGTCTTTCTTGATGTTGTTTACTGCGCTCAATAAAGCATTTTCCAGGTTATCAAAATCCCCATCCCAGGGTTCGATATTGGATGAATCGAGTTTAAAGACTTTGAAGCCAATATCCAAGTTTCGACCGCCAGGGATGGCGGAAGTGCTGGAAATGCAGGAGCGATTTTCAGTACCAATCCCGTCTTTATCGGCATGGTCTTGCAGGATTTTTTCACCGGCACGGCGAATGCGTTCCTTGCCGATGTCGGCAATGGTTTTATAGCCCGCTTTAAAAGCTTCTGACTTCTCATCACAGGGTTCGGGGAGTTGAACCATAATGTATTTGTGGTTGCCGTTATTTTGAGCATTAAATCCCATAACGGCATGGGCAGTGGTACAAGAGCCAGAAAAGAAGTCGAGAATAATATCGTTTTTTTCAGTATGAGTAGCAATTGACAGCATCTTAATAAGTAGCTTAGTTGGCTTTGGTGTGTCAAAAACTGCGCTCCCAAAAAGGGCTTTTATTTCATTGCCACCTTCATCGGTAGTTCCAGCATCTTTGTAGCTCCATAAATCTATTGGGACTAATCCGTTAGTCTGTTCTGATAAAAATAATTTAAGCCTAGGGTATTGTGCAGTACCTTCCTTGCCCCACCATAACTTCCCTTCATCTACATGTCTTTGATGTTCAGAAAAACTATACTTCCATGCATGGGTTTCATGGACTATTGTTTTATTGTCTAATGGTCTTTTTATTTCATAAACTAAGTTCGGTCGCTTATCTTTTGTTGCTGGATTCACATATGACGAAGTTGTCCATTCACCTCGATAGTCATTATCGGGATTGCTATAGTTTGAATCTGACTTTTCATTTCTTGCTTCTTTGACATATTCCAATATGTCTGATTTTCTATAACAGATTATTGAATCTTTTAGAGAGTAAAATCTTTTTGCATTATTGCTTCGTGTGTATCTTTTTTCCCAAGCAATAGAAGCTAAAAAATTTTCCTCCCCAAAAATCTCATCACACAGCTTCCGTAAATTCGCAACCTCATTGTCATCAATCGAAATAAAAATCACCCCGTCATCGCGTAACAGGTTCCTCGCCAGCTTCAAGCGTGGATACATCATATTCAACCAGTTGGTGTGATAACGGCCTGTGGTTTCCGTATTGGTGCCGAACTTGCGACCTTCGCTGTCTTTCTGACCGGTATATTCCAGATAGGTATCAAGATTATCCTGATAATGGTCAGGATAGATGAATTCCTTACCGGTGTTGTATGGCGGGTCGATGTAAATCATCTTAACCTGTTTGTGATAAGACTTTTGCATGAGCTTCAGCACTTCCAGGTTGTCGCCTTCGATAAACAGGTTTTGGGTGGTGTCCCAGTGTTTGCTTTCTGCTTTGCACGGGCGCAAGGTGCCGGTGGATGGGGTTTGGGCGATGCGGCGGGCCTGTGATTTGCCATGCCAGGTGAAGTTATAACGCTCTTCACGGGTTTCTACCGTGTCGCCCAGTGTTTCTCTGAGCTTGTCGAAGTCAATTTTTCCTTCGCTAAAAATATCCGGGAACAGGGTTTTCAGTTGTTCGATATTATCCTGCACAATGTTAAGGCTGCTGCCGTCATGATCCCGATCCATTTTTTTCATATTGCTCATTGTGTTGTCTGTGAAGATTTGTTATTAGCTGATTCAAACATTATTTTTCCATCACGCATAACGACGATAGCGGTCTGGGTTTGCAGGGCAATTTTTTTTGCTTGATTTGCAGCGCGTTGGAGTGCATCCAGTACCTGTCGCACATCGTCATCTTGCGCTTCTGATAAGGGTTTTAAATTCATTTTTCGCTCCAGTCAATAAGTGTTGGGGAATGTTCTGAGTTATCGAAATGTAGCCAAATATCGACACACTGTTTGTAATGTTGGTGAAAGTTTTTTAACCCTGATTCAAAACGGCGTTTTATTGTGGCTTCGGGTAGATCATGTCCGCCTTGGCGTACCCGTTGTTTAACGCGGGCTATGGCGATTTCGCTATTGGCCAATTGCAAAAAAATTAATTTAATGCGATAGCCTTGCGCTTGCCAGACAGGAATGTGTTTTAAGTAGCCAAGCCCGCTTAGCGTGGTTTCAAAGGCAAAACTTTGTTGCTTTTTCAAGGCTTCTGCAAAACATTGCAGCATGAGTTTTCCAGCCTTTATGGCGACACGTTCCGGTGCAAACGGTGACAGACCCGCGGCAATTAAATCAGCATTTATAAAAATATCGCAATGGGCTTCGTTGGGTAGAAATTCACGGGCAAAAGTCGTCTTTCCGGCGCCGTTTGGTCCGGCAATCATGATAATTTTTTTATTTGTTTCGCTCATAGTTGTTGCAGTTGCTGCTGGAGTTGTCGTTCCTGCTGCTTTATTTTTATATTCAATTGTACCTTTTGGTTAAACGGGTTCTCTTTTTTTAACGCTGACCGCAGTTCAGTCAGGTGTTGTTGTTTGTGCCGTATGCTATTGAGCAGTTCAATCCGCTGCTGCCTTGTCAGGTCATTCTCCAGGGCATAGTTTCCATTCAAATAGGCACACTGTAAGGCAATCACTCGTGCGGTTAAATCGCCATAGAATGCATAAAAATGTTGGTAGGAAAAGCGGGTGATGACACACTGTTCAATAAAGGCTTGTTCAATTTCGGAAAGATTTTCCAAATTCATCCAGTCAGTTTCATAAAAGGCTTCCACCCTGATTTTGTCACGGTCGGCCCGGTTAATCCGCTTATCGGCAAGACTGAACGCCAATCGTGTTCCGTCCAGAAAAATAAGCCATACTGGATAGGGAATCCCCTTTTGAATGACCTGGGCAATCCGTTTGTAGTGCTTGGGGCTTTTTAATGTCACTTGCAGGATTGCCACTTCATCATATTCGCGTTCATCGTCCTGGAAACGGGCGATATTGATGGTTTCCGGTTTAAGCGTATAACGCCATTGAATCTCTTCAATATCCTCGGAAAAGGCTTTTTTATCCGTGCTATTCAGTGAAACATTCTCATAAAATAACTTTTTATAAATTCGTTTCCCCAAAAAGCAAGCATCCGGTATCGCCAGTTTGTGATAAAACGCTTCAATCATGCGTCCCCCAGAATAATGAGATAGCTGATCACTTCAAAATCCTCAATACCCTGGAAACTGTCTTTGGTCAAAACCGTTCCCCCCCGGCTGAACAGGCTTTCAATGCCTTTTTCCTCGGATTTTCCGATGATGCTATTGATAGCCAGCTCCAGGAGATGTTGATAACGGCTCATATCCTTGGCGTTTTGAGTCTGCTGATGAAATTGGGCAACGGCCTTTGTGTCGGGATGATGCCAACCTAGCCCCTGTTTTTTCAAAATATCCAGTATTTTTTTTGCTTGAATAAAGTTGTATTTTATCTGGCCGGATTCAGTCACATAGACCAGATAGTAAGGAGCCAACGCATAAGAATCGTCATGTGCCGCTTTACCGGTGATGTTTTTCAGGCAAAAAATAACCCCCGGTTCAATATCAGGATCAAGTAAGGCCGGGTCAATCGACGTTACCGCATACAGTCCTGTCGGCGCCGTTTCCAGCGTTTGCATTTGTTCTTTCATGAACGCCGATAAGTCCATCCTGAAATCATTCAAGGTCAAATCAGTGATGGAAACACCGCCGGTCATATCTTCTATATCAACCACATTATCCTGAAGTTGCTGTAGCTGTTTGCGGCGGTATTCCAGGTCATTCATGCGCTTTTTGTCGTCATACTCAATCACGTTTTCTTCACCGGTCGCTGAAATATCCAGAAGCACCATGCGCCCACTGACGCGCGTTTCCAGATTGATATATTCATCCAATTCCATATTGGGCCAGAAATTGACCAATTGAATCGCCTGGTTTTTAGAACCCAAACGATCCACCCGGCCAAACCGCTGAATAATCCGCACCGGATTCCAGTGAATATCATAATTGATCAGGTAATCGCAATCTTGCAGGTTTTGACCTTCGGAAATACAATCGGTCGCAATCAGAAGATCAATTTCATCGCTCGCCTCCGGATCAATTTTATGGCGTTCTTTAGAAACCGGTGAGAATGTGGTGAGAATGGTATTCAGATCTTTATTGATACCGGACAACGTGGTTTTATTAGTGCCAGATCCAGTCACTAACGCGGCATAAAGCCCCTGTGTTTGTTCGGCCCATTGTGCTAAATTTTTATAAAGATAGTTTGCTGTATCTGCAAATGCGGTAAAAACAATCAGCTTTTGGTTATTTGAATTAATCGGCTGTTGACATTTATGGGTAATAATTTCTTTAAGACGTTGCAGTTTTGCATCACGCGGGATTTCAATTAAACGGGCTTCATACAGCAGTGTGATCAGACGCTGTCGATCCTCTTCCAAATCCTGCTTCCATCGCACCGCATCAATATCCTGAATAAGCACTTTCACCTTGCGTCCGATCAAGAACGGTTCAAAGGATTCGGCTTCAATCTCGATGTCTTCAATGCTGAGTTCTTCAATCGCCTGACTGTCGTGTGCATCCATCTTATCAATCAGAAAATTGATATTGTGTAAGAGTTTTTCCAGGGTCAGGGCAAAGGAGTTAATCGAGCTTTCCATGCGTTTAAACAAATTGACACGCATCAAATGAATCAAGCTTTGTTCACGATCCACTTGTTTAAAAACAGATGTCCCGTCACCGACGTGCATATCGTATTTTCGGCTATACGCTTCACGCTTTTCCATGCGTACATATTTCATAGGGGCATAAGCGCTGAGATGAAGCCTTCTTATGCTGCGGTTAATTTCCTTCAAGGGCGGGAACTGGCCTTCGGTATCAATATCCGCCTTGATGTTGAGCGGCTTCAGACGTTCGGGAAATGCCCCGATTTCGGCAATGTTATAATACTTTTCGATATGCTTGCGTGAACGCGCAATGGTAAGTAAATCCAGTAACTTGAAATAGTCGAAATTCATCCGTTCCAGAAGCCTTTCAACCTTACGTTCTTGGGTATCCAGTTCCAGCCATTGATTAAAACGGGTTTGCGCTTTTTTAAGCGTTTGCTCAATACTGACAATACCCAGGTCTAAAAAAGCATCATCGACGCCTTCGGTGATAAACGCAATCTGGTTTTTTAGATCATTCATCCGGTTATTCACCGGTGTTGCTGAAAGCATCAGCACTTTGGTTTTGACCCCGGCCCGGATAATCTCATCCATCATCCGGGAATAGCGCGTAACCCCCTCTTTCCGTGAATTATTGTTGCGGAAGTTATGGGATTCATCAATAACGATCAAATCATAATTGCCCCAATTCAGGGTTTCCAGATTGATTTCACCGGATTTACCGCGTGTTCGGGACAAGTCGGTATGATTTAAAACATCAAAATTAAATCGATCCCCGGCGAGAATATTACGTTTGTCATTGACGGTGTAGATTGACCAGTTGTCTCTTAATTTTTTTGGACAAAGCACCAGAACCCGGTCATTTCGCAATTCATAATATTTAATCACCGCCAAGGCTTCAAAGGTCTTACCCAACCCCACGCTATCGGCGATAATACAGCCATTGTATTTTTCCAGTTTATCGATAGCCCCCATCACCCCATCGCACTGAAATTTGTAGAGCTTATTCCAAACCAGGGACTCCTTAAAGCCGGTTTTAGTCTTGATGATATTCTCTTCATCAAGGTCTTCGAGAAAATCCTTAAAGAGATTGAACAGGGTTAAGAAATAGATGAATTCTGGGGGCTGATCCTCAATCAATCGATTCAACTCGTTCAAAATAATTTCTTTAATATCCTTGACGACCTCGGCATTGTTCCAAATGCTATCGAACCAATCTAACAAGTCTGCTGTGCTGTTGGTTTCGGTTAGGCACATATTCATGTCGAATTTATCCGATTCAGAAAAACCAAAACCAGAAGTCGTGAAATGAGAACTGCCTTGAATGGCTATTGCGTCACTGTTATTTTTTTGGATATGGAACAGGTTTTGATTGAGGATTTGCGGATTATTAACGACTTTTAAGTCCGCTTTTTTAGCTAACCAAGTGGCACATTCAGTGGCGATTTGTGTTTGATTGAGGCGGTTTTTGAAGCGGCGTTCAAATTCATCCCCATTCAGTCCTTGGAAATTAAAAGCGCCTTCATTAGATGTTTCGATTTGTGAAAAGAGCAGTCTGACTTTTTCAATCTGATTGAGTTCTTTTTTCAGGGATTCAAACCCATAAATTGAAAATAGGTCGGAAATGATAGATAGATGGGCTCCGCTTTGCAGATTTTCTTTAAGTGCATCACCTACTTTTCCGTTTTTTTTATTATCTAATAGCATGGATTATTCCCTATCTGACAATTTAACCCGTAAAATTTTAAACCGCTATCTTCATTATAATCGGTCATTTAATTCAATCATTAAAGAAGATTCTGTTTGATATTTTTCAAGAAATTCACGCATGGCCTGACGGACCAGCCTGGCTGTGGAAAGACTGGTTTTTTTGGCTAGAACGTCCATTGCGGCATAGTCATCTGGGTCAACGCTGAGCGTAACCCTAACCAGTTTTTTATCTTTCTTCCGATTGGCCATAATCAATTCGTAAAATGAATGTTATTAAAAAGTATAGCTTATAAGTGATGCACATTTTATTGCACAATGCAATATACCTTACATCTGGTTTATTATCTAATTTTAATGGGTTATGTGGTGCTCATATAGAGTGCGGTAAAAAACCTTTTGGGTGGTGTAGGGTTGCCAATCAAAAGCGAAGATCACGAACATGCTTTCTTTGTCGCTGGATGCTTCGTTATTACAGATCAAGCCATTCTGTCGCCCTTTAATTACCATAAAATCATCGTAATAATGATAATTACATATTTACACTTATTACTTTATAATTTGTTATGAATTAATTCTCTTCCTGATTTTCCAATAGCTTATGACACGACAACGACTGACCGAGCATGACGTGCATGCTGCCTGTGCCGACATCGTTGCGCAAGGTGAAAGGCCCACCTCCCTGGCTTTACTAAACCATTTGGGCCGAGGTAGTCTGACGACGATTACTAAATATCTGAATAGCTGGTACGAAACCGATGCAGCCAAAGCACTGGACGCGGAGAATTTACCGTCTGAGGTGCCGTTACCATCAACACTGTCGCAAGCCGGTGAAGCGTTGCTTAAAAAATGCTGGCATGAAGCTAGAATCTTAGCCAATGCGGAATTGGAGCATCAGCACGATCAATTAAAACAGGCCGAAGCAGAAAATCAGGCCAAAACTGAAGAAGCCGTTAAATTCTCCGAAGTTCAGGCGGTCAAAATCGAACAATTGGAGGAGGCCGTTGCTGCGCTAGAAGCGCAATTGAATGGCAAGATCGCCGCCTTGGAAAAGGTGATGGCTGAAAAAAACGGACTTGAAAAAAGCCTGATCGGTTTAACCAAAGACAACGAACAACTGCAAGAGGCTGCTACCACCCTGCAAGCCGAGTTAAAATCAGCTCGAAAGCAGGCTTCTGATGCCGAAAAAAAGGTGGCCAGACTGGAAGGTCAACTTGAAATACTGATGACCCA
>CAZDXJ010000081.1:3767-10109 GCA_964509475.1 uncultured Methylococcaceae bacterium | reverse complement strand
CATCGCCATCGTGCAAACCGCCGTTACCGTTATTGCCGCCGTTGTGGCTGTCGCCGTCGGTATCGGTGCCGGTACCGTTGTCAAGATCGCCATCGCCATCGCCATCGTGCAAACCGCCGTTACCGTTATTGCCGCCGTTGTGGCTGTCGCCGTCGGTATCGGTGCCGGTACCGTTGTCAAGATCGCCATCGCCATCGGCATCGTGCAAACCGCCATTACCGTTATTGCCGCCGTTACCACCATTATGATAAAAATCATCGTCTCCATAATAGTTATCATCAGCGTACGCCGCCGAAGAAAATACAACAGGAGCTGAAACAACGCATACAGTCGCTAGTGCAGCCGCAATTTTTTTCAATTTAAATTCCATAATCTATACCTATCAAAGTTTTCTGAAAATTTCTGTGCCTTCCTGAAAAAGGCTCTTCACAAAATTAATATACATATATCGTGCCAATAAATTTTATATTTAAAAATCAAAAAGTTATATCTAGCTATCACGATAATCCAATGCCATTTCTGCAAATCCTGTAAAACAGGCAACACATCTTGCAGAAATACCTGATTTGGACAAGCAAATTTTGAAAAAACATTTCCGCCATTTAGATTGCTTATGTTTGCAACCAATATTGACGTAAAATTTCCCTTGTCCCGGCCAGAATGATACATAAAAAACTTTATCTACATCTCTGCAAGTTTTGCAAAATGTGAAACACATTTTGCAGGGCAGTCTACTTGGACAAGTGCTTTTTAAAATATTGTTGCAGTTCAATTGTAAATTGTTTGTGTCCACAACCGGCATCGACATAAAACTTCTTACCCAGAGTAATACGATAAACCAGCGGAAAATCCGGTTTTTTGAATAAAAACCAGCGCTTACCCAAAAAATCTGTATTGGCTTCAATAAATAATGTTTGTATGGGAGCGCCGGTCTTTTGCGCCAGCAAAGCAAAACCACCTTTGAACGGATTGACCGTTCGGGTTACGGTACGTGTTCCTTCCGGGAACAATAATAACTGCCCGCCTTCGGATAAGGCACGTTGACAAAGCTGCATAAATCGCATCGGTGTATCGCTACGAATAAACTCGCCCAGTGATGCCGCGCCAAAAAAGATTGGATTACCGGATATCGAGCCTTTCATGACACAGACAACATTGGATAATTTTGACGTTATAAAAAGCGCATCCATCAAACAAGGATGATTCGGGGCCAGAATCACACCCTCTTCATCACGCAGTTTATCCAACGCATCAAAATCGGCAATGACCAAACCCGAATGGCGCAATCCGGCAAAAAAAATCCGCGTCAGAAGGTGCATTCCATATCGGCCCAGGTGTTGCGCCGTACGGCGTTTGACAAACGGTTTAACCAGCAATGCGAACAAGGAAAACAAAACACCGGCGGTAACGAAATACACTGCACCCAACAAAAAAACAAGCCATTCATAAGCTCGGCACAATCCGGTTTTCAACAATGTTGGCATCATGACAGGCGCTTCAGGGTTTACACCGGCGCTTCAACAAAACGGGCAGACGCATCATAAATTCAAGGAATAACCGGGTATGCATCCAGATTAACAACAAATTATCCCGCAAATAATTAAAATGCGAGATACCCCCCTCTTCTTCCGCGATATAACGCACCGGCGCCGGACGATTAATGACAGGCACATTATTCCAGACCATGCGCACCACCACTTCCGGATCAAAATCAAAGCGCCGGGCAAAATGGGTCTGTTGCATAACCCGTTGCAAATCCGGTAATGGATAAACCCGAAATCCGAACAAGGAGTCACCGATTCCCGCCCACAAGGTTTCCAGATTAGCCCAAAAGTTTGATATTTTCCGGCCTTTGACCCGCACAGTCGGCGCATCCTGAGCAAAAACGGGTACGCCAAGAATCATCGCTTGCGGATTAGCTTGTGAACACTGCATAAACTCTGCGATGAATGAGGCTGGATGCTGACCATCGGCATCCAGGGTTAAAACATGGCTGAATCCTTGTGCCAAAGCCTGTTGCACACCGGTATAAACGGCACTGCCTTTACCCTGGTTGTATGGATGGCGCAAAAGAGTCAGTGCGGCTTGTTTTCCCGCCAATTCATCCAACAAGCGCTCCGATCCATCATCACTGCCATCGATCACAACCCAGATCGGCTGCCAATACTGTAAAACCTCTTCGACAACACGCACAACCTGCCCGCCTGGATTATAAGCCGGAATAAGTACCAAATGGGTTTTGGAAGGTATCATAGCTTTTTATTTCCAACAAATTGCCAAAAATCCTTTTGTCCGTTTATTCCTAAAATACACTGCGCCACTTTCATACCCGAAACACTGACCCCATAAACGCCTCCGCCCGGCGCCGTCCAATGGCCGCTGAAATACAAACCCGAGAGCGGAGATTGTTGCTGTATCCGGTTTGCTCCAACCTGTTCCGGCGTCACATCCCAGCCATAGGCAGCGCCCTGATAATTGAACGTATAACGCCGCATGGTCGCCGGTGAACCCGACTCAACAAACAACAAATGCCGTTTCAACCCCGGAATCAAACCCTCGGCCAAAGTCAGCATCTGCTGTTGGTAAGCGTTTTTTTCAGCCGACCAATCCCGGCTCAGATCAAAAGGTAATAAGGTGGTCAAAATCAGTAAATGCTCCCCCACCGGCGCCAACCGGGAATCATGCAAAGTCGGCACGGTGATACTGAGCCAGGAAATATTGCCTTTTCTTGTATCCTGGTAATTTTGATCATGATCATAACCTGCATAACAAAAGGTCTCATGCCCGATGGCATGACTTCTCATATCGAGATCGGTAGCAATATAAACGGCAAAAATTGACAGAGAATGTTGCATAACGTTGATTCTGTCAAGATAACGGCTATCGAAATATTTCTGCCCGACCAATTCATAAACCGTCTGCCGCATATCCGCATTCGATACGATGACCGGCGCGGTCAGCTCATCACCGGATGTCAGGCGAACACCTTGTACCCTGCCCCCACTTACATGAATGCGTTGCACCGTATGTTTATACAGAATTTCCCCACCATTACCGATCACACCCATTGCCAGCGCGTCAGCCAGGTTTTGAAAACCGCCCTTGCAATAACAAGCGCCATCGACCAGATAACCGATAAACATCGTCGCCCAGTAAACAAAAGACACTTTGGACGGCGGCAATCCCAAATAAGGCCAGGTTGTTGACAGTACGGCTTTCAATCTGAAATCATCGACAAACTCATTCAGAACACCCTCCAGCGTCGCATTCCGGTAATGCAGCATAAAGGTCAGGTCTTCACGAACCCTTTCCCCCTTGCCCGTATGGATGACATCATCAGCGGTCGCGGCCTGTTGGGCAACCCGCAGGCATAATTCAAGAAAATTACGCAAACCCTGAGCCTGGTTTGGAAAATATTGCCGGAGTGTTTGCCAAAAAGCCTCCATGGACAAAGGCAAATCAATACTCAACTGTGGATAACGCGCCTGATAAAAGGGATTCACCAAGCTAAATTCAAGCTGGCCGGAAACACCAACCGCTTGCAATACTTTATAAATCACCTGACCACCGTTATAACCTTCGCTGAAACAACCACTGGTCAAATGCACACCGGCATCAAAAAAATAATTTTTCCTTTTAAACCCATGCGCGTAACCGCCGGGACGGTCATGCTGCTCAACAACCAAAACCGATAAACCGCTTTTAGCCAACAACGCCGCCGCCGTCAATCCGCCAATACCGCTGCCAATCACAATAACGTCAAAGCGGGTTTTCGTCAGTCGATCAATTCGGGTGTTTTTATACGGTTTGTTCACAATCGTAAATCCGTGTTGCCGGATGATCTTAATCCAGCACTTTAATCGAGCTGGGGTGACGCAACAAAATTGAAAAGCTCTGCTTTTTACGTGCCAGCCAGCCACTGATTATGACATGTTTTCCCACAAACCCCCTCAAATCCGGAAATAAATGCAGGTTCTTGTTGGCAATGCGGATATTCACGTTTGTAGTCAAATCCAGATAACTGTATTTTCGTCCCTGCCGGATGTTTTGCACCTGCGCCGACAAACGTTTCCAGCCTCTATAATTTTCCGGGCTGATAGTCTTGATCGGTGTGATCCGGTAATAAGGCAGCCGCCAGATACCCCGATGTTCCGCTTCGGCCAATGCCTGCGCCATCTGCAAAGCCTGGGCATGAGCCAGATTGGGCGGATAAATATTGACAAACGCCAAACCCTGCCGCACCAGTTCAACATTAACATTATCGCCTTCCTGGGTAAAAATATAAGCCAATGTCCGTCCATAACGGTCTTTTTTTTGTATATCCAGTTGCAAGCGCACTTTTTTTCCGCCCAAGCGCTTTATCAACCATTTTTTCGCCTGTTCGCCACCTGGCTCGGCATGACGGTATTTACCTTCGATTTCGGGCGTGTTAATACCGGCCAAACGCACGATTTGCCCGTTTTCCAAAAACAAGGTATCGCCATCGTAAATACGACTGACCCGGTGATAGCTGTAACCCGGGTGGATGACAAGTTTGCGGGAACCGGCACGATTTTGATCGGAATAATAAGTTTTGCCTTCCGGTGTGTTCCAGACAAAAATATCCGCAAGCCCCGGATACGGCAGCAGCAACAAAAAAACGGCAATTCTGAAACAAACGGGTATCATAAGCAATTGTTCAACCGATTAAAAAAACACAGCCAACCCGACAAACAACAATGATCACGATTATTCAACGCGTCACCCAGGCCTCGGTTAGCGTCAATGACAAAATAACCGGCAAAATTGCACAAGGTATCATGGCTTTGGTCGCCGTGGAAAAAAACGACACCGAAAAACAAGCCGATCGTTTATTGCAACGCATTTTGAACTATCGTATTTTCAATGATCAAAACAACAAAATGAATTTGAGTCTACGTGACATCGACGGCGGCTTGCTGCTGGTTCCTCAGTTCACATTAGCCGCAAACACCCAAAAAGGCAACCGGCCCAGCTTTACTTCCGCAGGTTCTCCCCAACAAAGCAAAATGCTGTTCGACTATTTACTGGCAATGGCCAAACAACATCACCCCAAGACAGAAAGCGGCTTGTTCGGAGCCGATATGCAGGTCGCGCTCATCAATGACGGGCCGGTAACATTCACTTTACAGGTTCGAAACGAATAGGCTTACCAACCCGAATCCTCGTCATCCTTATACCGGCGGGGTTTGAAATTTTTCGGAATTTCAGGTTTTCTGGCTGTTCTTAGCAAGATCAACAAACCACCTGCTATTGACGCAATAACCAGGATTAAAATCAGCAGCCACATAACGTCTCTATCGTAAAATACAACATTCTATCAGAATATAACAAGCATCCAGATCATGCTGCAAATAATACCCATTTAATGGCTGCGATTTGCACAAATCAGCCTGACGCGCTATTTTTAAACCATTGCCTGAAGTACATTGAATTAAACCGGCTCAAGCCCGATGCACGACCAAAACTTTAAAAACCTGATTCTCGATTACCCCCGGCAGGCGCTTGCTTTCTTTGCCGCCGAAGAAATTGACAAAAACCTGGCCGAAGCGCGTATCATTCCCATTCGCCAGGAACAGTTGAAAGAACGTCTGGGCGAGCGCTTCCGTGAACTGGACGTGCCCTTATTGGTCGAATGGCCGGATGGTGACAAAGAAGCGATTTTATTCGTGCTGGAAGAAGAAACCCAACACCGCCGGTTTTCCATTTACCGCCTGGCGCATTATTGTCTGGATTTGGCCGAGTTGTTACAAACCGACCGGGTGGTGCCCGTGGTCATTTTTCTTGGCAAGGGACGGCGCAGGGCCGAACTGAAACTGGGCGGCGACCGTTATTGTTATTTACAGTTTCATTACCTGGCCTGCGAGTTGAAACAACTGGAAGCCCGCCAATTCCGTGACAGCGACAATATTGTCGCTCGGCTCAATTTACCCAATATGCAGTATCCGGCAAAAGAGAAACTGGCCGTTTACGCCGCCGCCCAAACCGGACTGGCACAACTGGAAAACAACCCTGAACTCCAGTTGAAGTATCTGGATTTTATTGATTATTATGCCGACCTGACGGATCAGGAACTGGATGAATATCAACAACATTATCTAAACGAAGAAGGTGATCTCATGGGATTTGCACAATTTTTCAAACAACAAGGTATACAGCAAGGCGTTCAGCAAGGTCTGCAACAAGGTCTGCAACAAGGCGTTCGACAAGGCATGCAACAAGGTGAAGCACTGATATTGCGCAAACTATTGGAAAAACGCTTTGGGACGATCCCAAAATCGATACAAAATAAAATCGACCAGGCCGATGCGGAGATGTTGCTGC
>CAZDXJ010000081.1:0-3667 GCA_964509475.1 uncultured Methylococcaceae bacterium | reverse complement strand
CTGGTCGGAACGGCTGTTAAGCTGTAAAACCCTGGAAGAGATTTTTCATTAAACGGTCTCGCTGCCGCTGACCCAAAAATATTCAGAGCGTGCCAACCCGATAAAACCGGGTTGCCAAGCCCTGAACAAAGCCGGTCAGAATTTTCAAAAATCCACCCCTCTGCAAAACCTGCTGTGATGGGATCAGGTTATTGCCATTCAGGTCATGAGTTGTCCTATAATAATGAAAGGCCTCGGTTATGAATCGCGGTTAAAGCCGCCCCTGCAATTTAACATCACGAATATAATACGGATAACTCCGTGACAAACCTGAAACCTGAATCGCCTCAAACAACGCCTACCTCCCCCCTCGTTCGTTCCATTTTACTAAAAACCGCAGCTGGCAGTTTTAGCTTGAAAATCACGGCGGCTGGCTTGGGGTTTATTAACAGCATCCTCATGGCGCGATTATTAACGCCACGGGAATTTGGAATTTACGCCATTATCATGGCTGCTGCGGGATTGGCCTTGCTTGTCCTGTGTCAATGGACACCAGAACCGGATATCCTTGATCGGTTGGCAATAGCTCAATTGTGTTTCCTTGTCACTTGTTATCATGATTCATAATGCAGGTTTAACAAAATGATAACCTATTGAAACCATGCTCCATTTTTTCTCTAAAAAACATGTTGTGCAGCGCGAATGGCGCCCGGGAAAACTTGCCAAAGATACTATAAAAATGATGTTGGGACTGGGAGGGCGAACACTAATCCAGATTAGTATTTTTATCATTATAACGCGTTCACTTGGCATTGCTGATTATGGTGCCTATACCGCAGTATTGGCATTGGCTACGGCATTAGGTGGATTTTGCGGATGCGGCACACAATTATTGATTGTACGTGATGTTTCTCGTAATCCAGCGAATTTCTCCAAAGCTTGGGGGCTTGCCTTAATCGCTATTGTTATTAGCCTTCCTGTTTTGTTTTCAATTTATTTACTTTTAGCGTATTTTATATTGCCTGGCGATGTTTCTTTTTCTCTAGTTGTTTTGCTGGGTATTGCCGAATTGTTTTTTGCCCCGGTTAGTTGGGCGGCGATTACCGCTTATCAAGGTCATGAACGTATTGGTCGTTCCTCCCGGATGGTGCTGGTTCCTGTCATTCCTAGGCTGGGTGGCGCATTGCTGCTATTACCCTTAACCGAAGTATTACCGGCAGAACTGCATTTAACAGTTTGGGCAGGGCTATATACCATCGCGGCGCTATTAGCCAGTCTGTACGCTGTTTATTTGGTACGCCAAGATTTAGGCGCGGCTCGCCGGCCCTCTGGCGTGGCGTTATGGTATGGTTTACGTGAAGGCTTGCCTTTTGCCTTTGGAGGCGTTGCCCTTAAACTTTATGCTGATATTGATAAAACAATGCTGGCGAGTTTAACAACACTGACCGTAGCAGGCGCTTATTCAGCCGGGTATCGGTTGGCGGATATGGCGAGTTTGCCGATTATCGCCTTACTGACTGCGGCTATGCCACGTTTTTTTCGGGACGGTCATACTGAATTACGCCAGGTATTGCTTAGTGGTTATCGGTTATTGCCTATGCCATTTGTTTACGCCGTATTTATCGGATTGACTCTATACATCGGTGCCGATTTATTACCTTATATTTTGGGCAATCATTTCACAGCAACCATATCAACATTGCGTTGGTTGGCGTGGTTTCCCCTTATATCCTTACCACGTTTATTTTTACAAAATCTACTAATTGGCGGTAATCGGCAACAAAGTGTCGTTGCTATTTTAAGCATGGGCGCTATATTTAATATAGCTCTAAATAGCATAGCTATTCCAGTATGGGGGTGGCATGGTGCTGTGGCAGCAACTTATACAGCAGAAATTATTATGGCTCTTGTAATGCTTTTAATGGCATGGAAAGCAATTCGCAAACCCAACCCTGTTATGATATGAAACCAACTGGAGCCTATTCATTATGAATAATTCATTAGAATCATCCCAACCTGAAAACTGGCCTATTGATGGATTAGAAAAAGTACAGCATTGTCCGGTTTGCAAGGGAAGCCAACGTAAATTGCTTTATGGTGAATTAACAGATCGGCTTTTCGGCGCACCCGGACAATGGACAATGTATCAATGTCTTGAATGTGAAAGTGGATATCTTGATCCACGGCCCACAAAAGAAACTATTGGACTTGCCTATCAAAACTATTTTACCCATGAACTACGACGGCAAGGGAACCTCCCGCTATTTCGGACAATACTGCGCAATTTCGCTAATGGTTATCATAATAAATTTTTTAATACCCATTTAAAACCAGCCTATCCGGTAAATACATGGGTTAAGTTATTGTTACCTGGAATTGCATCGACGCTTGATGCCGATATGCGCCATTTGTCGCAATCTCCAGGTCGGCTTTTAGATATTGGTTCAGGTAATGGTCAATTTTTACTTGCGGCTAAAAGTGCAGGTTGGTCAGTGCATGGAATAGAACCTGATAAAAAAGCTGTTTTAGTTGCGCGAAACGCCGGACTGGATATTACACAAGGAAATCTTGAAGAGATTCCTGTCAAACCACCACTTTCCTCTTTTGATGTAATTACCGCATCTCATGTAATAGAGCATGTGCATGAACCAGATACTTTTCTAATAGACTGTTTTAAGAGATTAAAAAAAGGCGGATATCTTTGGCTTGAAACTCCGAACATTAATAGCTTAGGAAGGCAAAGGTATAACCATTTTTGGCGTGGTTTAGAACCTCCGCGTCATCTTACATTATTCTCGCAACAAAGCTTAATATCGTTATTAAATTCTTCTGGATTTGATAATATTAAAATTATGCCATACCGCTCATTATGTTATCGAGTATGGTCGTGCAGTACTCAATCATTAGGTTTTTTTGAAGCCCTTAGGCTAAAAAAAACAACAATACAGGCTGAGAAAATTGCTCAAGTAATTCCTGATGTAAGAGAGTTTATTACTGTTAGAGCTTATAAAACACATGCTTAACCACAACAATAAAACTGCCGCTATAATCCTGCACTATAAACAAAAAAAAGAAACCATAGAATGCATAAAAAGCTTATATAAACAAGTAGACAAGATCATTGTTGTTGATAATTCAAATAATCTACCGGATAACATAATGCTCACTAATCCTACCTTTTCGGAGTTGGATAAAAATTTTATTAAGATCATCAAACCCGAAAAAAATCTTGGCTTTGGTAAGGGTATGCAACATGGTCTTGATTTGATTATACAAGCACAACAATATCGGGCGGTATTGATTATTAACAATGATGCAATAGCAAGTGATAATATGATTAAACGCATGTTACCGCTGCTTGACACATATAACGATTCGGTTTTAATCGCCCCTCGAATGTTGGCAGCCTCAACACCATCATTACTGTGGTATCACCGTATTTTTGCATTGGTTCTGCAAAAGCCAGCTTTTGGTGCATTTGCCTATTTGAGCGGAGCCTGCTTATTTATTCCAGTATCTCTACTAACAACTATAAACCCTTTTTTTGATCCTGATTTTTTTATGTATGGTGAGGACGTGGAATTATCCTGGCGAATGAAACAAGCGAACGTAGCATTGATTGTTGCCGATGCAAACTGCACACATGAAGGTAGCGCTTCTTCTCAAAGAGGTAGTTTATTTTATGAAT
>CAZDXJ010000080.1:0-10641 GCA_964509475.1 uncultured Methylococcaceae bacterium | reverse complement strand
TTTCAATCCCAAGGCCAACGTAAATATTTCCGTGCTGTTCATGAGCAGAGCCCCCCTTATCTGTAAAATATGATATTCGATCGGTTAGAATATATTATCCATGCAAATCTTCATAGACCCAAATACGTATGACAAGTACTCATTGAGTAAATTATTGAGCAACCATGGGTTTGACCAGATAAATATTTCTTCATATGGGAGAAGTATGTATATCAATAATATCAAAGATGTCGAGTGTACATCAGAAGGTATTCCCTCTATTTACCTGGAGGCCTTCAAACCATAGGTTGACGGATAAATGTTTTGGCTGGTGTAGAAAAAATGATGAATAGAAGCAGTAGGGAGGAGCCGTTCTTTTCCATCTGCATCCCACAATACAACCGAACTTCCTTCCTCATGGAAGCCTTGCGAGTGTTGGACACGCAGACATTCACCAACTTTGAGGTCTGTATTTCGGATGATGTATCCAATGATGGCAGGGAGAAGGAACTGCTCGACTATCTTGAATCGTCATCCTTGTCCTATGTTTATGTCCGTCAGGACAAGAGTCTGCGGTATGACGCCAATATACGAGCCAGCATAGCCCCCCCTTGCACGGGGTAAATACTGTTTTCTGCATGGTAATGATGATTGCTTGCTCAATGAGCAAACGCTTGAGCATCTTCACGACCTGATTGTCAGCTATGGTGCCCCGGAAATTGTCATCCCGAATTTTGAGGACTGGGAAACGGGCGAGGTGACCAGGCGGATCAGGCATACAGGCCCCGATGTAGCAGTGGGAAATTATCGTAATGTCGCCTTTGTCACGGGGGTCTTGATAGACAGGGAAAAAGCACAATTGCTCGAAACCAACCACTGGGATGGGTCTGAGATGTACCTGATGGCTCGTATCATCGCGGGTGGTGGACAATTGCCGGGTATCGATGAGTCACTGGTAAGAAAGGATATAAGGATTGCAGGGGAAGAGGTGGATAGTTATGCGAAAAAACCTCGCCTGAAACCCTGTCCAATTGAAGAACGGACACCACCTTTCGTGCAGATTGGCCCGGGTGATTGCGGATGCAATCGATCCCTTCCTTACAGACAAGGATAGAAACCGCACCATTCGGCGATTGTTCTCACAGCTCTATCTCTACACTTATCCATTCTGGCTTTTTGAGTACCGACGAGTGCAGTCATGGCGGTACTCATTGGGCATTGCCCTGGGGATTCGGCCAGAAAATGTCTATGTTCGATAAACTCAACGGCGCTGTATCGACTAGCCAAATCGCAAAGACGATAATATGAGCATTCTGCCGGATAGAATACTCATCGTCGGCGGTGTCGGCGGCACCTGTGTCGGTGATTCTTTTTTCCGCGCGGCGAACAGGCTGGGGCTTCAGGCTGAAATCATGGACTCGGCCCTGTCCTACCAAGCGCCCGCCTGGCGGCGGCGCATCAGTTGGTATCTGTTGGGGAGGCGGCCGGTCCATCTTGAAAGATTCAGCCAGCAGGTGCTGGATGCCGTAAACAGGTTCCAGCCTGAAGTGGTGCTGACGACCGGCCTGGCACCAGTAACCCATGAAGTGCTGTGGCTTATATCACGCATGGACGTGCGGACCATCAACTTTCTGACTGACGACCCCTGGAATAGAGCGCATCGTGCGGCCTGGTTCATGCAGGCATTGCCTGTCTATGATGAAGTCTATTCGCCACGCCAGGCGATGATGGACGATCTCAGGCGTGTGGGCTGTGGCAAGGTCGAATACCTACCGTTCGGGTATGATCCGGATCTGTTTTACCCGGAAAGCCCCGAGTCGTGCGCACAGGCAGGTTTTACTGAAACAGATGTCGTGTTTGCAGGCGGCGCCGATCGGGATCGCGTGCCTTATATGAAGGCCCTGGTCGATGCCGGTATAGACTTGGCATTGTACGGTGGCTATTGGCAGCGTTGGCCGGAAACACGAGCCATCGCCCGTGGCCAGGCGGATGTCAGAACCCTGCGCCTGGCCCTGTCGTCAGCCAGGGTGGGATTGTGCCTGGTGCGTCGCGCCAACCGTGATGGTAGTTGCATGCGGACTTTTGAAGTACCTGCGGTTGGTGCTTGTATGTTAACCGAAGATACGCAAGAACATCGATATCTGTTTGGGCAAGAAGGCGAGGCTGTTTTGTATTTTGATTCGATGTCTGACATGCTGGAAAAAACCCGGTTACTTTGTACAGATAAGAAGCTTAGGGAAAGTTTGGCCGCCGGAGCACATCGGCTTGTTGTCGAAGGTAAGCATTGTTATCAGGATCGGTTGGTGAATATGCTGCAGGGCAAGGGCTGGAGTTCGTGATGTATTTAAAATGAATACACTTCAGTTTTCATTGCTTTTATGGCCTGTTTTGGCTCTGGTAGTCGCCAAAACATCTAGGATAAGTCGTCGAGCTTCAGTGGGTTTGCCCTTGGCCTATCTCGGGGGCTTGTTTCTCATCCATTGGCCAGGGGCTGCTCTTTATCTGCAAGCTGGCTATAGTTACTATCGTCCGGATATTGTCAAGGAAGGTTTTTTTCTGACTACGCTGGGGGCGGCAGCTTTTGTCATCGGCTTGTTGGTTATCAGTTTGTTCGGTAAAAGAACAGTCAAGATAAAATCCAGGTACAGAACAGGCAAAGATGTAGAGCTGGAAAGTGGTAGGCTGGCCAAATTTTTACTTTATTTCGGGCTGTTTACTTATTTGGTTTTACAACCATTGCTTGCTGGTTTGCCCACTATTACTGCGGTAGTGTCGGGTATGGCTGAATTATCCGTGGTAGGTATTTGTTTGGGCGTGTGGGGGGCATTCCAGACGGGTAATGCAAGGCAATTCAGGTTCTGGTTATTGATAGCGTTGTTGTTTCCTTTTGTTACTTTGCTTAACGCGGCTTTTGTCGGTTATGGCGTTCACAATTTGTTGACGGTGATGGCATTTATTCTGGTATTGGTGAAGTTGCGGGTGCGAACCATGATTCTTTTGCCGATGCTTGTTTATTTGGGACTGTCGTTTTATGTTTCTTATATGCGTGACAGAGGGGAATACCGGGAGTTGGCATGGCGGCAACAGGCAGGAGTTGTGGAAAAGTTGGCCAAGGTTGGTAATATGTTTTTTGATTTTGAATTCTTTGATCCAGATAATGAGCTCCATCTTAATAATATCGATAGAAGACTGAACCAGAATTGGTTGGTTGGTTCATCTGTTGAATATATGGAGGCCGGGAATCGTGAATTTGCCAATGGTGAAACCCTTTTCAACGCGGTTATCGCATTGATCCCCAGAATCCTCTGGCCAGATAAGCCTAAGGTAGGCGGTGGTGGTGATTTGGTCACCAATTATACTGGAATTTATTTTGCCAAATATACCAGTGTGGGTGCAGGCCAAATACTGGAATTTTATGCAAATTTTGGCCGCTATGGAGTTGTGTTGGGTATGTTCATCCTTGGGTTGGCTATGGGGGTTTTTGATAATCGGGCAGCCTATTATTTGAGATTGAATAATTATAAAGGCTTTATTCTTTGGTTTTTACCCGGATTAGGTTTTTTGCAGGCGGGTGGTAATTTTGTAGAGATTGCAGCTACGGTTGGCGCCAGTTTGGGGACAGCAATCATTGTTATTTTTATGGCAAAAAAATATATGGGCAAAAAAGTAACCCGACGGCTTGTGTTGCCAGGTTGAAAATTGCTTTGACCAAGATAAAGCAGATTATTTGATACGGTGCATATCCCGTATTTTGTTATGCGTATTCTTCACATCGTTCCCAGCTATTTACCGGCAACTCGCTATGGTGGCCCGATTTATTCCGTACACGGCTTGTGCAAGGCGCTGGTCGCTTTGGGGCATGAGGTGCATGTGTTGACAACCTCTGTCAATGGTTCTGGTGATAGTGATGTGCCGCTGGCTGAGGCGGTGAATTTGGATGGAGTCAAGATTTGGTATTTTCCCTGTCCGGACTATGGACGCAGGCTGTATTATGCGCCGTTGATGAAACGGCATTTGCAGCGCTATCTGGATGAATTTGATGTGCTGCATTTGCATTCGGTGTTTTTATGGCCGACCTGGGCGGCGGCACGGGTGGCGTGTGAAAAAAAGGTGCCCTATCTGATTGCACCCAGGGGCATGTTGGTTCCTGAGCTGATCCAACGCAAAAGCCGGTATCTTAAAGGATTGTGGATTAGGTGTATTGAAAAAAAGAATCTTCAGTTTGCGGCCGGTATCCATGTGACAACAGTCAGCGAAGGTGAGGCATTCAGGGATATGCGGCTGGCGGCTACAAAATTATATTGCGTTCCAAACGGTATTGATTGGCCGGCTGATGAGGCTGTGCCTGGGCAAGATGTGAGTAATGTTTTGCCGGATAAACCCTATGTTTTGTTTTTGAGTCGTATCAATTGGAAAAAAGGTTTGGATCGTTTGATCAGGGCCTGGCGATGGGTGGATGATGTGCCGTTGCTGATTGCCGGTAATGATGAAGAGGGCTATCAGCCGGATTTGGAGGCCTTGGCAAGGCGTGAAGGTGTGAACGAGCGCATTACTTTTATCGGTCCGGTGGGCGGAGATGACAAATGGGCACTTTACCGGAATGCGGAGCTGTTTGTTTTGCCATCGTATTCCGAGAATTTTGGTAATGTTGTTTTGGAGGCGATGGCGATGGCTTGTCCGGTTTTGGTGACGCCGGAGGTGGGGTTGGCTTCTATGGTGCGGGAAAAAGGGGTTGGCCGTGTTGTCGAAGGCAAACCGGAACATTTGGCGGAAGCAGTTAATGCAATGATAAGCGACAAGGCGCAACGTCAAAGTATGGGGCATGCCGGGCAGCGGGTTGTTCGTGAGGAGTATTCCTGGCCGGGCGTGGCACGGCGGATGTTGCAGGTTTATCAGGAAATTAGAGAAGAATTGACATGAATGCCACTGCTGTTGTTTGTTTTTCCGTTCCGATGCATCTGTGAGGAAATGTCGAATAGCGTTAGGGGTTTGGGGCAACGGGATAGAAAAAACAATGGTAAAAACGGCCATATCCCCATATTCTAGCCATTACTCGGTTACATCCATGTAACTGGATTCCGCCAGTCCGTGGCGGAATGACGGGTTTCATGAAAGGTGAATCATCGTTTAAAACAAGCGGGGTGAATGCTAATGATTGGATGGTCGTTTGTGTCGCACGATAACGCGTATTTTGTTATTCCGCGGGATGGAAATCAAACGGACATAAAAAGCGATGAAAGAATGGTACGTTGTATATAGGCGTTATATCCAATTTGGTGCAACGTGTTGATTAGCATCGTGAAAAATTGGTGGATGGGCTTACAAATCGAATTGAGAGCATTTTTTGAGCGAAACTCAATGTTATGAAAAGTTTGATTACAACAAAGGAAATACATGATGCTGTCAATAAAAACCACTTATTCTGGAAAAAGCATACATTAGAACGTATGCTGGAACGCGACATTTCCAGGGCTGATGTCAAAAGTGCGCTATTAAACGGAAAAATTATTGAACAGTATCCAGATGATTACCCAATTCCCAGCCTATTAATTGCTCATATAAAAGACAAACCTTTACATGTCGTCATTGCTTATGAACGACGTAACCAACAATGCCATATTATCACCACTTATCGACCTAATTTAATCCATTTTAAAGATGACCTGATAACCCGAAAATAAGCCATGAGTAACAAAAATAACGCTTGCCCCATTTGTCATGGTGGCAATAAAAAACCTGACAATATAACGTTTACTGTTGAATTCGGCACAGGTGTAATTGTAATACGCGGTGTACCCGCCCTGGTGTGCGATTTGTGCGGGACTGAATGGATAGAAGATACCATTGCTGAAAAACTGGAATATATCGTTAAACAAACAAAAAACAGATATCCGGTTGTAGAAGTTACAAACTGGAAAAATGAAATTAAAGAACTGGCATCCTAGACCAGTGAAAAGAAAATTCGATTGATTGAAAAGACTTGTGGCTGGTGTTGGCGGTTTTCATCCCTGTAACTGGATTCCGCCAGTCCGTGGCGGAATGACGGGGGTCATGAAGGTTGAATCATCGTTTAAAGCAAGCGGGGTGAATTCTAATGATTGGATGGTCGTTTGTGTCGCACGATAACGCGTGTTTTGTCATTCCGGCAGGGATTGCCGGAATCCAGGTCCAGGGATGGAATGATAGAAAAACAAAAAATGATTTTTTAGCTAAATTGACAAGGCAGATACAAAGATTTTTCAGGATATTGTGGAGTGTTCGGGATGAATAATTATGCAGTCGGTTGCGTTCCTGTTTCGGTAATGATTTTTACTCTGAATGAAGAAATCCATCTGCCAGGCTGTCTGGACAGTTTGCAATGGTGTGATGATATTATCGTTGTGGATTCGTTCAGTTCTGATCGCACTGAGGCGATTTGCCAGGAACGCGGCGTGCGCTTTTATCAGCATCGTTTTGAAGGCTTTGGAAGGCAGCGTAATTGGGCCTTTGATCATGTTGAAACAAAATACGATTGGGTTCTGGTTCTGGATGCCGATGAACGGGTGCCTGAAGCTCTGGCCGTGGAAATGGTGGACAGGGTTGCTCAAGCTGATGACACGGTCGGGGCGTTTCAGATCAGGCGAAGGTTTTATATGTGGGGACGCTGGTTGCGTTACAGCAGCCTGTATCCTTCCTGGGTTGTGCGCTTGGTGCATAAAAACAAGGTGCGTTATATCAACCGGGGACACGCTGAAACCCAGCGGGTCGAGGGTGAGATTTTGTCTTTGGACAATGATTTGATCGATGAAAACCGGCGTGGTATCGAAGCCTGGTTTGAACGTCAGAACCGTTATTCGACAAAAGAAGCGGAATATGAACGGGAACAGGAAAAATCACCGATCAATTGGTCGCATTTATGGGCAAAAAAACCTTTACATCGGCGTGCATTGTTGAAACGTTTGGCCATGCGCCTGCCTTGTCGGGCCTTGGTGTATTTTTTGTATAGTTATTTTTTTCGCCGGGGATTTCTGGATGGTCGCGATGGCTTGGTGTTTTGTCTGATGAAAGCGCAATATCAGCAGATGATTGCGGTTAAAAAGTACGATATGGGCCGATTGGGACGGAACCCTGGAATGCCGGAGTAACGCCTTATGCACAAGGCGCATGATCATTCCTATAAATTACTCTTTTCCGAGCCGGAAATCATCGTGGACTTGTTGCGGGAATTTGTCTGCGAGGCATGGGTGGATGAACTGGATTTCAAGACCCTGGAAAAAGTTTCAGGCAGTTATGTATCGGATGATTTACGCGCCCGCGAAGACGATGTGATCTGGCGGGTAAAATACCGTCAAAGCTGGATCTACGTTTATTTGTTGATCGAGTTCCAGTCCACGGTCGATCGCTATATAGCGGTCAGAATCATGACCTATATGGGGCTGCTGTATCAGGATTTGATTAAAACCGGTCAATGTTTGCCGGATCGTCGTTTGCCGCCGGTGTTTCCGGTGGTGTTGTACAATGGCGAAAAACGCTGGGATGCGCCGGCATGTGTTCAGGATTTGATCGTTCGTTTGCCGGGCGGTTTGGAAGGGTATTTGCCCTCGCTCAAATATCTGATTCTGGATGAAGGCGCTTACGAAATGGAGGCACTCACGCCCTTGAAAAATCTGGTTGCGGCGATTTTTCGATTGGAAAACGCGGCCAGACAAGAAGATATTATCGAAGTATTGGCTAACTTGATAGAATGGCTGTCAACGCCGGAACAAACCCGGTTAAGGCGTAGTTTCAATGTCTGGTTGAACCGGGTATTACAAATGCCCGGGGAGTTATCGCCGCCGGTTCCAAAATTGAATGACTTAGTGGAGATCAAAACCATGTTATCACAACGCATACCGCAGTGGATTCGTGAAGCTGAAGCTAAGGCTGAAGCCAGGGGTGAGGCCAGAGGTGAGCTCAAAGGTGAGCTCAAAGGTGAGGCCAAGGCTTTGCTGAAATTGTTGAAACTGAAATTTGGCGATATTCCTGTTGATGTGAAGCAGCGGGTTTTCATTGCGGATAAGGTTCAACTGGATGCTTGGCTGGAGCGTGTATTGACTGCGGATACATTGGATGAACTGTTTTCCTGATTTAGGTACCCCTGAGGTCGAGGGGTACCTTATATTTTGTCTTTAGGCAATGATTTAATCTAGTAGTTCGTTTCATCAAAAGGTTTACAATAATTTGTTCGAAAGTGATTTTTAATAGAGCAAATTTTTCATACATTTACTGACCGAAAGGTTCATCAATAAATGTAAATGTTATAACGAATCGTTCTACTAGACGTTACGCATTGACACACAAGCAAGCTATCCTTCAAGCAAAATATGAATTTGATGTTATAAGCAATTCTTACAAAACGATATTTTCAATGCTCTGTTCGCTATTGATGTTCGAAAAGTTTTACTTCTGTTCACCGCTGGCACGCGGATGCATTGATAGCCGCCCATGCGCCGTCATTCCTCCAGGGAACGGCGGAATCCATGCCCAGGGACGGAAGCCGGACGGGCTGAAAAACGGATTTTCGGTTGTTTCTGCCTGGCAAGCAACCTTGACTCCATGTCACTGGATTCCGCCAGTCCATGGCGGAATGACGGGTTTAACAACCGTTCAGAACTTGAAAAACCGGGTTTATGTAAAACCTCTTTGTTATTTTGTATCTACTCACTCCCCTCTGAAAAGCAGGTGCAGGTTGTTGATTTATCAGGCTTGCCCAGCTCTTCCGTGGAAGGGCTGGGCTTGCATAACTCAGGATGTTATACAGAACGACAGGGATGTATTCACGTGTCCTGATAAATCAATGACCTATGGCGGCTACAACACAACCGGGTGAGTAGTTACGTTATTTTAAAACAATAAGTTATTTGTATTGCGTAAGTCCTATAATCGATGAAAATCGGCACGCTACCGATATTTTTTGCCGGGAATTTCTGGATGGACGCGGTGGCTTGATGTTTTGCTTGATGAGACACCGGTATCAGGTAAGCTAATTTTTTTCTGTATCACTGTCATTGGGTGAAGGAAATGTGTTGATGCAGGTGCAAATTCATTTGCACTGTGTTGGAGATAATGTATTTTAAGGTGGGTTTATGAGTTCTGTTTTGGTTGTGGGTGGCGCCGGTTATATCGGATCGCATATGGTGAAACGGTTGGCCGATGCCGGGCATCGGGTAACGGTGTTCGATAATTTGTCGCGCGGCTTTCGTGATGCGGTATTGGTTGATGATTTTGTGCATGGCGATTTGCGCCAGTTATCCGATTTGTCCCGCTTGTTTCAGAGCAGAACGTTTGATGTCGTCATGCACTTTGCCGCCTTGGCCTATGTGGGCGAATCGGTTGAAAATCCGGCTTTGTATTATGAAAACAATGTCATCGGCGCTCAGAATCTTCTGGAAGCGATGCGTCATACCGGCGTGGACAAACTGGTTTTTTCCTCGACATGTGCGATCTATGGTGTGCCGAGGGAGCTTCCAATTACTGAGGACTGCCCGCAGCAACCAGTCAATCCGTATGGCCGCAGCAAACGCATGTTTGAGGAAATATTGGCCGATTATGCCAGTGCCTATGGTTTGAACAGTGTTGCATTACGCTATTTTAACGCCGCCGGCTGCGATCCGGAGGGGCTGTTGGGGGAGCGCCATGATCCGGAAACGCATCTGATCCCATTGGTTTTACAGCAAGCGGCACGGATTCGTTCGGGCGATGAAATGACAGGCGCTGAATTACAGGTTTTTGGTGATGATTACAATACAGCCGATGGAACCTGTGTGCGCGATTATATTCATGTCAATGATTTGTGTCAGGCGCATTTATTGGCAATGCAGGGTTTGCTGTCCGGAGAATTGACGGGCGCTGAAGCCTTTAATCTGGGCAATGGCCAAGGCTTTTCCGTTAAAGAGGTTATTGAAACCTGTAGCCAGGTGACCGGCGTTGAGATTCCCTATCAAATTACAGATCGAAGGGCGGGCGATCCGCCGGTATTGATTGGCTCATCGGAAAAAGCACATCGGGTTTTGGCTTGGGTGCAAGATTATGTCGAATTGGAAAAGATTGTTGAGACGGCCTGGTATTGGATAAAAATAAATGAAAATGATAAATAACTCTGAATGTTATCGGGATTATGGTTATTCGGATAGCCAATTGACCTGGTCAAATCGTTATGTCTGGCCTGTTTTACGAGATGTTGTGCAACAACGGAGATTTGTTGATAAAAAGGCGTTCGAGATTGGTTGCGGTAACGGTGCGCTGGCGAATCAATTGCATGGTTTGGGGTTTTCGGTTACAGGAGTTGATCTTTCAAAAAGCGGGATTGAGCAAGCACGGAACGCATTTCCGAAACTGTGCCTGGAAGTCGGCAGCGCCTATGGAGATTTGGAAGGGAAATATGGCATATTTCCTTTGGTTTACAGTATGGAGGTTATTGCGCATTGCTACGATCCGCGTTGGTATCTGCGAACTTTTTTTGATTTGTTATCTGAAGATGGCGTTGGAATTATTTCCACGCCTTATCATGGTTATCTGAAAAACCTGGCTCTAGCTGTTACAGGCCATTGGGATAGGCATTTGAACCCTTTATGGGACGGTGGACATATTATTCCACCCCAAAACACAAGACACAATTTTACCATTCACCTAAGCAGCCGATCT
>CAZDXJ010000079.1:0-11067 GCA_964509475.1 uncultured Methylococcaceae bacterium | reverse complement strand
GATTGACAATCAACACGCCATCGGAGTCTGTTACATGCCGAAAGCGCCATCCAAACAAACCACTATAAAATTGCTGGGCTGCCGCAATATCATTGCTTAACAAATCATGCCAGACAAATTCGCCAATACGATAGTGATTGTGGTTGCTTTGCCCGGCTGCTATCGGCGGCGCATACAACGAAGTCTGCGATACACAGGCAAGCAGGCCAAACAAGCCCAACAACGCATAACCCAGCCGTAACAACATGCCGTTCAGATACCGTACAACTTTCTTTTTCGCCAAAAAGTCGCCCGGCTCATCCCGGCCCGGCGTGCGGCAACCGATATTTTTCCATGCGTCTGTTGCAAAGCCTGACGGATTAACGCCGCCTCCTCGTCCGCCGATAAAGCCAAATCATCCAGCTCATTGGACGCGCTTCCTGCAACCGGAGCCAACTCCCTGAATTCCGGCGGCAGTTCAGACAAATGCAATACCGGGCCGCGTCCGACGGCAAAGGCGTATTCCACGACATTTTGCAGTTCGCGAATGTTTCCCGGCCAGGCATGATCCAGTAAAACCCGCATTGCCTGCGGTTCAATATCATCAATATGACGAATACCCTGCCGGTTATGCTGTTTGATAAAATGCCAGAGCAATAAATTGATGTCTTCGCGGCGCTCCCTCAGTGGTGGAATGAAAATCGGTACAACCCGCAGCCGGTACATCAAATCTTCACGGAAATTGCCCTTTTTGACTTCTTCGCGCAATGAACGATGTGTTGCCGCAACCAGGCGTACATCGGCGTTGACCGCCTGGGTCGCGCCAACCGGTAAATAATTGCGTTCCTGAATAACGCGCAAGAGTTTGGCCTGCAATTGCGGTGGCATTTCCGCGACTTCATCCAAAAACAAGGTTCCGCCACCGGCACGTTGAAACAAACCGCTGTGATCACGGATTGCGCCGGTAAAAGCGCCGCGAACATGGCCAAACAATTCACTCTCCAGCAAAGTGGCGGACAATGCCGCGCAATTGATGGCCAGAAAAGGCGCCTTATGACGCGGACTGAGATCGTGAATGGCGCGGGCAACCAGCTCCTTGCCCGAACCGCTTTCACCGCGCACCAAAACCGTTGCTTCGGTTTGGGCGGCATTCTGGATCAATTGAAATACCGGCCGCATGGCCGGAGAGCGACTGATGATGCCTTGAAAATTGGTCTGTTTTGCAAATCGTGAACTATCGGCAAGTGGAGCCTGATCCTCACGCTCAGAACCCGTCTTTAATATAACAATACCCCCTGCAAACTCACCCTGTCGATCCGATAAAACATGACTGTATTTTTCCACATCAATACTTTGACCATCAGCCTGCGTCAAGCGGACAGATTCCTGCGTGGATTTTTTATGCACGCCGACCTGGCAGGCTTGCGGGCAAGGTTGGCCGGTCATCTGCTCCTGATTCAAACCGCTTAATATTTCGGCGCCACGATTCCAAAGCAAAACTTTCTGCTCATGATCGACAATGATAATCGCCAATTCCTGACAGGTTTCAGCCATTTTCAGGACAACATCAGCGGTATCGAATTGTTCCAGCCACTGAACTAAATCGGTTTGCCGAATTTTTTGTTTGTTCCTTTGTTTCATCTGCGCCTTCTTGCAACAAAATAATGTTTCATTGAAACTATACCTGAAACTTAACTCGAATAACAAACAATTCTTTTCGGAAATGTTTTATCATTAAATAACAACATATTACAAATAAACAACAAATATGGCATTGCAGTTGCTTATTTAAACCAGAAGGCTTTACCGACACCACTATTACCCGGAGATACATATGATTTTCAGACAATTATTTGATGAAACCACCTGGACCTATACTTATCTCATTGCCGATCCCGACAGCAAGGAAGCGATTTTTATCGATCCGGTCAACACCCATATCGAGGATTACCTGGATCTGCTCGAAGAATATAGCTTGCAATTGAAATATTCGCTGGAAACCCATGTTCATGCCGATCATATCACCGCCAGCGGCTTGTTGCGTCAACGCACCGGCGCTCAAACCGCCGTCGCCCGATTATGCGGCGCCGATACTGCCGATATCCAGATTCAGGATGGCGATATTTTTGAATTAGGTGAGCATGAACAGATCAAGGTTATCGCCACCCCCGGACACACCCCGGGCAGCATTTCCTTTCTCTGGCGCGACCGGGTCTTTACCGGTGATTCATTGTTTATTGGTGGCTGTGGCCGGACGGATTTCCAGGGCGGCGATGCCGGTGCTTTATACGATGCCATTACCCAGCGCTTGTTCACACTGCCGGATGAAACCCTGGTCTACCCGGGACATGATTATCGAGGCCGCTGGGTTAGCTGTATCAAACAGGAACGCACCACCAATCCGCGTCTGGCCGGAAAAAGCCGCGCCGAGTTTATCGAGATCATGAACAACCTGAATCTGCCCAATCCACGCCTTATCGATCAAGCTGTACCTGCCAACCGCTATTGCGGCCTGGATGAAGACGAGCGCATGGATGCTGTTGAGCGCCGTGATGCCAGCCAACCGAAACGAATTACCCACAGTGCCCAGGAACTGGTTGATGCCGCCAAGCAACAAATCACCGAAATCAATATTGAAAAATCAAAACAGCTTATCAATGAAGGTAATATTGCCATTGTCGATGTCCGTGAAGAAAACGAATACAGTGCCGGCCATATCGGCAATGCCCTGTTGTTGCCACGCGGTGTTTTGGAATTCAAGATTGCCAATATCCCGGAACTGGCCGATAAATCCACACCAGTATTACTGTACTGCCGCAGTGGCAACCGTTCGGCATTGGCCGCATTGAGTATGCAACAAATGGGTTATACCAATGTTCTGTCAATGGCTGGAGGATACGAGGCCTGGAAAAAAGGCGCCTGAGTCGAGTAACCATTCCCCCTTATTTTTTTCAGGAAAGGTGTGGGGGTATTGATTTATCAGGTTGTCTGCAACAGGACGTTGCAGTCAAAGCGCACAAGGATGTATTCCACGCGCCCTGATAAATCGCCGACAACGTACTGGGGTAAGCCGTTACCAAGTCGAAAGGATTACATCACGCATGGATGCGTGTATATTAAGGGATTGGATTCTGGTATCTCTCTAAAGACCATAATCTGAATTCAATCAAACAATAATTACAATACCGTAAAAACACAGAGGAGGACTTTATGTCACAAACACACCATACTGTTTTAATCGTTGGTGGCGGAGCCGCTGGCGTATCCGTCGCCAACACCATGCGCCGAACCGACAGCAATATCGATATCGCCCTTATCGAGCCTTCGGAAAAACATTATTATCAACCCGGTTTTACCATCATCGGCGGCGGCGCTTACACATTGAAAAAAGCCACGCGCAATGAAGCGGATTTGATTCATCCCAGCGTAAAATGGATAAAAGACTATGCCGAAACCTTTCAACCCGATGCCAATAGC
Source organism: uncultured Methylococcaceae bacterium (assembly GCA_964509475.1). Classification (GTDB taxonomy): domain Bacteria; phylum Pseudomonadota; class Gammaproteobacteria; order Methylococcales; family Methylomonadaceae; genus CAZDXJ01. Next base: position 7,611 of record CAZDXJ010000079.1, on the reverse strand, counting down.
GTTACCTTGCGTTCCGGTGACACGATAACTTACGATTACCTGGTTGTCTGCCCGGGACTGCAACTGGACTGGGATAAAATTGCCGGCTTGAAAGACACTTTGGGAAAAAATGGCGTATGCAGCAATTACTCACCGGATACCGTTGAATATACCTGGGAGTGCATCAAAAATCTCGAATCGGGAACCGCTTTGTTTACTCAACCGCCGATGCCGATCAAATGTGCCGGCGCACCGCAAAAGATCATGTATCTCGCTGCCGATCGTTTCCGTAAAAAAGGTATCCTGGATAAAATTTCCGTTGAATTCTACAATGCCGGCCCTGGGATGTTTGGGGTACCGTTTTTCGCCAAGGCATTGAGCAAAGTGGTTGCCAATTACGGTATCAAAACCCATTTCAACCATAATCTGGTCGCCATCGACGGTTCCAAAAAAGTCGCGACCTTCGCAAGTACCGATGCGGAAGGCAACAAACAGGAAGTCCGTCGTGAATTTGATATGATCCATGTCACGCCACCACAAAGCGCCCCCGATTTTATCAAACAAAGCCCATTGGCCAACGATGCGGGTTGGGTGGATGTCAACCCGAACACCCTGCAACATAACAAGTACGGTAATATTTTTGGCCTGGGTGATGCCACTTCGACCCCAAACGCCAAAACAGCCGCCGCGGTCCGTAAACAGGTTCCGGTCGTTGTCGATAATATTTTCAAACTCATCGAACAACAAAATGTCACCGAGGGTTATGACGGTTACGGCTCTTGCCCGCTGACAACTTCATTGAATACGGTCATGCTGGCCGAATTTTCCTATGGCGGTAAGGTAACGCCTTCTTTTCCGTTTCTCGATCCGCGCAAAAACCGCTGGATCTGGTGGTGGGGCAAGACCACAGGATTTCCGATGCTGTATTGGGACTGGATGTTGAAAGGTTATCGTTTTGATATTCCGCATAAAGCATCCTATGCGGAAAAATACACCAAAGAAGGCGCCTAGTACAGCACCATTTTTATACTGACAGGTAACATCATAATATTTTATTGGCTTATGAGTTATCTGGTTCAACAATGAAAAATGGATGCTGTACTGGTAAATACAGTGGGTTGTTCTGACAACCCACTTCCCATCAAGCGGGTATCCACACACCCGCTTGAGCGTTGCCCAAAACTCTTTAACTTCCAGCAGTTGCCCTATGAGTGCATTTGTATCCAGGCTTGCCCATATCTTACCCATAATCACCTGGCTAAAAAGCTATAATCGGGAAGATTTCAACGGCGATTTGTTTGCCGGCATTATTACCGCTATTTTATTGGTGCCTCAGGGTATCGCCTATGCCATACTGGCTGGACTGCCAGCGCAACTGGGTTTGTATGCCAGCATCCTGCCGCCTGCAGTCTATGCCTTGTTTGGCACCAGCCGGACCTTATCGGTCGGTCCGGTATCGATTGCCGCCATCATGATTGCCAGCGCACTGACCGCGCCGGATATCAGCAGCCTGGGCAACCCGGTCGAAAGCGCTGTCATTCTGGCCGCTGAAGGCGGCCTTATCATGTTGTTAATGGCTGTTTTTAATCTGGGGGGACTGGTTAATTTCATCAGTCATCCGGTATTGACAGGTTTTACCAGCGGCGCCTCAATACTGATTGTATTCAGTCAGCTTCCCCATCTTTTGGGTTTAAACAAAATTCATTGCGGGCTGGACGTTCCGTGTTATGTCGATGCCCTGCAAACGTTTAATCCGGTTACACTGGCCATTGGCCTGTTAAGTCTCTCCCTGTTGATCTTTTTCGCCAACCCGTTGGCTAAACTGTTACAACGAACCGGGTTGAGCAAAACCTGGATTACCGCTATCAGTAAATGCGGCCCTTTACTTGCCGTTATTGTTGGTACGGTACTGACCGCCCAACTGGATTTGGCCAATATCTACAACCTGCATATTGTCGGTTCCATTCCTGCCGGTCTGCCTGAATTGCAACTGGACTTTATCAAATGGCAAAAATGGCAATTATTATTGCCTTATGCAGGTTTTATCGCATTGATTGCTTATGTGGAAAGCGTAGCTATCGCCAAAGTCACGGCCAATCTTCGCGGCCAGAAAATAAACCCGAATCAGGAATTGATTGCCCTGGGCGCCGCCAATCTGGCAACCGCGGTTTCCGGGGGTATGTCGGTTGCCGGTGGTTTCAGCCGCACAATGGTTAATTTTACCGCTGGTGCCCGTACCCAGATGGCCATGCTGATTGCTGTCATTTTGTTGAGCCTTGCGGTTATTTTTTTCACCGGCTGGTTTACTTTTATCCCCAAAGCCTCGCTGGCCGCTGTCATTCTAGTCGCCATCTGGCCATTGATTCGGTTGCACGATATTATGCACACGTGGCAATACGATCGCGGTGATGGTTTCGCTGAATTGGCCACTTTGATCGGCGTATTGATTATGGGGATTGAAGAGGGTTTGGCTTTGGGTATTGCACTGACGCTGTTCAGCTTTTTACGCAAAACCAGCAAACCCCATATCGCTGTGGTTGGCCGCATTGCCAATACCGAACATTACCGCAATATCAATCGCCATAATGTACAAACCTGGGATAACCTGCTCTTGCTGCGCGTCGATGAAAACATCACCTTTGCCAACGCCAGCTATATTGAAGACTTTGTCCGCCATGAACTCAGCAAACACCCGGCGATTCAACATGTAGTACTGATTTTTACCTCGGTCAGTCATATTGACTGTACCGCCTTTGAAGCTCTGGACAATTTGAATAAAAACCTGCGTGCCGCAGGCCAAACGCTGCACCTTGCCGAAGTCAAAGGGCCTGTTATGGATAAACTGGAACAGACCGATTTTCTGAAAAACCTGCAACCGGGTAAAGTCTTTTTTCGTATTGAGGAGGCGGTGAAAGAACTGACTTGAGACTTGTTACGGCATGAAGGTAGTGCGGGTCACAGATAAACCCGCACCGATACGGTTCACTGTTTTTTTGTCAAAGCCTGGCTAAAACAAAACTCAAGCCGCAAAATTTTCTGCCGCAAAATCCCAATTCGCCAAAGCCCAGAAAGCTTCCAGGTATTTCGGGCGGGCATTGCGATAATCGATGTAATAAGCGTGTTCCCAGACATCGCAAGTCAATAACGGCGTTTTGCCTTCAGTCAATGGACAACCGGCATTGCTTGTACTGACCAGTTCCAGGCTGCCATCGGCATTTTTCACCAACCAGGCCCAACCGGAACCGAATGTGGTGACCGCACATTTTGTGAAAGCTTCTTTAAAATCTGCAAAAGAACCAAAGCTTGCATTGATGGCATCGGCCAAAGCGCCGCTTGGCTCGCCGCCGCCATTCGGGGATAAACTGTTCCAATAAAAAGTATGATTCCAAACCTGAGCGGCGTTGTTGAAAATACCACCGGATGATTTGACAATAATCTCTTCCAGGGATAAGCCTTCAAACTCGGTTCCAGGCACCAGATTATTCAAATTTGTCACATAGGTTTGGTGGTGCTTGCCATAATGAAATTCCAGAGTTTCTTCTGAAATGTGAGGGGCCAGGGCATCTTTTGCAAAAGGTAATGGGGGTAATTCGAAAGCCATTTTTTAACTCCAACTCGATAATGATTGATAAAAAAACGGAACAGTCCCGGGATCAATAAACCCAAGACTTTAAAAACCAAGTATTTCAATAAAGAATTATACTTTAGCGTCACCGAGAAATCTATTAATTCCACGTTCGACGAAACAATGAAAGCATAATAGAATGCTCTCTTCCACCACGTTGCAAACATACCACATTTATTGGCAAATGGAACTCCATCTATGGCTATCGAAGTCGAACACAAATTTTTACTCCTGAATGACGATTGGCGGCAAGCCGTCAGCCACTCGGTTTATTACCGGCAAGGTCATCTGACTCGTGCAGCGGATAATTGCTCGATTCGCATCCGAGTCAGCGATGATCAGGCCTGGTTAAACATAAAAAGTGCCGATATTGGCGTTCAGCGTCATGAATACGAATACAAAATCCCCTTGCAAGAAGCTCATGAAATGTTGGATAACTTGTGCCACAAGCCCTTGATTGAAAAAAAACGTCATTTCGTCAATTATGCCGGCCATGTTTGGGAAATCGATGAATTTGAGGCTGAGAACAAAGGTCTGATCGTCGCGGAAATCGAATTATCGTCGGCCGGGGAATTTTTTGCCAAGCCTCCCTGGATCGGCCAGGAAGTAACCCGGGATTTGCGCTATTACAACAACAACCTTGCTTCAAAACCTTATAAAACCTGGACTGAAACATAGTATTTTCAACAACCTATTGTAAATTTTAGGGTTCTGAACTATACTTGTTCGCCATGAACAAGATAATAGTTGTTGCTTTTTGCCTACTTTTAACGAATTCCTGTCTGGCCAGTCTGCTCAATATTGAGTTACAACAGATTGAATCGGAGTGGGCACAGGCTTATTATTCCTACCCGGAAAAAAAACAATCCGTTACCTACCAGCGCCTGCTTGAGCGGGCCAATGCACTGGCCAAGCGATATCCGGATCATGCCGAACCCAAAATTCTGCAAGCGGTTATTATTTCAAGCAATGCCGGCCTGGAAAATGGCTTTTCCGCCTTGTTTTCCATCCACCAGGCAAAGGATTTATTGTTGAACGCTATCGCATTGGACCCGGAAGCATTCCAGGGATCAGCCTATGTCAATCTGGGTACTTTGTACTATAGGGTACCCGGCTGGCCTATTGCGTTTGGAGATGACGAAAAAGCCGAACAATACCTGTTAAAAGCCTTGCAAATCAATCCGGAAGGAATCGATGCCAATTATTTTTACGGTGATTTTTTGTTGTCACAGAACAAACCCAAACAAGCCTTGCAATATTTCAAAAAAGCCGCACAAGCTCCAATCCGTCCCGAGCAAGCATATGCTGACAACAAATTACGCATGGAAGCGCAAATGGCGCTGAATAACGTCCATCAGCGCAAAATCAGTAATGCGAAAAATGTCTTCCTGTCTTCATTTACCTCGGCCAAAGCTGAGTAAAATCAATACACTGCTGTAGCAAGTTACCTGTCCTGTAATAACAATCTTTTGCTGTAACCGTTCACGGAAATAGCAATGGATTCATAAGGCCCAGCAACCTTAAAATGTTACCTGTTGTCAATCTAAAGGATTTGTAACTAAACAAAAATCAAGTGCCGTTTCTTAAATGGTGATGTTAAGGGGCGTTCTCACACAGTCAACGTACAGGCCACCAGATTGCGAACCTGCTTTGGTAGAAGTTATAAGCCAAACATTCATATCGGTGAAAGAATAACCGCGTTATTTGTTGAGCAATAAGTGCTGACACAAATCGATTTGAATCATAGCCTTATTCAGCAGAACATTCCGCCTCAAACCCTTCGGTGATTACTATTGAGAACACTCCTTAAAGAACCGCATCCATAAATCCATTCAACAAAAGGGCTTAACTTAATGGCAATGGGTAAGGGCAAGCCGCCTGCCAACAGTTCCCAATTGCCCGATCATTTTCCGCCTTCATAACTGTGCGGAATGCAAAAACACTCTTGAACCCCAACAACAGCTATTTTCAAAATCAGCAACCGTGACCGCGTGAAGTATAGTATTCCTGAATGGTGTACGCACAGGCAATTTGCCGTTGTGTTGCTTGAGCGCAAGCCGCTGTTATTTGCGTGCATCCAGTTTTTTAATCTGGGCCTTGAGCATGGTCAGGATCAACGGCGTCTGTAACCGGATGTCTTTGTCTGAAATTTCAGTTTCTTCCTGCAAGAGAGCGCATAATTCCGCCATAATAGTGAGCAGGCCCTGATAAAAGGCCCGGGCATTAATCGATCCATCCTTACGTTTTTGTTCCAGATCAACTAACGATTGGGTAATGGAACTCATAAAAAACTCCTTAAATAAAAATTACCGGGTTCTCTGGATAAAAGACTTGACGGCATTCAAGGTAATACCCAGCTTGGCCGAATTACTGGTAAACACACCCAAACTAACCTCCGTATTCATGCGCGTAAACACAATATAACCGTCTTTAGAATACAAGGTTACCTGTTCGGGCGGGGCTTTTCCCACTTCCTCCGCCGAGTTCTCGGCCAGACTCAAAGTAGCCGCACAGGCAGCAGCCACCAAATCCTCAGCATCGGCATGCCCTCCCGCAGGCATGCGAGATGATAACGTCAAACCGTCGGAACTTACCAAAACAGCACCTTCCAGACCATAATCCTTGACTAGCTGTTCCAATGCAATATCGCCTTTTTTGGCTATTTCTAAAATATCCACGTTATTTCCTCCTGTCAGATTTCTGCTTGATTATATTTAATTACTGAAGTTTTCCGGTCTTTAAAATAAAGGTATTTATCAATAAATTTCCCCATTGCACTTAACTCCAACGAATAACCGTAAAACCCTACAACTCTGTGTATTGCTACAGTTAGCTTTCCAATTTATTGGGAAACTTCAGTTTAATTATTACGGGCATCCAGTTTTTTGATTTGCGCCTTGAGCATGACTAAAAGCAAAGGCGTTTGTAAGTGGATGTCTTTATCTGAAATTTCAGTTTCTTTCTGTAAAAGAACACAGAGTTTTGTCATAATTGCCAGCAAACCGCGATAAAAAGCCTGAGCATCAAGGGTGTTATCCTTACGTTGTTGTTCCAGCTCGGCAAGTGATTGCGCAATATCGCTCATAAATTTCTCCTGTTAGTTAAAAAATAAGTAACTACTCAGCGTAGTCGATTGAATAACAAGTATTTAATATCAGTTTGTTATGGAAAAAGTGTATGTGGCATGAATGTCACATTCAAGCCTGCAAGGATGTATTCACGGTATATTCTGGAGTAAGTAACTGATATTAAATGTTTATATACGCTGAGTAGTTACAAAAATAAATATTCTGTTTTCTATTGAAAAACCCTATCCATGAAAACACCTTAAATTTTTCAACAAAGGAGCGACTTGATCCGATAATCGACGGACGGCTACCCAGCCTAAACCCGGGTTGATATCCCGATCCGTAACCAGGACGATAAGAAAATCGGGATGTTCGGGTACCACCTGCATAAAATGCAAGGTCTTTGTTGTGGTCATCTGAATTTGCTCAACCGATTTCTCTATCTCATCGCTGTTCCGTCTATTTGCTAACAAGGATTCAATGGTTTGTACGCTTCTTCCCCTGAACATATCCACCGCTGCCGCGCTGACGGCTTTGATATAGCCCGAATCGAAATGATCTATCTGGTGCGCCACGCTGTTCAAAGTGCCGTTTTCAAGATTGACAATGGCGCAAGCTAATGCCCCTTTAAGGGTATTAAGTAATGTATTGTTGATCTGATCCAGTTCATTCATGCAGCCTGCCTCGACTGGATGATTTCAAACAAATGCGACACAATGCCTCGAACCTGATCTTTTTTGCGAGCATCCAGGCGAAACACCGGTAAATCAAAACCATATTGCAGACAATACATATGATAATCCAACAATCCGGTTTGAGTTTGGGTGTCGTCGTAATGCGTGATCACAAGTAATGCAGCTTTTTCTTTCAGGAAAGCGCTATGCAAATTCAGATAATAATCCAGTTCCTGCAATGGATCTTCGCAACCGTTATCGATCA
>CAZDXJ010000078.1:0-11149 GCA_964509475.1 uncultured Methylococcaceae bacterium | reverse complement strand
CACAGTACGACAAGCCGCACCGGCACCCAAATCATATTTTCTTAACTTAATGGCAGTGCCTTGAGCGCAGGCCTGCTTTGATGTTCAAAATCCAAAAACCTGTCTGCCAACAGGCAGGCGTGGCCGCGTGCCGTATATATCAAACCGTATTTTCAGTATGTCTTTCGGATGATATGATGTTTTGCGCAATGCGCAGGGCTTCAGATCGGCGTTCAGTATAAGGCGTTGTCCAGTCCAGGCGAATCTGCACCCGCCCCGTTGAATGCACGACAATCACCTTGTGACCCTGTCTGGCACTCAACACCGAAAAAACGCGATGATCGGTATGTTTGAAACCTTGCGCGGACAGACGGCCAATGACTTGTTCCGGGGGCAGGGATGCCTTCACCCGCCACAAAAACCCCCGCATACAGCCATCATCACGCTCGATCATTGTTTTGTAACCACCACTTCCGTATAGGCATCCCCGTTCGCAAGGCTTCGGGTTTGCTCAACCTGCCAATGGTGTTCGGATTTGAACAGGTTTTTATACAAGTCCTGAGTCAAGGCCGGTTTTTCCTTCCAGTTCAGTTCTTGCCACAGGCGCATGATTGCAAGTGCCGCCCCCTGGACGAAATAGGCATTGTTGGTATTGGGCGCACACTCGTTGACATGACAAAACGGCGATTCATATTCGCTGCCGGTACGCAATACAAAATGGCTTTCATCCAGTTCGGCAATGATCCAGCGACCGAACCCCAATGCGCGGGCAATGGCCATACAGGATGACACCACTTCTTCCAGATCACCTTCGATACGTCCCACCATAGCCTCCCATTCGGGAGAATACAAAATACCGCCAAAGGTATTGAACACGCACACATGCCCGGATTCACGCAGCAAAGCCTCCGCAACCGGTAACAAATCCGGATAATCCTGTTTCGCGGCGGCATACAACTGGTAACTGATGGCATTGTAATAATTGGGCAGATGGCGGGTCACAAATACGCCAAAGGCATCCACCAGGCCGGTGTCCTCGGCTCCGGCCACCCCGCCTAAAAACGTGCGCAAACCGGCATCAATATCGGCAATCCGATCTTCCGCCAGACCCGACAAGGGAGGCTGGATGGACTGACGGGCCGCACTCTCGTCCACGGGCACAATTTTCGTTGGCATCATGCCTGCTTCCAGAGTGAATGCACACCGCTCGGCAAGCTGGGCATAGCACTGGGTTTCTTGAACCGTAAATTCATGCGCGGTATCAAACGCTGCCTGTACTGCCGCGCTGGCGTAACCGGCGGCAAAGGCGTCGGCCGGCGTTTGCCGTTTGCTGATGGCGCCGTATTTTTCCCGCCAGGCATAACCGTAATGCAGAAATTCGCCGCTGGCCGTTCCACCGGACACACCGGCGTCGATATACAAACGGCCGTGTCCAAAAGCGCTGAAAAGCGTTTGCGCCAGCAAAAGCCTTTCCGGCGGCGTGGTCAAGGTCATTTTATTAAACAATGAGGTCAGAAAAGGGTAACTGGCCGCACGCGCGGCTGATGTGCGCAGTGCAATGCCTTTTTCGGCGCCAAAAAAATCATCGATCGTTTGATCGAGAAATAAATTGAAGTGATGGCAGTGGTACACCAAAGGTTGATCCGCCAAAAAATCCAGATCGGCATGTTCTATTGTAGAATTTAAATCTTTCCAGTCCATAATCAAATTTTAAAATCGAATGTTTGAAACACCCAGAATCATCTGGGCCGCAAGTTCGATTTGCATCAACTCTTCCGCGGTCAGATTATCGGGATCATTAAATCGATCAAACGGAATTTTTGTCTGCAAGGCAATCCGCATCATAACCGCGTGCGGATCAGGGGCATAACGCTCAATGAAAGCAATCACCCGCCGCCCTGGCGACAAGGTAACCAGTTCTTCATCGGGCAAATGCTCTGCAATAATTGATGATAAACGTTTTACCGTATAGCGGGCAAGCCCCAGCGCCACCTGCCCTGAAAAAACAAAGACCGCGACATAATTTTTTTTCGCCAGCTCCGATACCAGCAAGGTAAGTTGATCGGATTCAATGGAAAAGCGCAAATCCTGCAAGCCCTTGTTCAAACTTTGACAGGCCTGGCGTTGCGCTTTCACCATATCACCAAAGTAGGCTGCTATTTCGGTATCATCAAACGCCATGCTCTGCCAGCTTTTCCAGACCACGCAATCCGGCAACTGGACAATCACAACGCCTTTTAGATGCTCAATGCTCTCACTTTCTATCTGCAACCAATTCATTACTTAATGACTCACTTATGATATCCCCAAGACATATCCCTTTTCGGTTTTACAAAAACCAAGTAATTTAATCAAATTCCATTAATCGTGATTATACATAAAAACACTGCAAAAATTGCAAACCAATTGTTAATTTTTGTAAACATCAAAATAAGTTCCGGCACGCGATAAAGACCCGCCTTGCGCTGAAACATTCAGCCGGCTCTTAACGTGAACGGACGTATTTGCGGCGCACGATCTGATAGGGCCGGAACATATAAGCCAGCGGCATGCTCCAGACATGCACCAGGCGGCTGAACGGAAACAGAAAAAACACGCTCATGCCCAAAAACAGATGTAACTTGTAGATAAAACCGACCGAATCCAGAAAGGTACTGTCCGCATTCAGGCGGAGTACACTCTGTACCCATTCGGCCAGCATGACCATGGTTGAGGCATCTCCATTGATGGCGTGGTAGACAGACACCGGAATGGTGATCAAACCCACCGTTAGAGTCAGTAAAATCCAGTCCAGAATAAAAATATCCATAAAGCGGCTGTTGGCCCGCACCCGGGGATTGAACATGCGCCGCAACCACAGAATGACACCGCCCATCATGCACAACAAGCCAAACACGGCGCCCAGACTGATGGCAATGTATTGATGCGCCATATCGGAAATGCCCAAGGCCAAAAACAGCTTGTGCGGTGTGACCAGACCGGCAAAATGACCCAAAAACAGCGCCAGAATCCCGATATGAAATAACAGACTGCCTTTTTGCAACTGCTCTTTCTCGAAAATCTGGCTGGAATCGGCTTTCCAGGTGTATTGTTCGCGGTCAAAACGAATCAGACTGCCCAATACAAATGTGGTCAAGGCGATATAGGGATAAATTTCAAAAACGATATGGATTATTAAATTCATGATGAAAAACCATTGTTAAGTTCATGGCCGTCAAGCGGCTTCTTGTTTCACGACACCATGACGCTCTATCAAACGCAACAAGGGCGCGTAAGGACTTTCGTGTTTTTCCAGATTACCGGCAATGATACCCACAGCCTGTGCAGTTTGTTGTAAAAAGGCGCGGGCGCTGGACTCTTCCTCCATGGTCGCGACATATTCCAGAATCAAGGGCAAATAATCCGGCAGTTCGCCATCGGCGATGGCAAAACCGGTTGCTTTATATAACTCGGCCAGCTCGACCAATGCCGGTCCCCGATCCCTGTCCTGCTCATCAAACAAATGATACGTCAGATACAGGGAGTTTTCGGCCATCAAATCAAAGGTATTGACATATTCGGCCTGCAACCGGATCAACGGCAACGATGCCGCCCAGTCCACAAAACCGGTCAAACCCGCCTTGTCCTGTGCCGTTAAATCATCCAGATTTTGCAGGCTCTGTTTGATATCGGGCCAGTGCTGTGCCAATTCCTTATCGGGATATGCCAGCAACAGTGACAGCAGCTTGTAAATCGTGATCATACCGTTTCACCATCAGAACGTTTCGCGGCCGGATGGTAGCGGACGAACTCCAGCACATCTTCGGTTTTCGTGCGCCGGTCCGGAAATAACGAAGCGCCGGCACTGATACTGCATCCAGTATTGCCAAAGCTAAAACCATTCTGGCCCTGAAAACTGTGAAAATCCTCAAGCCGCAGTTCTTCATGACTGGTGGGAATGACAAAACGATCTTCATAATTGCCGATGGCCATGTAACGATACATTTCCCGTACCTGCGCCTCATCCAGGCCCACTGCCTCCAACACGGCGGTATCGGTGCTATTTTCGACATTCAACGAACGATAAAAACTACGCATCGCAATCATGCGCTTCAAGGCCAGAACAATCGGCTCTTCCTTGCCAGCCGTCAACATATTGGCCAGATACTGAATCGGCATACGCAAGCTTTCGATCTGCGGAATAACGCCATCCGGTGCCGTTGGCAGATGACCCTGATCAATTTGGGTTTGTACCGGTGATAATGGCGGCACATACCACACCATCGGCAAGGTGCGAAATTCCGGATGCAACGGAAAGGCGACTTTCCAATCCACGGCCAGTTTATAAATCGGCGACTTCTGCGCCGCTTCAATCCATGAATCGGGAATACCATCCGCTTTTGCCTGCGCGATCACGTCCGGATCATTGGGATCGAGAAACAGATCCAGCTGGGCCTGATACAAATCCTGCTCATCGGACATGGATGCCATTTCCTCGATACGGTCGGCATCGTATAACATCACCCCGTTATAGCGGATACGGCCGACACAGGATTCCGAACAAACCGTTGGCAAGCCGGATTCAACCCGGGGATAACAGGCGGTGCACTTTTCCGCCTTGCCGGATTCCCAGTTATAAAACATTTTCTTGTACGGGCAGGCGCTGATACACATACGCCAACTCCGGCACTTGTCCTGATCCACCAGCACAATGCCGTCTTCTTCGCGTTTGTACAATGATCCGGACGGACAGGCGGCCACGCAGGCTGGATTGATGCAGTGATTGCAGATACGCGGCAAATACATATGGAAGGTTTGTTCAAATTCCGCATAAACCTGTTTTTCCATATCGTTAAAATTGCTGTCCTGGCCACGCAATGCAAACGCCCCGCCTAAATCATCTTCCCAGTTGGGGCCCCATTCAATTTTTTCCATGCGCCGGCCATCAATCAATGATCGGGGCTGCGCCGTAGGCGTGCCTTCACTGAGTTTGCTGGTTTGCAAATGGGCATAGTCATAAGTAAACGGCTCGTAATAGTCATCGATGGTCGGCATATTCGGATTCATGAAAATATTACGCAGAATATTGCGCCGCGCTCCGGTCTTCAGTTGCAACTGGCCATCAGCCGACAATTCCCAACCACCATTCCATTGTTCCTGGTCTTCCCAGTTTTTCGGATAACCGATACCCGGCTTGGATTCCACATTATTGAACCAGGCGTATTCCATCCCCTTGCGGTTGGTCCAGACATTCTTGCAGGTCACCGAACAGGTATGACAACCGATGCACTTGTCGAGATTGAACACCAGGGAAAAATTTGCTCTTACTTTCATTGTTGTTGCACCTTCTCAAGCATAAGATTTAAGGGTTGTCACCCGTATAAGGCGCCTGATGCACGCCCTCCGGATTCAAGGCCGACTCACGGGCCTCATCAAGCGGCGCTTCCAGCCAGCGGATATCGACGTTGTCGATTTTATGCACAATGACATATTCATCGCGTTGCGAACCGACCGTACCATAATAATTGAAACCATAACTCAGTTGCGCGTAACCACCAATCATATGGGTTGGTTTAACCACCACGCGGGTTACACTGTTGTGTATGCCGCCGCGTTTGCCGGTGGTATTGGAAGCCGGTGTATTGACATTTTTTTCCTGGGCATGATACATCATCGCCATACCATCGGGAATACGCTGACTGACCACAACCCGCGCCACCGTTGCGCCATTGATATTGAGCGCTTCAATCCAGTCGTTGTCCTCCAGGCCAATGGCGCGGGCATCATTTTCCGAGACCCAGATATGCGGCCCGCCACGCGACAAGGTCAACATACGCTGATTGTCATGATAGGTGCTGTGGATACCCCATTTACCGTGCGGCGTTATCCAGTTCAGTTTCAAATGCGGTTTGCCATCCAGTTTTTTCTGCATTTCCACCGTGGTCTGCATATCGACGGCCGGTTTATAGGTGCAAAACGCTTCGCCAAAATCACGCATCCATTGATGATCCTGATAAAACTGCGCCCTTCCAGTCAAGGTACGGAACGGGATATGCTCATGGATATTGGTATAACCGGCGTTGTAGCTGACGGTTTCCGATTCGATACCGCTCCAGGTTGGCGCGGTAATGATCTTACGAGGCTGCGCCTTGATATCGCGGAAAGTAATTTTGTCATCCTCGCGGGAACGCGCCAGATGGACATGATCGACACCGGTTTTTTCACTGAGTGCGGTCCAGGACTTGACCGCCACTTCACCATTGGTTTCCGGCGCCAATGCCAAAATGGTTTCACAGACATTGATATCCTCTTCCAGGGACGGCATACCCTGACTGATGCCTTCCTCCTGAACGGTATGACAAATCGCTTTCAGGTGTTCGTATTCTTTCTCGCTATTCCAGTCGATGCCCTTGATGTTATTGCCCTGCTGGCTCAGCAAAGGTCCCAAGGCGGTAAATTTTTTGTAGGTATCGGCAAAATCCCGCTGCACCAGTTTCAAAAGCGGCAGGGTTTTGCCCGCTACCGGTTCACATTCACCACGTTTCCAATCCTTGACATCCAAAGCCTGAGCCAATTCCATCGGTGTATCATGCAAAATCGGCAAGGCCACCAAATCCTTTTGGCTGCCCAGATGTTTTTCCGCCAGTTCGGAAAAGCGTTTGGCCAGAGTCTTGAAGATTTGCCAATCCGAACGCGCTTCCCAGCCTGGATCGACCGCCTGGGTCAACGGATGAATGAACGGATGCATATCGGTGGTATTCAGATCATTTTTTTCATACCAAGTCGCTGTCGGCAGGATAATATCGGAATAGGCACCGGTCGAGTTGAGGCGGAAATTAATATCCACCAACAGATCCAGTTTGGCAATCGGCGCCTCTTTATGCCATACAATTTCCTTGCCTTGCGCTTTTTTGACCACATCCTGCATAACGCCATTTTGGGCGCCAAGCAGATGTTTGAGAAAGTATTCATGACCCTTGGCGCTGGCGCCAATCAGATTGGCGCGCCAGACAAACAGATTACGCGGATGATTTTCCGGCGCATCGATATCTTCCGATGCAAACGCGATATCACCGGACTTTAACTGCGCCACCAAATAATCGGCAACACCTTTTTCATCCCGGGCACCGGCCTGTTCCGCCGCCTTGACAATAGCCAGCGGATTTTTGTTGAAATGCGGCGCCGAAGGCAACCAGCCCAAACGCTGGGAAACCACATTGTAATCGGCCAGATTATAGCCTTTGTAACGGGCCTGCGCGGTTGCCGCCAGCAAATGATCGGCGTTCAGTTTTTCATACCGCCATTGATCGGTATGGAAATAAAAAAACGTCGTGCCATTCATGTGCCGGGGCGGTTTCTGCCAGTCCAGGGCAAAAGCCACGGGCGCCCAACCGGCCTGGGGACGCAATTTTTCCTGGCCGACATAGTGTGCCCAGCCGCCCCCGCTCTGGCCGACACAACCGCACATATGCAACAGATTCATAATGGAGCGGTAATTCATGTCATTGTGATACCAATGATTGATACCGGCACCCAATATCACCATGGACTTGCCCATGGTCTTGGCCGCATTATCGGCAAATTCCCGGCCGGTGCGGATAATATCAGCCTGTTTCACCCCACTGATTTTTTCCGCCCAGGCCGGTGTATTCGGTATGATCACATCATGATAGTCTTTGGCCGCCTTGCCGCCCAGCCCCCGATCAATACCGTATTGCGCCACCTGTAAATCAAATACCGTTGCCACCCGAACTTCACGGCCATTGAGCTGCATGGTTTTGACCGGCACCTGGCGGCGTATAGGTTGATCGTGCCCGGATTGAAAATCGGGAAACAATACGGTAACTACCTCGTCCTTATCGGCCATCAGACTCAAACAGGGCTTACCGGCCCTGCCGCTTTGTTCACCGGACAACAAATTCCAGCGCCCTTTCTCCCCCCAACGGAAACCAATCGAGCCGTTCGGTGTGTAAATATCACCGCTGTTGTCATCGATAACCACGGTTTTCCAGTCCGGGTTATTACTCTCACCGAGGCCGCCATCGAAATCCGAGGCTCTGGCAAAACGGCCACCGACATAAGCGCCATCAGCCTGCTTTTCCAGAATCACCAGCATTGGAAAATCGGTATAGGTACGCGCGTATTCTTCAAAATACGGGTCTTGCCGGTCGATATAAAACTCTTTTAACGCCACATGGCCCATAGCCAAAAAGACGGCCGCATCGGTACCTTGTTTGGCCGGCATCCACAAATCCGCAAACTTCACATATTCGGCATAATCGGGTGATATAGCCACTACTTTGGCGCCTTTGTAACGCACCTCGGCATAAAAATGCGCATCCGGCGAACGGGTCATTGGCAAATTGGCACCGGCAACAATCAGATACGTCGAGTTGTACCAATCGGCCGATTCGGGGACATCGGTCTGCTCGCCCCAGGTCTGGGGTGAGGCCGGCGGCAAGTCACAGTACCAGTCATAAAAAGACAAACAGGCGCCGCCGATCAACGACAAATAACGGCTGCCGGCCGCATAACTGATCATCGACATGGCCGGAATCGGTGAAAATCCGGCAATCCGATCCGGGCCATGGGTTTTGATGGTATAGACATTGGCGGCCGTTATGATTTCCGCAACCTCATCCCAATCCACGCGCACGAATCCCCCCAAACCGCGCACCGCCGTATATTGTTTGCGCTTGTCCGCATCTTGCTGAATCGCAGCCCAGGCTTCGACCGGATCCTTGCCGGCCGCACGTTCGGCACGATACAAGGACACCAGGCGCTCACGAATCAGCGGATGCTTGACCCGCAGCGGGCTGTACAAATACCAGGAAAAACTGGCTCCACGCGGACAACCACGCGGCTCGTGATTGGGCATGTCCGGGCGGGTACGCGGATAATCGGTGGCCTGCATTTCAAACGCCACCAAACCGTTTTTGACATGCACATTCCAGGAGCAGCTGCCGGTACAATTGACGCCATGGGTCGAGCGCACCACTTTGTCAAAGCGCCAGCGGTTACGATAGCCATCTTCCCATTGTCGATCTTCATTGGTGACAATACCATGTCCATTGGAAAAGGTATCTTGAACTTTCTTGAAAAAATTGAGACGGTCTAAAAAATGACTCATCGTTGTATTCTCCTGCCGTTAGGAAGTCTTTTGACAACAACGCAGCGGCCAAACTTTGGCCGGCGGCGTCATTACGTCTTTTTTAAAGGTAAAAAGTGCGTGTTCCCTTAAGGATTATAAAACTCGCCATCCTTACGCAGATAAAACCACCAGTTGATCATGATACACACCACATAAAAGGCGGCAAACCCCATCAGCGCCACTTCCGGCGTGGTGGCCTTGATTTGTTCACCAAAAACCTTGGGGATATAAAACGCGCCGTAGGCAGCAACGGCCGAAGTCCAGCCCAATACCGGCCCGGTCTGTTCCTTGGAAAACACCATGGCAATGGTACGAAAGGTCGAACCGTTACCAATGCCGGTTGCGGTGAACAGAATCAAAAACAAAATGAAAAACGGCACAAAATACTCTTCCGGCGTTGCCGAAGCGTAAGCCGCCTTCATGTAATAAGCCACGCCACCGGCACTCAAAACCATGGTAAACGCACAAATATGGGTTACCCAGGCACCACCCACCTTATCGGCAATCAAACCACCCACCGGCCGGATCAAGGCGCCGATAAACGGTCCCATCCAGGCATACATCAACGCACTCGGCCCGTTGTCATTGATCAGGTCATGGGTCATCACGCCATCGACGATAACATGCTGATAGCCGAAAATTACTTTGATTGCCAATGGAAAGCAGGCTGCATAACCGATAAACGAACCGAAGGTCATGGTGTAGATAATGCTCATGACCCAGGTGTGTTTGTTATCAAAAATCTGATACTGCCGTCCCAGATTTTCACCAATCTGACCCGGTATGATTTTCAACAGCGATACCGTCAGGGCAATGACAATAAACAAGGCAATCTCCTTGGGTACGCCAAAACCGGAACCATTGACCGATTCCGGCAACATCAGCCACAAACCAAATACCGAAGCAATAAAACCAATCAAAAGCATACCGGTGATGATGGCAAAGTTCTTTAGCGGATGGCCGATATCCGGCGAGACATGTTCGGCGCGAATATTGTTCATCCCGAACCAGCCCAAAAACGCCAGCGGAATCAGAAAAATCAGCCAGATAAAACCGGCGTTTTGAATGTAGGTTTCCGTACCCGCCGGTATCTTGCCAATTAACGTCCCGGAAGACGCCTGCAAAATCATCGGCTCACCGCCCAATGCGCCAAACAGACCAAAGGTCATGGCTAATGGAATCAGCACCTGCATCGTGGTCACGCCAAAATTGCCCAAACCGGCATTCAAACCTAACGCCAAACCCTGTACTTTTTTCGGAAAGAAAAAACTGATATTGGACATTGACGAAGCGAAATTGCCACCGCCCAGACCGGATAATAGCGCCAATACCTGAAACACCCAAAATGGCGTATTCTTGTCCTGCAAGGCCAAACCGGTACCGAAAGCCGGTATCATCAACAACGCCGTGGTAAAGAAAATCGTATTCCGCCCCCCGCACAGGCGAATAAAGAAACTGCTGGGTATACGCAAGGTCGCGCCGGTCAGTCCGGCAATTGACATCAGGGTAAACAATTCCGCTTTTTCAAAAGGAAAACCCAGATTCAGCATCTGTACCGTTATGATTCCCCAATACAGCCATACCGCAAAACCGCATAATAAACTGGGAATGGATATCCACAGATTGCGATTGGCAATATATTTACCTTCGGCTTCCCAAAACTCAGGGTCCTCGACATCCCATTTATGTATATCGCTCATTGTTATTCTCTTGTCAGACTCTAATCCAGCCGTCAGGGCTGCTTGATAAATGAATATTTTATAACCGCATTTATTCTACGCTTTTCCGCATGTTAAATCTTTTCAATTATCGTAAACAGCTTGTTTCATTATATGAAACAGATACTTATAACCTAGCTCCTGGGTAGGTATTTATCCGGCCTTTTACAAAAAATTCTGGACGGAAAGAACAAATGGTATAATATTGGGAACTTGACATCCAACAACCCCAATAGAACGCTTATGAAGCGTGCCACAAAACTCACCGAACTTCCAGCCCTGACCGTTGATTTTCTTCATCACAGCGGATTGTTAATGGACA